>NZ_JAKGTN010000003.1:0-374768 GCF_021568915.1 Vibrio sp. McD22-P3
AAAAGTGGCGGAGAGATAGGGATTTGAACCCTAGATACGCTATTAACGTATGCCGGTTTTCAAGACCGGTGCTTTCAACCACTCAGCCATCTCTCCGTTGTTGATGCGCATAATAATAGGCATCTTACTGTTTGTAAACCCTTATTTTAACTGTTTGCTGCAATTATAAGCACTTGAATTAAAAAATAGGTCTGGGTGTCTATAAACTAAACATTTCTCTAGTAAAAAGCCCTTAGTTTTCACTAGGGGCTTGAATATGGTCGGACTGACTGGATTTGAACCAGCGACCCCCGACACCCCATGACGGTGCGCTACCAAGCTGCGCTACAGTCCGATGGGATTAATCTAAACCAGAGGATTTTCTAGGTCAAGAGTCTAGAGTTATTAAATCCTTGATTTACTGACTTTTTGCGTAGAAACGTTGTAGTTCTGTGAAGCCTTGCATCAGTATCGGCAGCTTCGGATTCTTATCGTCTAGTTTACGATAGTTGTGATCGTATAAGCTGTAGTTACCAAATTTATCGACAACAGTAGTATCTGTCGGCGTAATTAATGCGAGCTCTCTAGTGTCCCCTGCGATAATCCATTTACGTTTACGTTCATCAAACAAGTTACGACCACTGCTGTAGTTTTTCACATTCGTGGACACGCCACTTAAGTCTTGCATGATGGTTGCTGAGAGATCAAGGTGACTGGTCATATGGGTATAGTCTGCAGCCAGTTTTCCAGGCCAATGGACTACCATAGGAACGCGAAGTTGATATTGACTGTAGTTGGTATTAGAGCCCCAACTGCGCGTCTTCGTTTCGTTGAATTCAGTGCCATGATTAGACGTAAGAATAATCACGGTGTTGTTCATCAACCCTTGGTCAGCGATTGTTTGCAATATTTTAGCAAACTCACCATCCGCTGCTGTCGCTGCAGCAGAATAAGCAGCAATAAACTGCTGTTCCGGTGATAAGTCAGTGCCTTGTGGTTGATAGGCGTCGAAGTTATCAACGGTCGTAAGTTCTATGTAGCTGAACCAAGGTTTTCCGGCCCCTGATTTAATATCAGCTTGCCAACGTTTGATGGCAGTGAGGTCAGAGACGACAGGTGGGTTCGTTTCACCTTCTTGCTGAACGGTTAGGTCTACCATAGGGAATTTGCGGAATATGGTGTCTCTATAAATATCATCTTCAAAATTATCACCGCTATAGAGTTTGAAACTATAGCCTTGGTCGCGAAGAATTGACATAAACAGAGGCGCAGTCCCTTGAGCTTTGATGCTACTTGCGTAGCTACTTGGCAGACCATACATCAAACCAAATACACCAAAGTCGTCATTGCTAGAACTATAGTGATTAGTGAAATTCTGGTTGTTTAGAGCAAAGCCATAACTAACAGGCATGGTCTCCGCAGTTAACATATCGCTGCGTAAGTTATTAATGCTTACGACAAGTACGTTTAAATTTTCTGAGCGACGATTGAACTCTATCTCTGTTAATGGGTAGCTAACAAGGTCTACCGCACCTTCATTCTCTTTCAATTTTTGAAGGTATTCTTCTCTATCCAATAGACCATGCTTTTCCATGAATGACTTGGCTGTCATTGGGTAAGAAAGCGGGAAGTTCGCTTTTTGAATGGTAATTGGATTATAGAAATAAGCATCTGCCCAGATAAAAATCAGGTGGCTAGAAATAAAGCACAAGAAGAACAGCGCCGTGAGTGGGCGTCCGACATGCTTGTGGGAGAGTTTACGTTGTTTCTTCCAAACCCACTCTGAAAGTGCCAACTGCGCTAAGAATATTGGCGGTAGCACAATAAATAGATGTTGTAGGTCCGAACTTATCGGGCTACTTTCGTCATTGAACAGTAGCTCCCATACCACCGGAGAAAGGTGTAAGTTGATTGACTGGTATGCTTGAGTATCAATGAGTAGGACTGTGAGTCCGAACGTTGCGAAACAAACGGCAAGCAGCCTAAAGAGCTTGCGCGAAGGAACAATAAACGTTAGCGGAAATAACACTAAAAGATACAAGGCAAATACTAAAAAGCCAAAATGCCCAATCCACGAGGTCAGCAGATAGATCTGCCCCAACAGTGTATCTGGCCATGGCGACGCGGCGATATAACGCGTGCCAACCAACATAGCTGCGATAATATTGAAGAACGCAAACCAGTGTCCCCAACCGACTAGTCGTGAGACTCGTTCACCATATGAATTTTCGCTATCTACCATCTGCCGTTTTTTCTGTCCGTAGTTGATTAGTGTTGGTCTTTAGTTTCTAGAGAAGAAATCAGAGCCTTAGAGAATTTTTCCGCAATTGCTTGGCGTTGTGAAGGAGCAACGTTCTGATTTAAGACATTGGTTGCGATATTGCCTGCAATCATAAGTGAAAGTTCTGCACTTGCGCCATGCTTATCAAGCACTGCTGCAACTTCAGAAAGGATATCTTCAACTTGTTGATCGGTATATTTAGATGTAATTGGCATAAAGACTCTGCTAATGATAATGAAAGCGGCTTATGATACCCTACTCTGCATCACAAACGAAACAGCAACGATAATAATTTCACTATGAGTTTGAACCTATCTAACGTTATTTTACACCAGTTGGCGATAAATGAGCAGGAAGAACTGGTTGTTCATTACCGTGAGGCCCTTTTACCAAACGATAATTCAACCGAGAGCCTTGTTGCTGAGCTTCATCGCGTATTTAATTCGAAAGCAGGAAAAGGATTTGGTTCCTTCACTCAAGAAAGTGACTTCCAAGTTTGGCTGGGTGAGCTGCTAAAAGGTGATAAAGACTTTTACGCATTCTCGCAAGACAGCGCCGAGCGACTAAAAACTGAGTTAGCTAAATACCCATTTGCAGAAGCGGGTACCTTGGTAATGGCACAGTATCAGTCTTTAGCAACCGACTATCTGTTCATCGGTTTGCTGCCTTCATACAATAGCTTGCAAATAACCGAAGGGTTGAACATCGGTTCAATTGATTATCTCGATATCGCCAAGATGGACATTGCAGCACGCATTGACCTAACCAGTTATGACTTAGATAAAAGCTCTAACCGTTATCTCACCTACATCAAAGGTAGGGTAGGTCGCAAAGTAGCAGACTTCTTCCTCGACTTTTTGCAGGCACAGGTGGGGCTGGATACTAAACAGCAAAATACCATTTTGATGCAAGCGGTAGAGGATTATTGTGCGGATGCTCAGCTTGATAAAGATGAAACCGTTAGTTACAAGAAGCAGGTCTTTGATTACTGCAGTGATCAGTTGAAGACTGGTGATGAAGTTCAAATAAAAGAACTGTCCGGAGAGTTACCTAGTAATGAAGGCGCGAGCTTTTTAGATTACACTCAAGAACAAGGCTATGATCTTGAAGACAGTTTTCCAGCAGATCGCTCCACAGTTCGCAAGCTAACAAAATTTGTTGGTGCAGGTGGTGGACTGAACTTAAGCTTTGATAGTCTATTACTGGGTGAGCGCGTATTTTACGATCCAGAAACTGATACATTGACGATCAAGGGGACACCTCCTAATCTCAGAGATCAGTTGACTCGGAACCGATAAAATAACGAAAGCGCTGCCTTGTGTAGCGCTTTTTAGATCGCAAGAACCAAGGAAGGGGAACGGTTGTTGAATTCTTATAAACGTCTTTTTACTGTCGTTGCCATTATTGGCATGATGTGGGCGCTGGCCATTTCGGTTGTCGTTTACCTGACTTCTAAAGAAGATCAAATTAACCATTTAATGGATGAGATATCCATTAGTATCAATAAGCTGCAGCAGACTCTCTTTCTCCCTCAACCTTATCGCTCTAAGTTTTCGGAACAGATAGAGCTTGATATTCAGTTAATACATGCGCAAGCGATTCAACTTAAATCTCTAACCAGCTCAGATCTACTTTCCGACGTATCACACACTGTATATTTGCTAGAACGGTTTGTTGAGCAGGCAGAATTGCTTGCAAGTGATGAAACTCGTCTTGATGAGTTTATCGCGCGAGTTAGCGAGCAAACGCCAACATTTAGTGCAAGTGCAAAAGCGCTAAGTAATCAATTGTCTTATGTAGTATTGGACACATTGTTTAATGAATCTATCGAGCCAAGACAAGTCTATCTGCGTCTAGAAGAAATTCAGCGTGCGGCGTATCAACTACCAGAAGAGGATAGGTTGGAGCTATTAGCTCTGAACTCTCAAGCATCGGTACTACTCTCACAATCTGCGAATACTGAGTTCCTAATCGAACGAGTTGTAAATCACCCGGTGATGCGCGAGCTTTCTCAAAGAACGGATCAATCTAAGCTTATCGTTAATCATCAAATATTAATGATAGTAATGCTAAGTATTGTCGCGATGGCTCTAATCATCCTAATTGCGATCCGGACAATGCGTGTCGCTCAGGATAGTCAATTGCAGCCTACTACCCAGTCATTGGCGACGGAAAGCTCGGTTGAGCAGGAGCTGCACATCTCAGAACCTGAATTAGCACTCGCTGTGGAAATTGAATCACAAGCCGTGCCTAATCAACCCAAAACCGCGCTGAATGTGGAGACTGAGGTAGAAACTGAGCAGCAAGCTCCAGTTCAAAGGAAGGAGCTTTCTGAGGCGATAGATTTCTCAAAGATGTTGAACACTCTTGACGGTGACCGAGAGTCTATGTTGTTGCTATTGGGGGTATTTGTTTCAGAGCACGCGCAAGATGCAGAAAGATTACAACAACATTTAACCGACGACATTGAACAAGCCACGCGTATTGCTCATACGTTGAAAGGCGTTTCTGGAAGTATTTTTGCTGATGAACTTCGTAATGTTGCGACAGTAGCGGAAAAAAGCTTGAAAGAGAGTCAAACACTATCTGAAACAGTGCTCGCTGAGCTGGACAATAATTTACAGCAAGCGATAGTGTCAGCTCAGGCCTACATTGCGAAATCGACGACCTAGTACTTTTAATTAGCGAAAACAGCCTAAGGCTCTCACGCATTTAGGTTAAAGGCTGAAAATGCACCTTGAAAAGAGTTTGTCAAAATCACTCAAAAATACTGACACTTAGCGAGAACTTTGTGTTTTAGAAGTATAATGGATGTGTTGTACATTTATTCACGATCAGAGGCTTTTTTGATGAACGCATTGCGCGCCACTCGCAATTTTCTTTTACTACTGCTCATGGTAGCTCTCTCTGGCTGCTCACTTCTCGAGGTTCAACTCGATAGCCAAACGACCCCGCTGACGAAGCAAGAATTGAATATGCGCTTGATGACGCGAGAATACAGTCGTGAGTTTTTTAGCCAAGTTGAATCAACAGCGGACTCACTTGCGGCTCAGTATCCTGAAAATGACGTGATGAACCAATCGTACGTGTTACTTTGGAAAATCCATGCAGAAGAGGGCCTACAACAAGCTGCTTATCAAGTTTCGCCGACTGCAGGGTTGATCGATTCGTGGGTGTTTACGATCCAGATGAATAACTTTTTCAACCAAGGTAATGGTCAAGCTCTGTTTACAAGTGATGACGCTAAACAAGTGTCTCAGCAACTTAGCAGCGAAATTGATCAGTTAGCAAAATCGTTGTTCAAAGGCGATAGCTACGCAACTAGCAAAGAGTTTGTCGAGAAATTTGCCGCGTTACACCCTTTTGAAAATCTAACTTTTTCTAGAACACCGGCTTATCGTGAGTGGTTAAAAGCGCAGGGGATTGACGAAAGTGAAGTTACAACAACGCTTGGAACCATGCCAGAAGCACTATCGGATGTCTCGGACCGTTTATCTCTTATGTCGGAACAAACACCAAAGCTAATGACGTGGAAAGCGCAGCTGATTGCATTAAATAGCAACGTAAATGGTGATGACATTCGAGGAGCTATCCAGAGCTTCCAATTAAGTGCAGACGCGTTTCAGGACTTTGTTAACAATAATCCAGAGTACATGAGAGATCTAGCGCAGAAGATGGCGATTGAATTGCAGCCACTACTCAATGATCTGGATGCTAAGACTCAAGATAAGTTGACGCAGTTAAGCGCGGAAAGACAAGCCCTTGATGATATGGTGGCGAGAGAGCGTGAAGAGTTAATTAAAATGGTTGAACGTGAACGGAAGGAAATTGCGCTTATCGTTAATCAAGAGAGAGAACTGTTTGCTCAAGACCTCGACAAGATTTCTCAAGATGTCGTAACGTTAGCTGTAGAAAAACTTATCCAACTGATTAAGAGCACTATTGTTTACTTTATCTTGTTTATTTTGGTGATCTTTTTTGCGCCTCTCGGGCTTGGTTACATCCTTGGTAAGAAGGTTCAAGCAAGAAAAGAAAGTAAAACAAGCGCGTAAATTTATAGAAGCCCCGTATTGGGGCTTTTTTACAACTTAATCTTCTCAAATTAGCAAAACTGGTAGGGTTAGTTAAAAAAAGACACACTTATTGTTACTTTGCTCTTGTGTTATGGCTCGGAAAATTTTATAGATGGAGTAGCCTTTTTTAAATTCACACGGAGAGTAATTCAATGAGAGTAGGTTTAGTTGGTTGGCGCGGCATGGTTGGTTCGGTATTGATGCAGCGTATGGTCGAAGAAAAAGACTTCGACGTTATCGAACCAGTATTCTACAGTACCTCTCAAGTAGGTATCCCTGCCCCTAACTTCGGCAAAGATGCCGGTATGCTTCAAGATGCTTTTGATATCGAAAGCTTGAAACAACTTGATGCAGTCATTACCTGTCAAGGTGGTAGCTACACAGAAAAAGTCTATCCTGCATTACGTCAAGCTGGTTGGAAAGGCTATTGGATTGATGCAGCTTCTACTCTCCGTATGGACAAAGACTCTATCATTACTTTAGACCCAGTGAACTTAGGTCAGATTCAAGATGGTCTAATTAAAGGCACAAACACTTTTGTTGGCGGTAACTGTACCGTGAGCTTGATGTTGCTTGGTTTAGGTGGCCTGTATGAAAAAGGCATGGTCGAATGGATGAGTGCCATGACGTACCAAGCGGCTTCTGGTGCCGGTGCCAAAAACATGCGTGAGCTTATTTCACAAATGGGTGTAGTTAATGATGCTGTCTCTTCAGAGCTTGCAAACCCAGCTAGTTCGATTCTAGACATCGACCGTAAAGTGGCTGAGACTATTCGTTCGTCTTCTTTCCCAACGGATCAATTTGGTGTGCCTTTGGCTGGCTCTCTCATTCCATGGATCGACGTAAAACGCGATAACGGTCAAAGTAAAGAAGAGTGGAAAGCTGGCGTTGAAGCCAACAAGATCCTTGGTACGGATGGCAACCCAATTGCTATCGATGGTACTTGTGTTCGTATCGGCGCGATGCGTTGTCATGCTCAAGCACTCACAATCAAGCTTAAGCAAGATGTACCAATGGATGAAATCGAAGAGATCATCGCCACTCATAATGACTGGGTTAAAGTTATCCCGAATGAGCGTGACATTACCGCTCAAGAACTAACTCCGGCGAAAGTTACCGGCACGATGTCTATCCCTGTTGGTCGTCTAAGAAAGATGGCGATGGGTAATGACTTCTTGAATGCGTTCACTGTAGGTGACCAGTTACTTTGGGGGGCTGCGGAACCGCTACGCCGTACACTGCGCATTATTCTTGCAGAAAAAGCATCGTAATCAATGCATTGAACAATAAAAAAGCCCTCTAGATGAGGGCTTTTTTGGTATTGGGGGGGCGGAAATTATTCTTCTGAACTGGCAGTCACACGCTCGTCTGGTGGAGCAAGTTCACTGCCACAGTGCTTGCAGTGCAAAGCATCACTTTCGTGTCCCGCCTTTGAGCAATTTGGACACTTTACCAGGTTCCTATGTGTCTTCATTTCTTGATTTAGCTCCGCCGTAATAATACCAGTAGGCACTGCAAGAATAGAGTAACCGAGTAGCATGGTTAATGATGCCAGCGCTTTGCCAAGAGGTGTACTTGGCACCAAATCGCCGTAGCCAACCGTCGTTATAGTGACGATCGCCCAGTAAATACTTTGTGGGATGCTAGTAAAACCATTCTCGGGGCCTTCTATAACGAAGATTAAAGCACCAAATATGGTGACTAGAATTGCTACTGTGCTGAAGAATACAAAGATTTTACGTCTCGACATGAGTAGAGAACGCAACAAAATATTTGAATCTTGAAGATAGCGCACGAGCTTTAAGATTCGGAATATTCTCATGACTCGAAGCAGCCTGATTACCCCCATAAACGAAGCCGATGGAAAAAGAAGGGCTAGGTAGGTCGGTAAAATGGCAAGGAGGTCAACCACACCGTAAAAACTTGTGGCGTACGCTTTGGGTTTTGGAGAACAATACAGCCGGAGTATATATTCCACTGTAAATAATGCAGTAAAGAAGTACTCGAGTAGTTGAAATTCTTGATCCCATTCTGTCGCAAGCCCTTCGATTGAGTGAAGGATTAACACTGTGAGCGAAAGAAGAATGGCAATAATGAGCGCAATATCAAACGCTCGTCCCGCTCGGGTATTATGGCCAAATATGATGACGTAAAGCTGATGCTTTAACCGATTGTTTTCCATAGCAAGTACATTTCGTTAACGACTAAAAACTAGTATATACCTAAGTGAGGTGTAGGGGCAGGGGACTTAGTTTCGGAGAGCGGAGATTAAGGGCAGACGGCAAGGTAGCCCCACCTTTATTAAAGTGGGGCTTGAAAGATTATTTAAGCCAAACCAGGGAACAAAGCTTTAAGGCCATTTGCCATAAACTCAATACCCAATGCACCGAGAATCAACCCCATGATACGGGTGATTACGTTAATTCCTGTCTGCCCTAAGAAACGCACGATTAAAGGCGCTGAGCGATAAAGTAGCCACGAACACAGAGCAAAAGCGATAATGGTAATGATGATACCCGTTGTTTCCAGCATTCCTGGGTAGCGAGCGCCATAGACAATAGTAGAGCTTATCGCACCAGGCCCCGCCATTAATGGCATTGCCAGTGGAACGACGCCGATTTGCTCTTTGCTGACATATTCCGATTTTTCTTGTTTATTCTGCTTATCTTCACCGAGCTTACCCGACATCATTGAAAACGCGATGCTCAGTAGCAGCAAACCACCTGCAACGCGGAATGAGTCTAGCGAGATACTAAACATATCAAGAAGTACTTGGCCTGCTAACAACGAGGTGATCAAGATGATAGCGACAGCAATATTGGCTGTCGCTGCGGTTTTGTTTTTATCTTCGAGCGACATATGTCCAGTTAGCGACACAAAAACCGGCATGATTCCTACAGGGTTCACTGCGGCAACTAGACCTAAGAAGAACTGCAAATAAATAGCGAATTCGATACTACTCATTTCTCGATACTCTATGTGAAAGAGGTGGATAACATGGGCTTGGAGTCCCCAATTTTAGGACGCTAATGTACGCTAACATTTGTCGATAAGCGAATGAAAAAATCTAACGATATGTCACTCAATAACCACAAAAAATCTAATGGCAAATGATGCTGGTCGCATTTATGAATAGAATGTGAAAATAAATTTCAATACCAGTAGCAAACTGAATTGAAGCTTGTTTCGTATTTGTTATCGCGAGCACGTTTTTGATAAAAAAATGTGATGTCGGTGGTTTTAGAGGTGGCTGCGGATATACTTGCTGTAGCACGTGCAGGGTGGTTTACTTGATTTATCTGTACAAAAATGAAACTTTTTTACAGAAATTTGTAGTTTATTTAAAAAAATCATTCGATTGCTGTAATTTTGAGCTAAGTATTTTACTCAATATAATTATTATAAAACAATTACTTACCTTGCATTACCCTTAATGGTTACTACTAAGTAGGTAAATTACTTTTCAGAACTGATCTGAGTCAATTTTTTTCACGTCCTGAAATATTATACTCAGCCATGAAAGCAATTTACTAAGTAGAGTTGAGTTACCTAAGAGTAACTATTGATGGCAAACAGCTAACTTACTAAAAAGTTTTTAGTTTTTTTATTTTAGGAGATTCATTATGCCTGTAACAAATATGGCTGAACTAGATGCAATGGTTGCACGCGTTAAAGCGGCACAAGCAGAATTTGCAACTTACTCTCAAGAGCAAGTTGACAAGATTTTCCGCGCAGCATCTTTAGCAGCTAACCAAGCTCGTATCCCTCTTGCACAACAAGCGGTAGAAGAGTCTGGTATGGGTATCGTTGAAGATAAAGTTATCAAGAACCACTTTGCGTCTGAGTTCATCTACAACAAATACAAAGACGAGAAAACTTGTGGCATTCTTGAAGAAGACGACAACCTAGGCACCATGACTATCGCTGAGCCTGTAGGCATCATCTGCGGTATCGTACCAACAACTAACCCTACTTCTACTGCAATCTTCAAATCTCTAATCTCTTTGAAGACTCGTAACGGTATCATCTTCTCACCACACCCACGTGCGAAGAACTCTACTAACGACGCAGCTAAACTGGTTCTAGATGCAGCAGTAGCAGCAGGTGCACCAAAAGACATCATCGGTTGGATCGACCAACCGTCTGTAGAGCTTTCTAACGCTCTTATGAAGCACGACGACATCGCTCTTATCCTTGCAACTGGTGGTCCAGGCATGGTTAAAGCAGCTTACTCTTCTGGTAAGCCAGCAATCGGTGTAGGCGCAGGTAACGTTCCTGTAGTTATCGACGAAACTGCTGACGTTAAACGTGCAGTTGCTTCTATCCTTATGTCTAAAACGTTCGATAACGGCGTAGTTTGTGCTTCTGAGCAGGCTGCAATCGTTGTTGACTCTGTATACGACGAAGTTAAAGAGCGTTTCGCTTCTCACAAAGCATACGTTCTAAGCAAAGCTGAAGCTGAGAAAGTACGTAAAGTACTTCTAATCGACGGTAACCTTAACGCTAAGATCGTAGGTCAACCAGCTCCAGCTATCGCTGAAATGGCAGGCGTTAAAGTTCCAGCTGACACTAAAGTTCTAGTTGGTGAAGGTCTAGGTAAAGTTTCTTACGACGACGCATTTGCTCACGAGAAACTATCTCCAACTCTGGGTCTATTCCGCGCTGACGATTTCGAAGACGCAGTTGCTCAAGCAGTAACTATGGTTGAAATCGGTGGTATCGGTCACACATCTGGTCTGTACACAAACCAAGACGTTAACGCTGACCGCATCCGTTACTTCGGTGACAAGATGAAGACTGCACGTATCCTTGTAAACATCCCAACTACTCACGGTGGTATCGGTGACCTTTACAACTTCAACGTTGCACCTTCTCTAACTCTAGGTTGTGGTTCTTGGGGTGGTAACTCTATCTCTGAGAACGTAGGTCCTAAACACCTAATCAACAAGAAAACTGTAGCGAAGCGAGCTGAAAACATGTTGTGGCACAAACTACCTAAGTCTATCTACTTCCGTCGTGGTAGCCTTCCAATCGCTCTTAGCGACCTAGAAGGTAAGAAGCGCGTATTCCTAGTAACTGACCGTTTCCTATTCAACAACGGTTACAGTGATGAAGTAGTGAAGCTTCTTAAAGCTCAAGGCATGGAAGTTCAAACTTTCTTCGACGTAGAAGCGGATCCAACGCTATCTGTTGTTAAGAAAGGTGCAGAAGCAATGCAAAGCTTCCAACCAGACGTAATCATCGCTCTAGGTGGTGGTTCTCCGATGGATGCTGCTAAGATCATGTGGGTAATGTACGAGCACCCAGAAACTCACTTCGAAGAGCTTGCAATGCGCTTTATGGACATCCGTAAACGTATCTACAAGTTTCCTAAAATGGGTCAAAAAGCTGAGCTTGTATGTATCACTACAACATCTGGTACTGGTTCTGAAGTTACTCCATTCGCAGTTGTTACTGACGACGAGACTGGTGCTAAGTACCCACTAGCTGACTACGAACTAACTCCTAACATGGCTATCGTTGACGCGAACCTTGTTATGAACATGCCTAAGTCTCTAACAGCATTCGGTGGTTACGACGCAGTAACTCACGCTCTAGAAGCTTACGTATCAGTTCTAGCGAACGAATACTCTGACGGTCAGGCTCTACAAGCACTTAAGATGCTTAAAGAGTACCTACCTTCAAGCTATGCGAACGGTGCAAATGACCCAATCGCTCGTGAAAAAGTACACAACGCGGCAACTATCGCTGGTGTAGCATTTGCGAACGCTTTCCTAGGTGTTTGTCACTCAATGGCTCACAAGATTGGTGCTGAGTTCCACCTACCACACGGTCTGGCGAACGCACTACTAATCTCTAACGTTGTTCGTTACAACGCTAATGACAACCCAACTAAGCAAACTGCGTTCTCTCAGTACGACCGTCCACAAGCACGTCGTCGTTACGCTGAAGTAGCTGACCACCTAGGCCTAAGCCAAGCTGGTGACCGTACTGCTCAGAAGATTGAACGTCTGCTAGCATGGATGGAAGAGCTTAAGCAAGACCTAGACATCCCAGCTTCTATTCAAGCTGCAGGTGTAGCTGAGTCTGACTTCCTAGCGAAGCTTGACGAGCTAGCGGTTGAAGCGTTCGATGACCAATGTACTGGTGCGAACCCACGCTACCCTCTAATCTCTGAGCTTAAAGAAGTTCTGAAAGCGGCATACTACGGTAAAGCATTCGTTGAAGGTGAAACTTTCGAAGGTACGACTGTTATCAAGAAGAAAGCAGACCAAGAAGCTAAGCCAGCAGCTAAAGCTAAAAAAGAGAAAGCTGAAGCTTAATTCAGTTGTAGATTTTCGCTAGCACGAAATCTAAATCGGGAAAAATGATAAAGCCCCTTCAGAAATGAAGGGGCTTTTTTTATCCGGTTTTCAAAGAGTCCCTACTTATGGCGTTACTCGAACCTGTGCACGGTTATGCTTCAGTGCTTACAACTCGACCACTGAAATAATCATTACTCACTATGTATTCCGTTGTTCTCGTTAGCTCGTCCTGCACTTCTGACCAATTTGTGGCAATGTGATAGTTATGCGTTGTGACCGGAATGACACCTCCAACACGTACATTGTGTGCTTTTAGTTCTTTCGCCCAACTTTTGGTAAACCCGGTCACCATCGACGTCGTGTTATCCAAATCACTATGATGCTGATCTGGCTCTTGCGCGACCACATTGACTATCACACCAGATTGGTGAATAGCCATGCGCTCCGCTGCCACTTGTCCAAACATAAATAGACTGGAGGCGAGCATAGAGAATTTTTGAATAAAGCTTGAGTTTGATGAACTTCCTGTTAAGGATTGTTGTGGGAGTGACGTCCAATGATTAACCAGGACATCAGGAGATCGACCAGTTTTTGACTCAATCACATTGAACAGAGATTCTACCGAATCTAACGATATATCCTCAATCTCAACCATATCGACAAGCTCGGTAAGTTCGAGGCAACGCCGGTAAGTAGCCAGTAATGAAGATGGATTCACATCGCACAGAACAATACGGGCACCAAGTTTAGCAAAGTGCAACGCAATCATTGCTCCCAAGCTAGTCCCTGCGGATGTGATAAGTACAACTGAATTTTTAATGATCATAGTTACCCCGAAAGTGTCGGTTTCGGATAGATTTAGCCAAAAAGGCATTCCCCTGAATTAATAACTTGGTAGAAAAACTGTGAATCAAATGTGAATAACTTCAAACTTTTCTAGAAAAGTGCTAAACGAAAGGGTTATTTCTGCCACATATCACATTGTGTACGGAAAAAGTGGACAAGATTACATTGGTAACCACTTATAAAGTGTGGTTAAGCTTGGATGGCTAACGTATCTTTACGGTAGGCGGTGGAAAGGTGGTTATATAAGTAATCTATATTTGGGGTAGTAACAGACCCTTGAGCCAACTGTCGGCGCGTATGTCCTGACAGATTTTGATAGACTTCTTCACTGAGACCTTTGGTATCTGTTGGCTGGTAGTTTAGCGGTTCAGGTGTGCTGTAATGCTGAAGTTTTGCGCTTGCCAGGCCACCTTGGTGGAATTGATTAGCAATTGCCGCTGAGGTTTGATAATCATCCAAATCCCCCTGAAGTTTCTGAGCAGTAGGGACATTGAAGCATTGGCGCAATACTGTTTCGTCCGCTATAGCAGTATCGATATCCTCAATGACGCTGGTTTCACGGCAGTCATGACTGAACATAGATAGCATTAATGCGAAGTCAGCGCGTCTACCTTGTTCTACGGCACGGCAAAGCGACGTACCACATTGTAGTTCGTTGATTAAATTCGCTTTGTCTAAGCTATGAATTTGCATATATACCCCTCATGACTCTTTCTTTATCGGCATGAGAACAGGGGGCTTTAGCAATAATTGGCGGTTACCATAAAAAAAGACCTGCGAAAGCAGGCCTTTAGAGTAATCAGTTATCGATCCGATTATTTAGCTAGGTTTTCTTCTACGAATGCCCAGTTAACTAGAGCCCAGAAACCATTCATGTAGTCTGGACGAAGGTTACGGTAATCGATGTAGTAAGCGTGTTCCCACAGGTCTACAGTTAGTAGTGGAGTCACACCTTCTTCTGTTAGTGGAGTCGCTGCGTTTGAAGTGTTCACGATATCTAGAGAACCGTCAGCTTTCTTAACTAACCAAGTCCATGAAGAACCGAAGTTGTTGATTGCCGAATCAGTGAACTTAGCTTTGAACTCTTCGAACGAGCCGAATGCAGCGTTGATTGCATCAGCAACCGCACCTGTTGGTTCGCCGCCAGCGTTTGGCGCTAGGCAGTGCCAGTAGAACGTGTGGTTCCAAATCTGAGCTGCGTTATTGAAAACACCGCCAGTTGAAGTCTTAACGATCTCTTCTAGTGTTTTACCTTCAAACTCAGTACCTGGAATTAGGCCGTTTAGTTTAACAACGTAAGTGTTGTGGTGCTTACCGTGATGGTAGTCCAGAGTTTCTGCTGAGATATGTGGTTCTAGAGCATCTTTTGCGTAAGGAAGTGCTGGTAGTTCGAATGCCATTGCTCGCTTCTCCATTGATTATTAGCGGGTTTTTACCCTGATTGCTTCCAAGATATTTATTATTGAGTCGGGTGTTGACTGACTGCTTGCTATTTTAGCAAGTTTTTACTTTATTAAAAGAGTTCTCAAGAAAATTTATTGTTATGACTTATTAAAAACCAAACTCAGGTAGCTAAGATTAGAGTCGGTTGCATCACATCTTAGCTACAATAGTATAACCACATAATTATTGTGCTTTTTATTCTGTGGCGATTCGCTAGAATGTGACCATATCCGCAGTAAAAGCATTTCGAGGAAGCAATGGAAACTATCGATAAAATCAAACAGCAAATTGAAGAAAACGCAATTCTTCTTTACATGAAGGGTTCACCTAAATTGCCTAGCTGTGGCTTTTCTTCTCAAGCTGCTCAAGCACTAATGGGTTGTGGTGAAAAATTTGCCTACGTAGACATTCTACAAAACCCAGATATTCGCGCTGAACTGCCTAAGTACGCACAATGGCCAACGTTCCCACAACTATGGGTTGAAGGTGAACTAATTGGTGGCTGTGACATCATTATGGAAATGTTCCAAAAGGGTGAACTACAACCACTAATTAAAGAAGCGGCTGCACGTAACGCTGGTGAAGAAGAAGCGTAACGCGTTATCTTCAATCATTTCTCTTTATTGAGTGATGACAGAAATAAAAAAGGCTTGGTCAATGACCAAGCCTTTTTCGTATCTGATGTTGTTACAGAACCATGGCTGCAATCCAACCGAAAATAATCAGTGGGATGTTGTAGTGAATAAAGGTTGGAACAACAGTTTCCCAAATGTGTTCGTGTTGGCCGTCGGCATTCAATCCCGAGGTTGGACCTAGGGTTGAGTCAGAAGCTGGAGAGCCTGCATCACCAAGGGCCGCAGCGGTACCAACTAGAGCAATTGTTGCCATTGGTGAGAAGCCAAATGCCAGTGCCAGAGGCACATAGATAGTAGCGATAATTGGGATGGTTGAGAATGAAGAACCGATACCCATAGTAACTAGCAAACCGACGATAAGCATAAGCAAAGCAGCTAGTGGCTTATTGTCGCCAATACTTGTTGATAGCGCTGCCACTAAAGATTCTACGCCGCCCGTTTGTTTCATTACTGCGGCAAATCCAGCAGCTGAAATCATGATGAAGCCAATCATTGCCATCATGTGAACACCCTTAGTGAACACATCTTGGGTTTCTTTCCAAGCGATAACACCACCAAACGTGAACACCATGAAACCTGCAAGTGCCCCAATGATCATAGAACCAGACGTTAACTGAACAGCAAGCGCTGCGACGATACCAGCAATGGCTACAGCTATGTTTTTCTTATTAATATGTGTTGGCTCTTCATCGATTTGAGTCATCTCTGTTTCAGCATACTCACGAGGTTTTCTATAACTAAAGAAAATAGCAAATAGAAGGCCAGTGATCATACCGGCAGCAGGAAGAAGCATTGCCATTGGTACTTGTGCCGCTGTCACTGATTCCAAACCGTTGTCATGAAGGTTCTTTAGCAAAATGTTGTTTAGGAAAATGCCACCGAAACCAACAGGTAACACCATATAAGGAGTCACCAAACCAAAAGTTAACACACATGCTACCAGTCGGCGGTCGAGCTTTAACTTAGCAAAAACGCCCAATAGAGGTGGAATTAAAATTGGGATAAAGGCGATGTGAACAGGAATAATGTTCTGCGAAGACATGGTAACGAGAATGAGTGCTGCAAGTACCGCATATTTTAGGCCAGTAGTTGAAGCAGAGCTTTCTTTGCCGTGAATACGCTTAATAACACTTTGAGCTAACAGGTCAGTAATACCAGACTTTGAAATAGCCACGGCAAAGGTACCAAGCATCGCGTAGCTTAGCGCGATGGTTGCACCACCACCCAAGCCACCTTCAAAGGCGCTCACAGCTTCAGTTAATGACATACCAGACACGACACCGCCAACAATGGCACTGAATGTTAACGCAACGACAACGTTAACTCGCATCAGGGCCAAAACCAGCATGATGCAAACGGAAATAACGACAGGATTCATATTAATCTCTAAAAGTTGTGTTTATTTATTTTTGGGCTTGTTCATCAACAATAGGCCAGCCACCAAGCGCTTTCCATTTGTTGACGATTCGACAAAATAGCTCAGCCGTCTTTTGAGTGTCATAAAGGGCGGAGTGAGCCTCTCTATTGTCAAACTCCATACCTGCGGCTTTACAAGCTTTTGCCAATACCGTTTGACCATAAGCTAAACCACTTAAAGTGGCTGTATCGAAAGTGGCAAACGGGTGGAAGGGAACGCGCTTAAGTTTAGCGCGGTCATTCGCTGCACTAACAAAACTATGATCAAAATTAGCATTGTGAGCCACCATGATAGCTCGGCTGCAATCATGTTGCTTTTGCTCTTTTCGAATGACTTTGTAGATTTCTTTAAGTGCTTCCTGTTCAGGCACAGCACCTCGAAGCGGACTAAATGGGTCGCGAATTCCTGTAAATTCCAGTGCTTCTTTCTCTAGGTTAGCGCCTTCAAATGGTTCTATGTGAAAGTGCAAGACGGAAGCAGGCTGCAAGTTTCCTTGGTCGTCCATGGTTAAAGTGATTGCGCAAATCTCCAATAACGCATCGGTCTTAGCATTGAAACCTGCGGTCTCAACGTCAACGACGACGGGAAAATAGCCACGGAATCGCTTTTTTAGGGTGAGTGCTTCGTTTTCTACGGTCATTTCAGAGTTTTCTAGTGTGACGAAGGCAGCATTATTGCAGATTATCCAACTATAAAAAACCAGACGAGTCATTTAATTTTCGCAGACAAAGTTTGAAAAATCATGCTTGGCTAAGATTCATGACTATTTATCAAACCATGAAAGGGAACAAGTTGAACAAAGACGCAGAGGAAACGTATGTTGGTGAATTGAGCTGATAACATGGCGAGGTTTTTGCAGTAACTGATGTGGAGATCCATCTAGCACGTAGAGCGGCAAAACTGTGCCGTCGCGTATATTGCAAAAGAGTTACTTAACTGTATGAAATTAAAAGCCTTACTAACACTATCACTGTTGCCTATTATGACTGCTACTGCGGCCAATGCGGCAATTGAGAAACGTTATGTGGCAACACCAACACAGTCACAATGGGAAATGGTCAGTAATTCTCCGCTAGAATGCCGACTTGTTCATCCGATTCCTAATTTCGGTGACGCTGAGTTCATCGCACGTGCAAGCAAGAAGATGAATCTGGATTTTGAATTAAAAATGCGCCGCTCTATGGGCGAAACTCGAAATGTGAGTTTGGTGTCTTTGCCACCTCCATGGAGACCGGGTGACAGTGCCGACAGAATTACTAACCTACAGTTCTTTAAGCAGTTTGATGGGTATGTCGGTGGACAGGCTGCTTGGAGTATATTGAGTGAGCTAGAAAAAGGACGCTATCCAACTTTCAGTTATCAAGATTGGCAAAGTAGAGATGAGCGAATCGAGGTCTCGTTGTCTTCGGTTTTATTCCAAGCCAAATACAATGTCTTTAGTGACTGTATTGCCAATCTATTACCTTACAGCTTCGAAGACATTTCATTCACGATTTTACATTATGACCGCAATAGTGAACAGCTGAATAAGACTTCCCAACATAGGCTTGAGCAAATCGCCGAGTACGTTCGATACAATCAAGATATCGATTTGGTTCTTGTCTCGACCTATACGGATTCTTCGGATTCCAAAGGTGAGAGCCAACAACTTTCTGATAAACGCGCATCGATTCTGCAAGACTATTTCCAGTCACTGGGACTACCTAAAGACCGTATTCAAGTTCAAGGCTATGGGAAACGTCGTCCTGTTGCCGACAATTCTTCTCCAATAGGTAAAGCGAAGAATCAGCGCGTGGTGATTTCTTTCGGGCGTACCGAAGTTTAGTTTTGATAGGAAAAAAACGCCAGCGAACTAAGCTGGCGTTTTACTAGAGGCATGGTGAAAGAGTAGAGGTTATCCCTCTAAACCTGCACTTGCTTGTTTGTTCTGAATAAGCTCAATCATGTAGCCATCAGGGTCTTTTACAAATGCAATTTGAGTGGTACCACCTTTCACAGGACCTGGCTCACGAGTGACGTTACCGCCTGCTGCTTTAATCGCATCACAAGTACTGTAGATATCATCGACACCAATAGCGATATGACCGTAAGCGCTGCCCAGATCGTATTCAGTCACGCCCCAGTTGTAGGTTAACTCAATTACTGCGCCTTCTGACTCGTCACCAAACCCTAAAAACGCTAAAGTGTATTTATACTCAGTATTTTCGTTTTTACGTAGCAACTTCATTCCAATAACGTCGGTATAGAAAGAAATTGACTTGTCTAAATCACCCACGCGTAGCATGGTGTGAAGGATACGACCGTTAGACATAACATTGCTCCTTTGTTTTTAATTCTCTGGATAGACTTTTTCTTTAAACTCACAAAGATCTTCAATAATGCAGCTACCACATCTCGGTTTTCGAGCGACACATGTGTAACGTCCGTGAAGGATCAGCCAGTGGTGAACGTCTAGTTTAAACTCTTTTGGTACAACTTTTAGCAACTTGTGTTCTACATCATCCACCGTTTTGCCCATCGCAAATTTGGTTCGATTTGAGACACGATAAATGTGGGTGTCTACAGCAATGGTAGGCCAGCCAAACGCAGTGTTTAGTACCACATTAGCGGTCTTACGCCCAACACCTGGCAGAGCTTCTAGCGCTTCGCGGTTTTCTGGGACTTCGCTATTGTGTTGGTCAACTAGGATTTGGCAAGTCTTGATGACATTCTCTGCTTTAGAGTTAAACAAGCCGATAGTTTTAATGTATTCCTTTACGCCATCCACACCCAATTCGAGCATTGCTTCAGGTGTATTAGCGACGGGATAGAGCTTATCGGTCGCTTTATTGACGCTAACATCGGTTGCTTGAGCAGAGAGTAAAACAGCGATAAGTAGCTCAAATGGGGAGTTCCAATTGAGCTCAGTCTCTGGCTTTGGGTTGTTTTCTCGAAGTCGTTCGAGGATTTCTCTTCTTTTTATATTATTCATTGGCTGACTTAGCTCTTCCCAAAAGTAGTGGGTTCTTCCGGTGATTAAAAGCCCAAGATTAGCAAAGTCTTGGGCTTGTTATGGTTGGTGATTAGTTCGTTACACGAGCGCGTTCTATCTGCTGTTTTTCTTGTTTCGGTTGACGAAGCTCTATTTGCTTATCAATAACATTTTTCAGAGCTATGAGAAAGCCAACCCCGATAAATGCGCCTGGTGGTAATAAGGCGAGTAAGAACTGGCTATCAAATTGGAATACTTCGATACGAAGCGCCGCCGCCCAAGGCCCCAATAACAAATCAGCACCATCAAATAGAGTACCGTTGCCGATAAGTTCGCGCATAGCACCAAGAACGACCAGTACTGAAGTCATGCCTAGCCCCATCCACAAACCGTCAAGTGCCGCTGGTAGCACCGCATTCTTTGAGGCAAACGCTTCTGCTCGTCCAATAATAATGCAGTTGGTCACAATAAGAGGGATGAAAATACCGAGGGATAGATACAGTCCATAAGCGTACGCGTTCATTAATAGCTGAACGCAGGTAACTAGCGCGGCAATGATCATTACAAAGACAGGGATTCGAACTTCTTTGGGGACGTAGTCTCTGATCAGAGAAACGGTCACGTTAGAGCCTACTAGCACCGCTAAGGTCGCAAGGCCAAGGCCCAATGCGTTCGTCACTGTAGATGACACTGCAAGAAGAGGGCATAAGCCAAGCAGTTGAACTAGCGCTGGGTTATTACTCCATAGACCATTTTTTAACAACTCTTTAGAAGTACTCACTCTTCACCTCCACAATTTAGTGGTTGGTTTAATATCTTATCGCGATGGGTGTTCACGTAGTTTACTGTATTCTTCACAGCCTTAACGACGGCACGTGGTGTAATAGTAGCGCCAGTGAAAGAATCGAATTGACCACCGTCTTTTCGCACGGCCCACTGTGACTGATTAGCTTCTGTGACTTGCTTGCCTGTAAAGCCAAGCACCCAGTCGGTAATTCTTAGGTCGATTTTATCGCCTAGTCCAGGTGTTTCTTGGTGAGCCAGAACGCGTGTACCTAGGATCGTGCCTTCGATATCCATACCAACAATGATCTTAATTGCGCCATTGTAGCCATCAGGTGCTATTGCCTCAATAGCCATGGCTTTGGGTTCATTATTAATGGTCGCGATATAGACCGGCTGTGGCTGTGTTGTTCCAAGAGCCGGATCACTCACCAAAGTACAAGATGCGTAAAGTTCATTATCATGCAGTTCATGCGGGATAACTTCATTAAGCGTCGCTTGAAGTTGTGCTCTCTCTTGGCGAACGATCTGATCTTTGGTTAGATACTGCGTAACAGCGACTACCCCTGTTGAAGCACAGGCAAAGATAGCCAAAGTTAAGCCATTTTTTCTAATTGCATTCAACATGGTGATTAATGTCCATAAGTTCTTGGTTTAGTGTAATAGTCTATGAGCGGAACGCACATATTCGCTAGCAAAACAGCGAAGGCGACACCGTCAGGGAAGCCGCCCCAAGTACGGATCACGAAGATCATCACGCCGATAAATGCACCAAATATCAATCGGCCTTTTACTGTTGTTGAGGCTGATACTGGGTCAGTAGCAATAAAGAATGCCCCAAGCATGGTTGCACCAGATAACAGGTGTAATATTGGTGATGCCGTCGCGCCTGGTGTAAACAGCATGAATAGACCACTAATTACGGTTAACGAGGCAAGAATAGCAACAGGAATGTGCCACTGAATGATTCGTAGCTTAAGTAAGATAAGGCCACCCGCCAAATAAGCAAGGTTCACCCACTCCCAACCAATACCTGCTAGACCGCCAAATATAGGCTGCTGAACGACTTCCGCGATAGTATTGCCATTTTTAATACCCGTTTTGAAAGCATCAAGTGGTGTCGCCATGGTAATACCATCAATACCAGTACGAATTTGCTGTAATGAATACCCGTCAGCATCAAAACCCGAGAAAATGAGCGAGAATGCATCGGTGAAAGTAACAGGTTCACTGGAGAGTGAATGAGGCGTAATCCAACTAGTCATTTCAACCGGGAAGGAAATCAGAAGAACAACATAGGCTACCATCGCTGGGTTGAACGGGTTTTGTCCTATGCCGCCATATAAATGCTTAGCAATTATAATGGCAAATACTAAGCCGATGACTAACACCCACCAAGGAGAGAGTGGCGGTATCGCAATTGCCAATAACCAAGCCGTGACGAGCGCACTGTAGTCACGAAGAGCAGAGATTGGAGAGCGCTTACGAAACAGCATTACGATCGCTTCGAGCATCAAGCCGACGATGATCGCTAAACACAGTTGAATAGCGGTGCCCCAACCAAAAAAGTATGTTTGCGCTATCAGACCTGGCAACGCACAAAGCGCCACACCTTTCATTAGATCTGGAGTGCGTTTACGACTGTGCGCATGTGGAGAGCTAGCAATAAAGAAAGACACTAGTTGTTCTCCTTGTTATTTTGTTCTTTTTCAATTTTTCTCGCTTTTGCGCGTGCAATTGCGGCTGCAACTGCCGCTTTTTTGGGGTCATCCACAGCAGGCTCGTCCTCACTTTGAACCTCAGGCTCTGTTCCGGTAGCGGCTTGCTTACGCGCTTTAGCACGAGCGATAGCGGCAGCAACGGCAGCTTTTTTCGGATCGTCTTCAGTAGGTGCGTCGGCGTCTTGAGCCTCTAGCTCGGTTTCGACAGCGGCTTGCTTACGCGCTTTAGCACGAGCAATAGCGGCAGCAACGGCAGCTTTTTTCGGATCGTCTTCAGTAGGTGCGTCGGCGTCTTGAGTTTCAAGTTCTGTTCCGGCAGCGGCTTGCTTACGCGCTTTAGCACGAGCAATAGCGGCAGCAACGGCAGCTTTTTTCGGATCGTCTTCAGCAGGCGCATCGGTGTTTTGAGTTTCTGGCTCGGTTTCGACAGCGGCTTGCTTACGCGCTTTAGCACGAGCAATAGCGGCAGCAACGGCAGCTTTTTTTGGATCTTCTTCAGTAGGTGCGTCGGCGTCCTGAGCCTCTGGCTCAGTTTCTACTGTGGCTTGCTTACGCGCTTTAGCACGAGCAATAGCGGCAGCAACGGCAGCTTTTTTCGGATCGTCTTCAGCAGGCGCATCGGTATCTTGAGTTTCCGGCTCGGCTTCAGTTGCGGCTTGTTTCCTTGCTTTAGCACGTGCAATTGCAGCGGCAACAGCGTCTTTTTTCGACGTCTGAGACTCTTCACCTGATGATTCTTCAGCTTGTAACTGTTGAGCTGCTTTCTTCGCTTTTGCTCTTGCTAATGCAGCGGCAATAGCCGCTTTTTTAGGGTCTTGCTCAGTATTGTCTAAGTTTTGTACATTATCCGCTTCAGCTGGCTTATTTGCTTTTCGCTCTCTAGCCAAGCGTTTACGCTCTTCTCGCAACTTGGCCATTTCGGAATTGTCTGGATCTGTTTGTCCTTGTTTAGCGGCTTCCGCTTGTTTAGCCTTGGCTCGAGCTATGGCTGCGGCAACTGCAGGCTTAACTTCATTCGTTGCAGAAGTGGACTTCTGTGCTTTTACGCGTTCAATCGCAGCAGCGATGGCATCATCGCCGCCAGATGATTTCATCTGTTTGCGGCGGTCGTCAGCGGCTTTCTTGAAGCGGTTTTCTCGATCAGCTTTATCACGCTCTAGACGTGCTTTCTTCTCTTCAAATCGAACTTTGGCTCGTTCTGCTGCCTCAGACTCTTGTTTTCGAGTACGAATTTCGGCTTTAGCTTGGCGATAGTAATGAACTAAAGGGATCTCACTTGGACAAACAAAAGCACACGCTCCACATTCGATACAATCTTTGAGGTTTAACTCTTCACACTTATCGTATTCTTGAGATTTCGCGTACCACTGTAACTGCTGAGGTAACAAGGACGCAGGACAAGCTTCTGCGCATTGACTACAACGAATGCATGACATTTCATGTGAACGAGGATCAATCTCTCGATAAGTCGGAGCTAGAATACAGTTCGCTGTTTTAGTAATTGGCACATTCGCATGAGGCAATGTGAAGCCCATCATAGGGCCGCCCATAATTAAGCGTGGAGATTTTTTATCGGCTTTGTAACCAAATTGATCCAATAAAGATTGCACAGGAGTGCCGATCAATGCCCAAACATTACGTGGTTGTTTAAAGGTTTTCCCTGTTAAAGTAACAACGCGCTCAATCAAAGGCTCACCATCGCAAACAGCACGTTTGATTGCGTAAGCCGAGCCAACATTTTGCACCATCAAACCAATATCAGCAGGAATACCGCCTACAGGGACTTCCAGGTTGGTAAGTATTTTAATGAGCTGCTTTTCGCCACCAGATGGATATTTAGTTGGAATGACTCGAATGACGATATCTTCATCTGTCGCTGCTTGCTCCAGAGCTTTAATGGCTTCAGGCTTATTGTCTTCAATACCAATGATTGTCAGCTTTGGTTTGAGAATGTGATTGAGGATCTTAATACCTTCAATGACTTCCTGCGCCTTATCTTGCATCAAGCGGTCATCAGCAGTGATATAGGGCTCACATTCGGCCGCGTTGAGAATTAGAATCTCAGTGCGTTGTAAGCCAGACTGGATTTTTCTTGCAGTTGGAAAACCTGCGCCGCCCATACCAGAAATACCCGCTAAGCGGATTCGCTCTATCAAGGACTCTGGTAGCTCATCAAGATAACTATCACATGGGTTGAGATCGAACCATTCGTCTTGTTGATCAGCTTCGATAACAATGCATAGGTCGCTCAAACCTGAAGGATGTGCAATAGTGCGCGGTTCAATGGCCTTTATCGTTCCAGATGTTGGCGCGTGAATCGGCAGCATAAATGCTGCATTGACTTGGCTGAGAGGTTGTCCTTTCAAGACACGCTCACCCACAGTTACTAATATATCGCCTGGTTTACCAATATGCTGTTTGAGTGGAATCACTAACTCATTTGGAATATTTGCCTTGGCGATAGAGCTTTGGTTGGATTGTTTCTTGTTTTCTTGTGGGTGTACGCCACCGGGGAAATCCCAAAGAGAACCAGATTTGATTTGTTCAATAAGTGATAACATGACGCTCCCTACTCACCGCTAGCTTGTGTTTGAGTTTCGGAAATATTGACAACAGGAATAGCATCAAGCTGCCATTTCCAAGTATCAGCGGTTGTTTCTACAGGAATCATTTCAATACAGTCAGTAGGGCATGGGGCAACGCATAGGTCACAGCCAGTACATTCGTCTTTGATAACGGTGTGTAGTGCTTTTGTTCCGCCAACGATAGCGTCTACTGGGCAGGCTTGGATGCATTTTGTACAACCAATACACATATCTTCATGGATAAAAGCCACTTTCTTTATCGACTTTTCTGCGTCATGAGCGGAGTCTTCGACTTCAACACCCATTAAGTCAGCAAGCTTCTCAATAGTTGCTTGGCCACCGGGAGGACACTTGTTAATAGCGTCGCCGTTTGCGATAGCTTCCGCATAAGGGCGGCAGCCAGGGTAGCCACATTGTCCGCATTGTGTTTGAGGCAGAATACCGTCGATTTGGTCAACAATTGGATCGGCTTCTACTTTAAACTTAATCGAAGCAAAACCGAGAACGGCCCCAAAAACGGCCGCTAAGATAACAAGAGCAATAATTGCAATAAGAATTGTCGTCATTACAGTTTCACCAACCCAGTGAAGCCCATAAATGCAAGAGACATTAGTCCCGCTGTTATCATGGCAATCGAGGCTCCTTTAAAGGGAGCTGGCACATCAGCTGCGGCAATACGCTCACGCATTGAAGCAAACAAGATAAGAACTAAAGAGAAACCTACAGCCGCTCCGAAGCCATAGATAATGGATTCGATAAAATTGTGGTTTTCGTTGATGTTTAGTAATGCTACGCCTAAAACTGCACAGTTAGTGGTGATCAAGGGTAGGAAAATACCTAGCAAACGATAAAGCGTTGGACTGGTTTTATGAACTACCATCTCAGTGAACTGCACGACAACGGCGATAACCAAGATAAAACTCATGGTTCGTAAATATTGAATGCCTAAAGGTACTAAGACGTAAGTTTCTACTAAGTACGCGCACACTGACGCAAGTGTCAGCACGAATGTCGTGGCTAACCCCATGCCAATTGCAGTCTCGAGTTTTTTAGAAACGCCCATGAAAGGGCATAACCCAAGGAATTTTACCAGTACGAAATTGTTGACGAGGACAGTTCCCACCAACAATAAGAAATATTCGGTCATAATAATAAGTGTAAAGAGCTCCGATCCCGTTATTATCCTGCTTTGCGTAGCGAATAACAACCAGTGAAACATAAGGTTTTGTCTGTTTGTACGAAAAGTATAGGTATTAAGCCTAAAATCAGGAAAGGGAAGTTTTAGGTTTCTGAAACGCAACAAGCATTTCTTGCGACACGACCTCTTTGGAATTTGGCTCCCCCTGCGGGACTCGGACTCGGACGCGGGCGGTGAGCTCTGCGACATAAAGCTCGGTACGAGTTTCGTCGCATTGAAATGTAAAACGCCGCGTCTTTCGACACGGCTTTTCTGGAATTTGGCTCCCCCTGCGGGACTCGGACGCGGGCGGCGAGCTCTGCGACATAAAGCTCGGTACGAGTTTCGTCGCATTGAAACGTAAAAAGCCGCGTCTTTCGACACGGCTTTTTTGGAATTTGGCTCCCCCTGCGGGACTCGAACCTGCGACATACGGATTAACAGTCCGCCGTTCTACCAACTGAACTAAGGGGGAATTGCTTTAAGCGGGGCGAATGTTAGCTATCTCACCAGATAGAGTCAATATTTTTCTGCAAAAAAAAGCAGAAAAAAACCGAAGAAAAAACTTTACTTTTCTGTATGCCTTGCTGGGTATAAGGCTATTTTACTTATCCACCAAATTTGTGGATAAATGTGTTAATTACACTGTATCAAATTAGAAGTAGGTGAAATGCTAGAACAAGAGGTTGTGAATAAGTTTTAAGCTTTGATGGTAACTTGCTGAATCTTCTGGAATTAAACGGAAAGGTAAAATTAATGTCAGAATTGAGAATTGTGTGAATAAGACACTTTTATCGATTGATTGGGGAAAAGTCGTGGATTAATTAACAATAATTATTTGGCTGTGACGCCGAGCAGGGCGAATACAATATCAAAAAGTCTGCCCGATAGCGAGCTTTAGGTTGCAAATTCTGTCGGCTAGGGGTGAAATACTAGGTTCGTTAACAAAGGAATCGCATTATGGCAAAACACTTCGAATTGGTTTCGGATTATCAACCTTCTGGAGATCAACCTACCGCCATCGCGCAGCTAGTCGATGGGCTGGATTCTGGTTTAGCACACCAAACATTGCTCGGCGTGACCGGATCAGGTAAGACGTTCACGCTTGCCAATGTGATTGCGCAATCTCAGCGACCAGCGATTCTGTTAGCACCAAACAAAACTCTTGCGGCTCAGCTGTATGGTGAAATGAAAGGCTTCTTTCCAAATAATGCGGTTGAGTATTTTGTCTCTTATTATGACTACTACCAGCCTGAAGCTTATGTACCTACCACCGATACCTTCATTGAGAAAGATGCGTCAGTCAATGCACATATTGAGCAAATGCGTTTATCTGCGACTAAGGCATTACTAGAGAGAAAAGATGCCATCATTGTGGCTTCAGTATCAGCGATTTATGGTTTGGGTGACCCAGACTCTTACCTGAAGATGATGTTGCATGTTACTCGAGGTGCGGTTATTGACCAGCGGGATATTCTATTGCGTCTGGCCGAACTGCAATATTCTCGAAATGATGTGGCCTTTGAGCGTGGTCAGTTCCGAGTTAGAGGGGAGGTCATTGATATCTTCCCAGCGGAATCCGATCAAGAAGCGGTTCGATTGGAAATGTTTGACGATGAAATCGACTGCATCAGTCTCTTTGATCCTCTTACCGGAGTGATTACTGAGCGAGATATTGCTCGCTATACGATTTACCCGAAAACTCACTATGTGACGCCTAGAGATCGTATTTTAGATGCTATTGAGAATATCAAAGTAGAGTTAGCAGCTAGACAGATGTATCTAAAAGATAATAACAAGCTACTTGAAGAACAGCGTATTTCGCAACGGACTCAATTTGATATTGAGATGATGAACGAACTTGGCTTCTGTTCTGGTATCGAAAACTACTCACGTTATCTCAGCGGAAGAAGTGAGGGAGAGCCGCCTCCGACACTGTTTGACTATCTCCCTGCTGACGGTTTATTGATTATCGATGAATCTCACGTCACCGTGCCTCAAATTGGAGCCATGTACAAAGGGGACCGTTCAAGAAAAGAGACGCTGGTGGAGTATGGATTCCGATTACCTTCAGCGTTAGACAATCGCCCCCTCAAGTTTGATGAATTTGAGATGATTGCACCACAGACTATTTTTGTTTCGGCAACACCTAGTACTTATGAGCTGGAAAAATCGGATGGCGATGTCGCTGACCAAGTTGTTCGTCCGACTGGTTTGCTTGACCCAGAAATTGAAGTACGTCCTGTAGCAACTCAGGTTGATGATCTGCTATCTGAAGTACGCGCTCGAGCCGCGATAGATGAGCGTGTGTTAGTAACTACACTAACCAAACGTATGGCCGAGGACCTCACTGAGTATTTGAGTGAACATGGCGTCAAAGTGCGTTACTTGCACTCAGATATTGATACCGTGGAGCGGACTGAAATCATACGCGACTTACGATTGGGTGAATTTGACGTGTTAGTAGGTATTAACTTACTACGAGAAGGTCTAGATATGCCTGAGGTGTCATTGGTAGCTATACTTGACGCTGACAAAGAAGGTTTCTTGCGCTCTGAGCGCTCCCTGATTCAGACCATAGGTCGAGCTGCACGTAACCTAAAAGGTAAGGCGATTCTTTACGGTGACCGCATTACCAATTCCATGCAAAAAGCCATCAATGAAACCAACCGCCGTCGTGAAAAGCAGCATGCTTATAACGTTGAAAACGGTATGGTCCCGATGGCCTTGAAACGTAATATCAAAGATATTATGGAGATTGGCAGCGTGGCCAAGGGTGGTAAGCCCAAGAAAGGAAAACAAGTACCGTTATCGAAAGTGGCTGAGCCTTCTCAAGCGTATGTGGCACTATCACCTCAAGATCTAGAAAAACAAATTCTAAAATTAGAAGCAGAGATGTACCAGCATGCTCAGAACCTAGAATTTGAACTAGCCGCAGAAAAACGTGATGAAATAGAAAAACTTAGACAGCATTTTATTGCTAATAGTTAAAAGTTTTGGTTGAGTTTGATAGGCTGTTTCAAATATAAACAGCAAAATAAAAATGGTCTTTATTGGATAAAAATTGCAAAATGCGAATATTCTTATAAAGACCAAATTATAATCAACAGTTAGCTAGGAACTATGCAACAACTATTCGACGAGCCCAAGTCTCGCTATCTACTTATGGTAGAAGACACGGCTTCCGTTGCTGCGCTGTATCGCTCATATCTATCTCCATTGGGTATAGATATCAATATCGTTGGAAACGGTAGAGATGCAATTCAAAGTTTAGCGCACCGGACGCCTGACCTCATTCTACTGGATTTACGACTTCCCGACATGACGGGTATGGATGTATTGGACGCTGTAAAAGAGTTCAATCCCGATGTTCCAGTCATCTTTATGACAGCTCATGGTTCTATCGACATTGCGGTAGACGCTATGCAGCATGGCGCGCAGGACTTTTTAATCAAACCGTGCGAAGCCGATCGACTTCGCGTGACGGTAACCAACGCCATCCGCAAAGCTTCTAAGCTACGTAATGAGATTAATGATTCTAGTAGCCAAAACTACCAAGGATTCATTGGCAGCAGCCAACCCATGCAGGCGGTTTACCGCACTATTGACTCTGCCGCTTCCAGTAAGGCTAGTATCTTTATTACTGGAGAAAGTGGTACAGGTAAGGAAGTGTGCGCAGAGGCGATCCACGCTGCGAGTAAACGAGGCGATAAGCCATTTATTGCGATCAACTGTGCCGCCATACCAAAAGATCTTATTGAGAGTGAGCTGTTTGGTCATGTCAAAGGTGCCTTTACGGGGGCGGCAAGTGACCGACAAGGTGCGGCAGAGCTCGCTGATGGCGGCACGCTGTTTCTTGATGAGCTCTGTGAAATGGATCTTGATCTACAAACTAAACTACTGCGCTTTATTCAAACGGGTACCTTCCAAAAAGTGGGGTCTTCACGTATGAAGAAAGTGGATGTACGTTTCGTATGTGCGACCAACCGAGATCCTTGGAAAGAAGTACAAGAAGGGCGATTTAGAGAAGATTTATACTACCGACTTTATGTTATCCCTCTTCATTTGCCACCGCTTCGAGAGCGTGAAGAAGATGTGATTGAAATTGCCTACTCGTTATTAGGCTTTATGTCGCATGAAGAAGGTAAGAGTTTTGTGCGCTTTGCTCAAGACGTCATTGACCGCTTCATTCAGTACGAGTGGCCAGGTAATGTCCGCCAATTGCAGAATGTATTGCGCAATGTGGTGGTATTGAATCAGGGTAAAGAAATAGAGTTAAGTATGTTGCCGCCGCCTTTGAATGAGCCAGCGGTTAAGCCCGCAAACTCAAGTAATGTGGTATCAGTATCATTTGGGCCACAGGACATCCAACCTTTGTGGAAAACTGAAAAAACCACCATAGAGCAAGCGATAGAAGCGTGTGACGGTAACATTCCACAAGCAGCGAAACACTTGGACGTGAGTCCCTCGACAATCTACCGCAAAATACAGGCATGGAATGCAAGCGAGAAGAAAGCATGAAGTTTATGAATCGAGAAAAAGTAGAGCAGCTCACTCGCGAGATTGGTCAAGATAACATTCCTATTCTTCTAGGGATTTTCACCGGAGAGTTGGTGACTTATCAGGCGCAGTTAAGTGAAGGTGACTTAACCGAAAAAATGTCGCACATGAAGGAAATCTGCCATGCGCTTAAGAGCAGTGCAGCTAGCTTCGGAGCTGAGTCACTGTGTGAGTTTGCTATTGATATCGACGCTCAAGTGAAAGGTGGCAAATTACGAGAAGATCAAGCCCAGGTCGACAGTATGCTGGCGAATCTTTCGGAAACACACTCTTGCTATATAGAATTCTTAGAGTCGATTAAATAATGTCATCACCGAGTTGCAAAACGGGGGCACCATTTGGCGCCCCCGTTTCTTTTGCATCAATTATTAAAGCAGTGACTCGATAGCATGCTTTAGTTTTACTCGGTCATGACGCCAATCTCTATTTGGCGATGCCAGAGGAAGGGTAACGCAGTTCCATTGACTGCAAATATCAGAGTGTGCTTCTTCACCTAAAACAACGTCCAGTTTTCTGCCTTGAAGTGCACGTTCACACCACACCAGCTTCTGCTCTAATGTCATGCGGCCGGCTGGGCCATATTCGGGTGATAAGTTTTCGACAAATACGACTTTAGCAGTTTGATTCTGGCAGATAGCTTGGCTCAAATCAGCGAGAAGCAGCGGTGGCATAATACTGGTTAAGAAACTGCCCGGTCCGAGAATAATACAATCGGCTTGAGTAATCGCCTCTACCGCCTCTTTGGTGGCGGGCACGACGGGGTCGAGATCCAATCTTTGTAAATCTTGTTCCATCTCATCAACGGATGTCTCACCAGTCACCCACTTACCATCGACTGAAAGTGCTGTTAGGTCAGATGGATGCTCTGACATTGGAATGATATTGACATCAACCGCGAGAAGCTTGCGGATTAAATGTATGGCTTCAAGTGGACGAACGGACAAGTTATCTAGCGCAGTGAGCATTAAGTTGCCAAGGTTGTGACCGTTGAGATCGCCGGAACCTTTAAAGCGGTACTCAAACATCATGGAGCCAATAGACGGGTCGGTAATAAGCTGATTAATACAGTTACGAGTATCACCCCAAGCGATGCCGCCTTGACATTCTCGGATGCGCCCAGTAGATCCACCATTATCTGTAGTAGCTACGATACCTGTAGCATTCCCGCCAAATTCCTTCAAAGCCGCCAACATACGACCTAGCCCATGACCACCACCAATGGCCACGACTTTCTTTGATGAATATATGCTCATCTTATACTTCTTTTGAGTTATCTGAACTTTGTAACATAGGTTAAATTGTTCATTTGAGATACTCAACTATAATAAAAATGACGAATATGTAAGGTTTTTTGACATGAAGGCTGGAAAACCATACCGTTATTGAGTATTTTACTCAAAAGCTGTTACCGACTCATTATGCGGTAACTGCCATAACTCCGAGCTCTACGCGCTAAGTCGAACCAAAGATAAGCTTCTAGAGCCAGTGACAATTTGTCACAAGGGCATAATTGGAAATGATTGTGCCTCCCGTGTTTGGAAAGGTGTTCCGTGGCGCAACAATTCGAAGATAAATTTAATCGCAAGTTCTATTACTTGCGTCTTTCGGTTACAGATGTCTGTAACTTCAAGTGTACATATTGCCTCCCTGATGGCTACAAACCGCCTGGTCACAAAAGACCAGCCTTTTTGACGCTTCCAGAAATCAAACGCGTGGTTACCGCGTTTGCAGATTGTGGTACTTCCAAAGTACGAATCACTGGTGGTGAGCCGAGCTTGCGCAAAGATTTCCCTCAGATCATTGAAACGGTAGCGAATACACCGGGTATTACGAAGGTAGCAACGACGACCAATGGTTATCGAATGGCTAAACAAGTTGATACATGGCGTCAAGCTGGCCTTACCAATATCAATGTAAGTGTAGATAGTCTCGATCCAAGAATGTTCCACCAGATCACCGGTGAAAACAAATTTACTGAAGTGATGTCTGGCATCGACCGAGCGTTTGAAGTCGGCTATGAGCAGGTCAAAGTCAACGTGGTATTGATGAAAGATCTCAATGCCAAAGAGCTTCCTGCCTTCCTCAACTGGATCAAAGATCGTCCGATTCAATTGCGTTTCATCGAGTTGATGCAAACTGGTGAAATGGACGAGCTATTTAACAAGCATCATGTCTCCGGCACTGACATTCGTAATCAACTGATTGCCAACGGTTGGATCTTGAAAGCTCGAAGTCAAAATGATGGCCCAGCTCAAGTTTTTGTTCATGCGGACTACCAAGGTGAGATCGGCCTTATCATGCCATACGAGAAAAACTTCTGTGAAAGTTGTAATCGTCTACGTGTGTCGGCAATGGGCAAACTGCACCTCTGTCTATTTGGTGACCATGGTATAGAGCTACGCGACTTACTTCAAGAAGACGCTCAAGAGAGCGCTCTGATCGAACGAATTCAAGCACAATTACAGACCAAATCAGTCAGTCATTTCCTGCATGACGGTAATTCAGGGATGACGCCGCATTTGGCATCTATCGGCGGCTAATAGACCGCGAAAAAATACGTAAAAATTTTATAGGGTGAATAATCATGGGTCACGCAGAAAGCAAGTTCGTGCCTGCAAATATCGCAGTGCTAACCGTATCGGATACACGTACCGAAGAAAATGACACGTCAGGTCGCTTTTTAGTCGAGAATCTACAAGAAGCAGGCCACACACTGGCGGATAAGCAAATCGTTATTGACGATATCTATCAAATTCGCGCAGTGGTGTCGAAATGGATCGCTGATGAGAGTGTGCAAGCGGTAATGATCACTGGCGGTACGGGGTTTACTTCTCGTGACAGCACGCCTGAAGCACTCGTTCCACTATTCGACAAACAAGTGGAAGGCTTTGGTGAGCTATTCCGTGCAGTTTCTTACGAGGAAATTGGCACATCAACTATCCAATCTCGTGCAATCGCAGGTTTTGCAAACCACACGGTTATCTTTGCGATGCCAGGCTCGACTGGAGCATGTCGCACAGGTTGGACAAAGATCATCAAGCAGCAACTTGATGCTAGCCACCGCCCATGTAACTTCATGCCTCATCTAAGTAAGTAATCATCTAGGGAAAGTCATGTCCGAATTTACCCATATCAACGCCTCTGGCGAAGCAAACATGGTCGATGTGTCGGCCAAAGCCGAGACGGTGCGTGAAGCAAGGGCCGAAGCTTTTGTTCACATGGCACCAGAAACTCTGCAGATGATTACTTCAGGCAACCATCACAAAGGTGATGTGTTTGCTACTGCACGTATCGCAGGTATTCAAGCGGCTAAGAAAACATGGGATCTTATTCCTTTGTGCCATCCGTTGTTACTGTCTAAAGTGGAAGTACAGCTGGAAGCTATCGAAGCGGAAAACAAAGTACGTATCGAGTCTGTTTGTAAGCTAGCAGGTAAAACTGGCGTAGAAATGGAAGCGTTAACAGCTGCGTCTGTGGCGGCTTTGACTATTTACGATATGTGTAAAGCGGTACAAAAAGACATGGTTATTGAAAACGTTCGTCTACTCGAAAAAACGGGTGGAAAATCAGGACACTTCAAGGTGGAATCATGATTAAAGTACTTTTCTTTGCACAAACTCGTGAGCTGATTGGTCAAGACAGTGTGGAGCTTGCTGCTGAGTTTGCCACAATCGAAGATATTCGAGCCCATCTTGCCGCTCAGCAAGGTAAGTGGGAACTAGCTCTTGAAAGTGGTAAGTTGCTTGCTGCTCTTAATCAAAATATTGTTGCTCTGGATGAGAAAGTTCAAGACGGCGATGAAGTGGCTTTCTTTCCACCGGTAACGGGAGGTTAACATGACCTTAAGAGTATCCGTTCAACACGAAGACTTTTCAGTGGGCGCTGAATACGATGCGTTGGCTGAAGGTACAGCGTCGGGTGCAATTGTCACGTTTACCGGCAAAGTTCGCGATATGAACTTAGGCGACAATGTTACCGGTTTATCACTAGAACACTATCCGGGAATGACAGAACGTTCGCTGGAAAAGATCTGTGATGAAGCAGAAGAGCGTTGGATGTTAAATGGTATTCGTGTAATTCATCGCGTGGGTGATATGGATGCCGGTGACCAAATCGTATTCGTTGGAGTATCTAGTGCTCATCGTGGATCTGCGTTTGAAGCTTGCGAATTCATAATGGATTACCTTAAAACCAAAGCTCCGTTTTGGAAAAAAGAGCGAACGACAGAGTCGACGCGTTGGGTTGAGTCACGAGACTCCGACGCCGAAGCGGCTGCACGCTGGCAAGAAAAATAATCTAAATCAAAAGAGCATGTCGATGACATGCTCTTTTTGTATCACTCGACGGTGGCTAAGTATTTATCTACCACTTTCAAGACGCCTGCTTCATTGTTGCTTGGAGCAATAAAGCGACTCAGTTTTTTTATCTCAGGATGTGCATTGTCCATAGCGTAAGAGTGGTAGCTCTCTTTTAACATTTCAACGTCATTGAAGTAGTCACCGAAGCTCATTGTTTCTTCAAACTTAAACCCTAAATGCTGTTGCAAGAAACGAATAGCAGCCCCTTTTGAGGCTTCTTTATTCATGACATCCAACCATATTTTTGCGCTTACCACCACTTGATACTCATTGCCAAAAAGATCATTGATGGTTGGGAAGACATGTTGCTCAGCCCCCTCAAAGTTGCAGATCGCGACCTTGATAAAATCGTCTTCGACAGAGAGTAGGTCTTCGACATACTCGCATCGATGATAGTATTTACGGATTTCTTCAAGCGCTCTAGGATCCTGAGTTTCAATATAGGCTGAGTGCTTACCGCATAGAACCATATAAGTGTTATCTATAGATCGGGCAGTTTTGATGATCTCTTTTGCGGCGGCCGTATCTAATGTGCAGCTGTAAAGCTCCTCATCGTTTTGCATGACCAGCGTGCCGTTTTCTGCGATAAAAATCAGCTCATCTTGAATAGAAGAGAACATGTCTTTAAGGCTGTAGTACTGACGGCCGGAAGCTGGTGCAAAGTGAATACCTTGCTCTTTAATACGCTCGTAGAGAGGGAAAAAATCTGGAGTCAGTTGACCGTTTGGGTCGAGCAGTGTGCCATCCATGTCCGTTGCTATAAACTTGATTGTACTGTGCATATATTATCGCTGTTCAAATGGTAAGAGACGTGTGCAGTATACGTAAATCGACGCGATGGTGAAGTAAATAACTGGAATCTTAGTTAATGACTTGGTCACGTTGACGACAGACGGTTCAGTTGTTGGGTAAATAGGTTCTTATCACACTCAAAGTCACCTTAAGAGATAGCTAGTTATTGCATTTCGAACGTGTGAAACGGAAATTTCGATAGTGGGCCGAATGGTGAGCGCCAGTACTTTGATCGTACAACCCAGCCCAGTTTGAGAGCTCTGGCGCGGTGGCCCAGATATTCATCATCGCTCTTAGCTTCGTATCGGATTGGCTAGGAATAGGTTGTGCTTCAGTATTGCGCACTTTGTATACCAGTTCATCGTCGATGTACCATTTTATGGTGTTTCTATTCCATTCTATGGCGTACTTATGAAACTCATCTGCGGCGTCAAAATCTAGGTAGTGAATATATTCATTACGCTGCTCGTAGCTATCGTCGTTACTCCAAAAATTAAACTGTACCAAGTTGGTGTTCAGGCCAATAAATTCAATGTCAATTTCGTTATGGATTCCATTGCCACCTTCAGGCTGATCGTAGGGACCTGCAAACAGGAAGAACGCGCTCACGACACCTTCCGCTTTGACAGGCTTCATTTCTACCTCAAAACAGCCGTTCCCATAAAAGCCTTGAGTGCGTATCTCTCCTGATACGATATCTGGATAGCCATGATTGTCGATGATATTGGATAAGTTGAGTGCCAACCCCTGTGGACTAAATTCTGCGTGGTCGTGTTGCTATCGATTTAAAAACGGATAACCGTTCTCCCACCCCTCGGCGATAAACCAACGATTGGTGTCTAATGAGGTCAGCGGGTCGTCAAATGCTTTCCCAGCCTCGGCAGAAGTGGCAAGACACACCATAGCAAGTGTTGTAGTCGTTGTTTTCATTATCGAGTCCTTTCATTGGCTTAGAGCTTTCACCTCGGGCTGAAATCGCTGTTATGGCCCGCTCTTTATAGTAGTTGTGGACGACTGACAATCCATCAGAGCGTTGTAACAGTTTTGAGAAACAACAAAGTTAAGAATCACACTATTGGTGCAACTGCATGATGATAGATCACAGTAAGACGTGGTAAATACAAAGAAATAGATACAAGTTGTTGATATTTAGTGACTTTAATAACTGGCAATGTTCTTGCAGTGACATGAAGACTTCTAAATAAGAAGCGTGACATAAAGTGTCTCACTAATAATCAGTTGGCGACGGTGCGTTCTCATTCATTCGAGGCGCACCTTTTTTCTATTGAGTAAGGGATATGTTATGGCGATGGCTAATTCTTGGATTACAATGGGTGAGTCAGTACATATAAAAAGGATTAAGTTTGTCGATTATTAAAGAGTGTATTCGCACGGTTGGCCGTGGGTCTCGTGGACGTGGTCCGTTAACTCAGGAACAAGCTAAGCAAGTGATGGAAGAGTTTGTCGATGGACAGATTGGTGATGATCAAATGGCTATGTTGATGATGCTTATCCGCGTGCGCGACGAAACCCCGGAGGAAATCGCGGGCTTCGTGGAAGGTTTGAAACCTCATTACCCAGATATTAGCGCTGATTTCGACTGGCCATTATATGCGGGTAAAAGAGTAGGGCAGTCATCGGGAAAACCTTGGCATCTTATTGCTGCGAGCATTTTGGCGGAACATGGTGTACGGGTGGTGTTGCATGGTGACTTGGATAAAGAAAGTGATCGCTTACATGCAAAAGACTGTTTGGGTACACTGAATATTTCCAAAGCGGAAGATTTAGCTCATGCACAGCAACTTCTTGACCGCGATAATATTGCCTATTTACCGCTGAACCACTTTTGTCCACTCGCCAAGAAAATGTTGGATTGGAAGCATCGCTACGGTTTAAGAACACCGATCAATACCGTTATTCGAGCCCTGAATCCAGCGAATGCACCTTTTGGTATGCGAGGAAGTTTTCACCCGGGTTTCCAAGAACTGCACGCCAAAGTCGAACATCTTCTCGCTCGACATGGAAGAGACAACAATGACTATCAACGAATGCTATCGTTCAAGGGACAAGGTGGTGAAACGGAATACAATCCGAAAGTAAGCCAAACTGTGTGGTGGGTCGAATCCGATACGATTCATTCTGAGTACGTTGAAGAAAGTATGGCCGAGCTAGCGCTTCCACAACACTGTCCATTACAGACACCGCAAGAAGAAATGCAGTTGATGGCAAATACCGTTGTATCCACATTGACGGCAGCGCTGTTTTCAATTTCAGGGGATTGGCAACAAGCATCCGAGAAAGCAAACCAATACTGGAATGGTTATTGCGAGACTCCACACTCAAGTTGTTAGGAAATAAACAGGCGCAGCCATTGACCGCGCCGGTTTTAGTTTACCGTTATTAACCTGTCAGGACGTTGTCTTCAGGGTATTTTAGTAATGTCGGTTTTGGTCTGGCTAGCATGTAGGCTAAGGTTAGTGGTCCAACACGACCAATAATCATCACGACAATCATAATCCACTTACCTTCGGTATTGAGTTGAACAGTTAAACCTGCTGTTAGTCCGACGGTAGCAAATGCCGATATGGTTTCAAACAACACTTGTTCAAATTTTGCCTGTTGGGTGACCATAAGTAAGAACATGGCGATAGTCAAAATAGCGCCGCTCACCACTATGATTGCAAGCGACTTAGTGACGGTCTGCCAACTAACAGTGCGATTAAAGATCTCCACGTATTGTTTCTGCCTTAAGAATGCCCATGTGGCATAGAAGGCAACTGCGAATGTCGATACCTTAATACCACCACCTGTCGATGTAGAGCCTGCACCTATCAGCATTAAGATAATCATAATCAGTAGGGCAGGTTGCCCAAACTGAGCGATATCAACGCTATTAAAGCCAGCAGTACGAGCACTTGCCGACTGGAAGAATGCGGAGAGCCATTGTCCACCAAGAGGTAAAGCCCCTAAAGTTTCTGGGTTGGTGCGTTCCAGTAAGAAGAAAAACAGTGTGCCGCCCAACAACAAGATGGGTGTGGCAGTGAGCATGATTTTTGTATGTAGCCCTAGCCTAGAAAAGCCTTTCTTACCGTTGATCGCAAGATCACTGACCACGGTAAAGCCCAACCCGCCGAAGATGAATAACCCAGACAAAACAAGCAGAACGACTGGCTCTGATGCGAAACTCATCATACTATCTGAGAACAAAGCGAAGCCGGCGTTATTAAAGGCGGAAATCGCGTGAAATATCGAATAAAACACGCCTTGAGACAAGCCCATTTCGGGGATCCAACGCATAGCTAAAACGGCCGCACCGATAGCTTCGGCAATGAAGGCAAAAATGATGATTTTCTTCACTAACCCTTTAATATTGACCCGGCGATCTTGGCCAAGCGCTTCTTGGGCCAAAGCTTGTTGCTTTAGGCTTAATCTAACACCAAACATGTAGAGTAAAACCGCTGAAAGCGTCATTTGCCCAAGGCCGCCAATTTGCATCAACAGCATCAGTAACACTTTCCCTGAAGTCGTGAAATGCTGACCAGTATCGACCACACCGAGTCCAGTCACACTGATAGCGGATGTCGCCGTAAAGAAGGCGTCGCTAAAGCTCAATCCGGTAACCGAAAATACGGGTAGTGTCAGCAGCAAAGCAGAGGGTACTAAAACCGCCAAAAAGCTTGCTACTATAAGGTAAGGCTCTGACGGTACTGCTGATTTCCTAGTGAGTTTAATCGGGTAAATCAGACCTTTTTGGAAACGACGATTCATGACAGTCTGATCTTTTCGTGCAGGTCTTTTTCTGGGCCAGCAACAATGATCATGTCACCAATTTCAAGTGTTTGACTCATTTTTGGGTTGGCGTCCAGCTCAGGACCGCGTTTGAATCCCAGTACTTTAACATTGCTAGCTTGGCAAATGGCGACGTCAGCCAAGGTTTTGCCCATTAACTTATTGCCAACGACGATTTCGGTTAGCGCTAAGCCACTTCCTAGTTCATTGAAAGCAATCACTCGGTTATCAAGCATACGCTGCGCTACTCGGATACCCATATCTCTTTCAGGCATGATGATTTTATCCGCCCCTATCTTTTGCAAGATTTTGTACTGGAACTTGTCATTCGCTTTAACCCACACTTTCTTCACTTTGGCTTCTTTAAGCACCAGTGTGGTGAGAATACTGGCATTGATGTCATTCCCTATGGATACCATCACCATGTCGAACTCATTCAGTCTGAGTTCTTCAACGGTTTCTTCTATCGTACAGTTGGCAATGATGCCTTGTGCGACGATTTTAGATACTTCCTTTACACGATCTTCATTGATGTCGATAGCAAGAACTTGAGCACCGGCTTCAGATAACTCTTTACAGATACTCATTCCAAAACGCCCTAAACCAATCACGGCGTATTGTTTGGTCACTGCTTTCATAATATCTACCTGCTTACTTTGTTTTTATGCATTCGGAGCTTAACGCTAGGTGGCTGTTGTTTAAATATAGTATTAATTATCGGATAAAAATTTCAGTGTTATCTGACAATAACAGCGGTTCACGTAAATATACATTAAGCGCCTAAAACGTAGACAGGTCAATGCTCTATTCGATTCGGCTATATCGAGGAGATTAGGCTCTACTCATAAACTGGCTTTCCAGATGGTCGTTGGCTGATTGCTCAAACAAAGATGTCAACCAGTCTAGGTCATGTTCTTGTATCGTGGTTTTTACTATAAAGGCTCGTTGCATAACATTGGCGCTAATGACTGCTTTGCGATGTTCCAAATCCGTAATACCTCCATCAAATGACAGTGTTTTGTTGTTCTTTACAGCAATGATGTTTGTGAGCTGTACGATGAGCGACATGGCATCACATTTCGAGGCTATACGATACAAGTAGCCGGATTCAACCTTCTGTTTCACCCAGTAATCCATGTCAATGAGGCTTAACGGAGTGCGGCTGATGAGCAACGCTTCACACTGTTTTGGCCAAAGCTCTATTGATACTGGGGTATGTTTGAATTCGGGTTGGCCAGAAAAAGGGTCAGTATTGGGCGAGATAAGTTGACACGCTTTGGCATTACTGGCGGTTGCCAAGTTCCAGTGAATGGGTACGAAGGCGTGCTCAGCAGTCACGCCGGAATCTACCGCCACCCGCATGTGAATATTGGCGTGTGGGTTGGAGAGCTCTGCGATGTCTCCGGATTTAAGTCCCCACATGAGCGCCGTATCAGGGTGCAGGTTTACAAACGGTTCTGGAGTATGAGAGGCCAGATTAGGTGACAATCCAGTGCGGCTCATGGTGTGCCAATGATCTCGCGTCCGGCCAGTGTTAAGCAAGATAGGCAGCGCATTGCTTGCTGTTTGTTGCGGGGCTTCATAACCCGTGGCGACAAAGTGTGCTTTTTGGTCAGCAGTATAAAACTGATGTTGGTTAAACAGCCGCTGGTTGACGATATCGGTTTGTAACGTTAACACTGGCCATTGTTGCGGAACCAGCGTGTTATAGCCTTTGTCATCCAACTGAGCTAACCCACTTAATGTCAGATCACGCTGTTGACCGCCCTCATTACCTAAGGTCGTCATGCGAGCATACTCGTTGAAGATTTGCCCCTCATGTAAATAATTAAAAGCGTTGGTGAAACCCATTTTCATTGCCACTTTGCTTACTATCCACCAATCAGGTTTAGCCATGCCAGGGCTGGGAAGCAATCGACGTTGTCTTGAAATACGGCGCTCAGAATTGGTGACTGTGCCCGATTTCTCGCTCCAACCTTGTGCGGGTAAAAGCACGTCAGCTAGTTGGGCTGTTTCGGTTTCCTTAATGCAATCTGAGACCACCACAAACGGGCATTTTTGTAGCGCTGATTTTATTTTTTCTGAGTTAGGTAGACTCACCATGGGGTTAGTTGCCATGATCCAAATCGCTTTGATTTTTCCTGCTTCGACTGCGTCAAATAGGTCGATCGCTTTAAGACCAGGCTTAGTGGCAAGAGTGGAGGTTTGCCAAAACTCACTAATTAATGAGTGATGCTGTGGATTATCAAACTCCATATGACTTGCTAATGTGTTTGCCAGTGCACCTACCTCTCTTCCTCCCATTGCATTAGGTTGCCCTGTGACAGAGAAGGGCCCCATTCCTGGCTGTCCAACTCTGCCTGTAGCGAGATGGCAATTTAGAATGCTGTTGACTTTGTTCGAGCCACTGCTGGATTGATTAATGCCTTGCGAATAGATGGTGACGGTTTTTGGGGTGTTAGCAAATATAGTGTAAAACTCTTCAAGTTGCGATTGAGTTAGCCCTGTGATGGAACCAACGTCGACCGTCTGCTTCGCAACGGCCAACGCGTCATCAAACCCTTGCGTATGGTGTTCTATGTAGTTTGCGTTGAGCTGTCCCGTCAGTGAGAGATGATTCAATAGTCCGTTGAACAGAGCAACATCACTGCCAGATTGAATGGCGAGGTGTAGATCGGCAAGCTCACAAGTTGCGGTTTGACGAGGGTCAATTACCACCACTTTCATATTTGGATTATTCTGCTTAGCAGTCTTTAAGCGTTGAAAAAGGACCGGATGACACCACGCCAAGTTAGAACCAGTAATGACAACCAAGTCAGCCAGTTCGACATCTTCATAGACCACGGGGACAGTATCGCTGCCGAAAGCACGTTTATGGCCTACGACGCTCGAGGCCATACATAACCTGGAATTACTATCGATATTGCCGCTGCCAATAAAGCCCTTCATGAGTTTGTTGGCGACATAGTAATCCTCAGTGAGCAACTGACCTGATACATAGAATGCGACAGAGTCAGGACCATGTTGTTGAATGGCCTTCTGGAATTGCTCAGCGACAAGAGACGTCGCCTCATCCCAAGTCATAGACTTTTCCTCTAAAGCATCAATGCTGCGAGTGCGATGGATCGGTGATAAAAGGCGACCGTCGGTAATGACCGTATCCCCAAGTGCGATACCTTTGGTACACAGTTTGCCATAATTGGAGGGATGCTGTTTGTCGCCTCTTATTTCCAGAAGACCGTTTGCTTTTGGTCTCGCTTCAACACCGCAACCGACTCCGCAATAGGCACATGTTGTCTTAATCCAGCCTTCTTTAGTCATAACCTTTATCCTTGCTGATAATTTCCGTTAATTGTTGTTGAAAGCAAAACGCGCGCCATTGGGGCGTTGTTGGGTTAAATATGTATTTATCCCTAATATAGTCAATTAATACAAATGGTTAGTCTATATACCACTAAAGTGGTATATAGGCTTTTTTGACAAAATATCAGTTATTTATTGTTTATTTGCACTGTTTTGGGATTTATCGCACTAAAAATGCTCAAAATCTTCTCTAATTGGATTTTTGTGGGTGTTGTTTTTGTGTTTCTAAATCAAAGGCTGAAATTATATTTCATTGTTTTTAAAGAGTTTATTCAAAAAATAACGAGACTATTATCATCGCTGGCATCCTTATTGCCTCTAAGTTGGCAAGCGAATAAAAAAATTTCGCCTGTCTATAAGGAGAAATGCCATGCAAGGAAATAGTATGAGAAGTAATCATATCTCATTGGTGGGTGCTGGACCGGGCGATCCTGATTTGCTCACGGTTAAGGCTCTTCGAGCAATCCAATCTGCTGATGTCATTATCTTTGACAATCTCGTTAGCCAAGAGATCAAGGCACTTTTTCCATCCAACAGCGTGCAGGTTTATGTTGGCAAAGCTAAGGGTTGCCATAGCTATACCCAGCAGCAAATTAACCAAACCTTAATCGACTATGCCCATCGAGGTGGACGAGTTTGCCGAGTTAAAGGGGGCGATGCCTTTATATTCGGTCGTGGCGGAGAAGAAATGCTACTACTCAAAAAACAAGGCTTTGATGTTGATGTTATTCCTGGCATTACGGCTGCTTCGGGGTGCACCACATACTCTGATATCCCGCTTACTCATCGCGGTTTAGCTCAAGGGTGTACTTTTATCACCGCCCATGCCGAAAAGGAATTGGACATACATTGGAAAGCACTGGCTGACCTGAATCAAACTCTCGTTATCTACATGGGATTAAGCAAAGCGGAGATGATTGCGAGCTCTCTTATAGACGCAGGTTTATCGGCGTCTACCCCTGTAGCGTTAATTGAAAACGGCTGTTGCCCAGCACAAAGAACGGTGCTGGGCAGTTTGGATGAGCTTGTCGAGTTAAGAGATAGTCATCAAATTCAGTCGCCTGCTCTCATTGTAATTGGCCAAGTGGTTAAAGTGGCCGAGCAAATGCAGTGGCTGTCGCAGCTCAACGAACGAGTATTGATGGAATCACCAAAACAAAATCAACAACACAAATTACAGCTGACAGCGTAATTATGAAAGGAAGCATTATGAAAACACAAAGGATTGTGGTGGTCGGCAATGGGATGGTAGGCCACAAGTTCATTGATAGCGTGATTGCTGCAAACGATGAGTCTGCGCAAATTATCACGTTTTCAGAAGAGTCGCGACTTGCTTATGACCGCGTGCAGCTTACCAGCTATTTTGATGACGACAAAGGTGCTGAGTATCTTGCGCTAACCGATGAAACTTACTATCAGAATCATGGGGTTAACTATGTCTTAAACGACAAAGTTGTCTCGATTGATACAGACCAAAAGCAGGTGACAACCGAAAGTGGGCGTCAGGAGAGTTACGATAAGTTGGTACTTGCCACGGGTTCATTTCCTTTTGTACCGCCCATTTCTGGTAATGACCAAGAACACTGTTATGTTTATCGCACCATTGAAGACCTAGATGCCATCGAGTCGGGCAGTAAAGTCAGTAAAACAGGCGTCGTTGTCGGAGGTGGATTACTCGGCTTGGAGGCCGCTAACGCGATTAAAAACCTTGGTTTAGATACACATGTGGTGGAGTTTGCCCCGCGTCTTATGGCGGTGCAGCTTGATGAAGGTGGCGGCGCATTACTGCGCAGGAAAATTGAAAATTTAGGTGTATCGGTGCACACCGATAAAGCGACTACTGAAATTATTGCAGGTGAGCAGGCTCGCTATCGAATGAATTTTGCTGATGGTACTTACCTTGAGACCGACCTTATTGTCTTCTCGGCTGGCATTCGTCCTCAAGATGAGTTAGCGCGTCAAGCGGATATTGAGATAGGGCCGCGCGGCGGAATAGTGATTGATGACCAATGCCGTACCAGCGTCGAGGATATCTATGCAATTGGCGAATGTGCTTTGTGGCAAAATCAGATCTTCGGGCTTGTTGCTCCGGGTTATCAAATGGCAAAAGTCGCAGCTAGCCAAATTGTCGATTCATTGGAGCCACTGGCATTTACTGGTGCCGATATGAGCACCAAACTTAAATTGTTGGGCGTTGATGTTGCGAGTATCGGTGAGGTTCACGGAAAGACAGTTGGTGCGCAGTCATACACCTACAATGACGAAATTGAGCAAGTCTACAAGCGGCTAATTGTGTCTGAGGATGGCAGTAAAATTGTAGGTGCTGTTTTGGTAGGGGATGCTGACGCCTACGGCAGCTTATTGCAACTCAAACAAAACGAAATAGCTCTCCCAGACAGCCCTTCGGTATTAATTCTGCCTAACGTGGCTGACGATAGCTCAGCAGGACTCGGTGTAGAGGCTCTGCCTGACTCTGCGGTGATCTGCTCCTGTTTTGATGTGACAAAGGGTGATATCAAACAAGCGGTGGCGAGCGGTTGTAACACGATGGCTGCGCTAAAAGATACCACTAATGCATCGACAGGTTGTGGTGGCTGTTCAGCGTTAGCAAAACAAGTACTCGATAGTGAGTTGATGAACCTCGGCGTTGAAGTGAACAACGATATTTGTGAGCACTTTGCCTATTCCCGTCAAGAACTCAGCGACATTATTCGCGTTAACCAAATTAAGACGTTCGATGAATTACTATCTAGCCATGGCTCTGGGTTGGGCTGTGAGATTTGCAAGCCAACAGTGGGCTCAATTTTAGCGTCGTTTTGGAATGACTATATTCTGGAAGAGCAACACATGGAGCTCCAAGATACCAACGATATCTATTTGGGTAATATGCAAAAAGATGGAACATATTCGGTGGTTCCTCGTATCGCTGGTGGTGAAATCACACCAGATAAATTGATTGTACTTGGTCAGGTAGCTAAAGATTTCGACCTGTACACCAAGATTACCGGAGGTCAACGCGTTGACTTGTTTGGGGCACAACTCAATGAGTTGCCTTTGATTTGGAAACGATTGGTGGAAGCTGGATTTGAAACCGGACACGCTTATGGCAAATCGGTACGAACGGTGAAATCGTGTGTCGGGAGCACATGGTGCCGCTATGGTGTCGGTGACAGTGTAGGTTTAGCTATCGACATTGAAAATCGTTACAAAGGACTAAGATCGCCTCACAAACTGAAGTTCGCTGTCTCAGGCTGTACTCGTGAGTGTGCAGAAGCTCAGTCGAAAGACATTGGTGTGATTGCCTCCGATAAAGGTTGGAACTTGTATGTGTGTGGTAATGGTGGAATGCGTCCTCGTCACGCCGACTTGCTAGCCACTGATCTTGATGAACAAACACTGATTCGCTATATCGACCGTATATTAATGTTTTACGTCCGCACTGCAGACCGTTTACAACGAACTTCTGTGTGGCTTGAAAACCTAGAAGGTGGCATTGAATACCTCAAACAAGTAATTGTCGATGACAAATTGAAACTCGCCGATGAGCTGGAAAAAGACATGGCTACCAATGTCGGTAAGTATCAGTGTGAGTGGAAAACCACACTCGAAAATCCAGAGAAACTAAAACGATTCCAACACTTTATTAATACCGATGAGCTGGATGGTAACCTTCAGTTTGTCAATATTCGCCAACAAAGATTCCCAACTAATAATAAGAAACAAGCGCTTGTTTTGGAGCAACGTATTGATGTTGTTGAAGTTTAACGACGTTGCCTCGCTATAGGCGAATGAAATTTGATAGTTAAGGAGAAGAATATGAGTCAGTGGTTAACTGTTTGCTCAACTGATGACTTAGTACCCCATACCGGAGTGTGTGCTAAAGTCGAAGATAAACAGGTCGCTATTTTCTATTGTCAGCGTAGCGACCAACTGTACGCGCTTTGCAATTACGATCCTTTTGGCCATGCCTATGTGATGTCTCGCGGCATTATGGGCTCGCTAGATGGCCAACCTTGTGTGGCTTCACCGCTTTACAAGCAGCACTTTAACTTACAAACGGGTGTCTGCATTGAAGAGCCAGAGGTCCAACTGACTCGGTTTGATGTACGAGTCAGTGGTAATGATGTTCAACTCAAGTTGCCACTTGCAGCTTAACTCTTCGTGTACAAGGAAACTTGATCAACAAATTGATCAGTAAAAGGAATTTGTTATGGAAAGCACTAAATTTAATTTGTTTTCGTTTTCTGGGAAGATGAAAACACTGCACTTAAGCTGGATGGCCTTTTTTATTACCTTTGTGGTTTGGTTTAACTTTGCACCATTACTTCAAATGGTAAAAACGTCATTGGGCTTATCAACACAAGAGATCAAAACCTTACTTATCCTCAACGTGGCGCTGACGATACCAGCGAGGGTAATCATTGGTATGTTGACCGACAAATATGGTCCACGTCTGGTCTACTCCGCATTGTTGGCAATATGTTCTATTCCATGTTTTGTTTTTGCGTTGTCAGATTCATTTATTCAAGCGGCTATCGCTCGTTTCCTATTAGGTTTTATTGGTGCAGGGTTTGTTATTGGTATTCGTTTAGTATCTGAGTGGTTCCCACATGATGAACTGGGTACTGCGGAAGGTATTTATGGTGGTTGGGGCAACTTTGGCTCAGCGGCGGCGGCTTTCACTTTACCAACCTTGGCTCTGATGTTTGGTGGTGACGACGGATGGCGCTATGCCGTTGGTGTGACGGGCCTAATGAGCTTGGTGTTCTCAGTCATTTTTTATCGTAACGTTCAAGATACGCCAAAAGGATCGACTTACTTTAAACCTAAACATTTAGCTGCGATGGAAGTGACATCGAAAGGGGACTTTTTCTTCCTGTTGATCATGAAGATCCCTATGTATGCTGCACTTGCGCTACTCGCTTGGAAACTTGCGCCATCGAATATTGGTATGTTGAGTGACACAGTGGTTAACACCTTCTATGTGGGCTTAGTAGTCCTATACGGATACGAAGTTTCTCAAGTATGGAAGGTCAACAAATCTATCTTCTCTAAGCCAGTTCCGGAGATGCATCAATATAAGTTTAAGCAAGTAGCGGTTTTGAACGTGTTGTATTTTGCCACGTTCGGCTCGGAGTTGGCGGTGGTCTCGATGTTACCTCTGTTCTTCTCTGAAACGTTTGAACTGACGCCTGTTTTAGCAGGTATGGTGGCTTCAGCTTATGCCTTTATGAACTTAATGTCGCGTCCTGGTGGCGGTTGGATCTCAGATAAATTTGGTCGTAAATCGACATTGTTAATTCTAACAGCAGGTTTGGCTGTGGGTTATTTTATGATGGGCCAGGTCAACAGTGAGTGGCCGTTGTGGCTTGCAGTATGCGCAGCCATGGTTTGTTCATTCTTTGTTCAAGCAGGTGAGGGGGCGGTGTTTGCGACAGTGCCATTAATCAAGCGCCGCATGACAGGTCAAATCGCTGGAATGACAGGCGCTTACGGAAATGTCGGTGCTGTGGTTTACTTGACGGTTCTGTCGTTTGTTGACTATCAAACCTTCTTCTATGTTATCGCGGGTACAGCGGTTCTTGGTTTCGCAACTTTGATGTTTATGGAAGAACCCAGTGGTCAAATAGCAGAGGTAAACGAAGATGGTAGCGTAACGTTAATCAACGTATCTCATTAATGGTAATCGGGGAGTGAGCACTTAGCGTGCTCACTCGTTCAAAAGCTCTGCTTGCACAGAGCTTTTGTTCTCCGAAGGTTTAATTAGGGAATGATTATGGGATTACCGCTTAACCATCCACAAACGCTGACGACATCATACGGCGGCGTGTCTTCTGCTGGTACTCGAAGCGAAAACCAAGATGCGTTTGTAGTTCGAGAGCCAGGACTACAAAGTGAGTTGGAAACCAAGGGTATGCTTGCTTGCATTGCCGATGGTGTGAGTTGCAGTGAACACGGGCAGAAAGCCAGTCACACCAGTGTGATGCAGTTTGTCGCCGATTATTATGCAACGCCAGAAAGTTGGAGCGTTCGGCGTTCGGCCATTCAGGTATTGACGTCATTGAATACTTGGCTATATGAACAGAGTCTAAAGCAACCGCTGAAGCATAATGGACTGGTTACCACCTTTAGTGCCGTTGTCGTCAAATCCAATACGGCGTATCTATTTCATGTGGGTGATAGCCGAATCTATTTGCTTAGACAAGGCAAACTCCGTTTGTTAACCAGAGATCATCAGCGGACCAACATCGGTAAAGCGGCGTACCTAACTCGCGCTTTAGGCATGGATAGCAAATTGGAGGTCGATTTTCAGACCGTAGCCGTCGAAACTGGCGATCTTTTCTTGCTCTCAACCGACGGGGTACATGATTTCATCACTGAGAAACAGTTGGTCAACGTTATCCAAAATCACCTCCAAGGCTTTGAGACACGAAGCCAAGCATTGACGGATCTTGCCATAGAAAATGGTAGCCAAGACAATGTCACCAGCTTATTGGTTTCTATCGATCATGTTCCCAACCTAACATTGCATGAGTTTCAACAACAATCACTTAACCAAGTGGTGCCACCCCCGCTTAAAGTGAACAACAGAATTGATAGTTACACGGTGACAAAAGTACTTCATGCTGGAACTCGAAGCCATGTTTATGAGGTGAGGCAGGAACAGACGGATCAGAAGTATATTCTCAAAGCGCCTTCTTTACTGCATGTGGAAGATAAACAGGCTCTACTCGACATAAGTAATGAGTATTGGGTGGGAACGCATGTGAATAGCCATCGAATCATGCGTACTTATCCACGACCTGCTAATTCTCCCTTTCTCTACTTACTATGTGAGCCGATAGAAGGGATCACGTTGAGGCAGTGGATGCTTGATAATCCGACGCCGAGCTTAGACTCTGTGAGGAGTATTGTTTCTGAGATAGTAAAAGCGGTGCGAGTGTTGCAACGGTTAGATATGGTACATCGCGACTTAAAGCCGGAAAATGTGATGATATCAGAGTCGCTGCAAGTGACCTTGATTGATTTGGGGTCTGTTTCGGTAAAGGGCTTAGATGAAGCAAGACAAGAACAATGTGCTCAAATGCCTAAAGGCGCGGCGAATTATATTGCCCCTGAGTATTTGAATGGCAACGAAGCGACAACCGTATCCGATTTATTTTCTGTTGCGGTAATGACGTATGAAATGCTGTCTGGCACGCTTCCCTATAAAGCGGCGATTGCACGTAGTGTCGACAGTGCACGCCATCAACAGTGGAAGTATCAGAGTATTCAAATCACCAATCCTGAACTCCCGCTATGGTTGGATATGGCCTTAAAGAAGGCTTGTCATCACAATCCGCAACATCGTCATCAAGCGTTGGGAGAGTTCTTATTGGATTTGAGCCAGCCGAATAAAGCGTTAATGAAACAATATGAGACGAGCCCGCTCATTAAAAAGCACCCATTGCTCTTTTGGAAGGGAGCGACAGCATTGCTTGCATTATTGGCCGCCATCGAGTTGATGCTATTAATGATTCAATAGCTGTTTATTTGACGCGCATAAGCTGGTGTTTAGTGCGACCAAGTTCAAACACTAAGATTTGTGAGCGCTTCATGCTCTCGACTTTACTCAGCATCTCTTGATCGTAGCCTTTGCCTTTCATCCAAGACAACGGAGACGAGAACTGATCTTCATTGACCACATATGACTGGTCTTTGAGTATGGACTCGGAAACATGGACTACCCAAATGCGAGAGCGAAATTCGACCGCATTCGCAAGAGAATTGAGAAGTTTTTTTAGCATGAAAATGACTCAGTGCATTGAGTTAACAGACAATAAGGCGACCGATTGTTACAAAAATCTTAACAATAAGATAGGCAAAACAAGAAAATTCGTCTTACGCTTAATTTAAACGGGACAAACAATTCTTACTTAACATCATGGATTGATAGGTAATGTCTATTACAAGAATCGTAGAATCCCATTTAGCAATATTGAAAATTTGGACAACAATAAACTTATCAAGATTAAGTTATTGGGGCTGAAGGAGATCGCCATGGAATCGCTAAAAGTTAAAGACTACATGACTCAAAGAACGGTGACCTTTACACAAGACATGTCATTGAGTGCTGCGCTTGATAAAGTCATGCAATCTAACCACCTTGGTGGTCCAGTTATTAATGAACGTGAACAAGTTATTGGCTTTATTTCGGAACAAGACTTGCTCGACAAGTTGGTTAAAGTTAGCTATCACTGTCAAGACACGCATACTGTTGGAGATTGTATGCATCAAGAGGTGCTGTCAGTGACACCTGAAACGTCCATCATTGAACTCGCAGATATGATGAAGGTCGGTAAACCGAAAGTCTATCCTGTTATCGACAATGGAAGATTGGTAGGGACGATTACTCGCCGCGATGTACTTCGAGCCATCGGCAAAAATATTGAAGCGTGCTTCAAACATCCTGTGTAAACTAAACAATATTCCCCTATGGGCGCTTCGGCGCCCTTTATTGTTTGTTGCATGTAAATAAAAGGACTGATATGGCGGACCAATCGGCTAAATTCGTTGAAGGATCAACCATGAGGCATATCCTGGTGATGTCAGGAACCTCAACTGTCGGAATCATGGCGATATTCATTGTCGATTTACTCGATATGCTGTTCATCAGTATGTTGGGGCAAGCCGAACTGGCTGCTGCGGTTGGGTTCGCTGGTACGTTAACCTTTTTTGCAACCTCCGTTTCTATAGGAACTTCCATCGCTATGGGTGCATTAATGTCCAAAGCGATTGGAGCTAAGAACGTAGATTATGCAAGGCAGATAGGCTCTAGTGTTCTTGTCATAGCATTTATCATTAGCGCGATTGTAACGGCAATAATGTGTGCCTACATTCCAGAACTGCTGACGGCTATCGGTGCAGAAGGGAGAGCACACGAGAGGGCAGAAGCCTACCTTTGGATCTTATTACCGAGTACGCCTCTGATTGCTTTAGGTATGGCTAGTGGTGCAGGTTTGCGAGCTGCGGGTGATGCGAAACGGTCGATGTGGGCAACGCTTGCGGGTGGGATCGTTAACGCTATATTGGATCCTATTTTCATTTTCGGTTTTAACTGGAATGTGGAAGGGGCCGCCGCCGCTTCGGTGGTCGCCCGATTTGCTGTGTTCTATTTCTCGTTTGCACCGTTATTACGTGTTCACAAATTACTAGCCAAACCTACATATTCGAATGTCATTAATGATGCCAGAGTGATGTTGGCGATCGCTATTCCTGCCATTATTACTAATACCGCAACGCCTATTGGTAATGCTATTGTGACCACTGCTATTGCCCAGTATGGTGAGGATTTTGTTGCTGGGTTTGCGGTAATAGGTCGTCTGACGCCAGTTTGTTTTGCCTTTATCTTTGCGCTGTCGGGGGCTGTTGGGCCTATCGTGGGGCAAAACTATGGAGCGGTAAGAATTGATCGTGTGGAGGAAACGCTAAAGAACTCACTCATCGTGACGACCATCTACACATTAGTGGTTTGCGCTTTATTGTATCTTCTCCAACAGCCGATTATTAACATGTTCTCGTTAACCGGTGATGCAGCGCTGATCGTGGCGGCATTTGCGACTTATGTAGCGATTACCTTTGTGTTTAATGGTGTGCTGTTTGTTGCGAATACGTCGTTCAATAATTTGGGTAAGCCACTGTATTCTACCGCACTTAATCTGAGTAAGGCGACTTTAGGTACTTTGCCATTTGTGTACTTAGGCTCATTATGGTTTGGTGCGTTGGGCGTCTTGTATGGACAAGCGGTGGGTAATATCGTGTTTGGGGTGTTAGGTTACATTGTTCTTAAATTCCATATCTCTGAACTGCGTAAGACTGGCGAATGTCAAAGTACAGAAGAAGACCCAAGTTTGGTTTGTGTTAACTCTCAACCATTCAGTACAACAGATCCGGTTATGATTAATGATGTGTCGAAAGTTGAGGAGCAGTTAGAGTCGCCAACACTATCAGGGTAAAATTCTTCTTGACCTTGGAGCTAGCTCCAAGGTTTACACTTGGGATGTAGGATAAGCAAAGGAGAATCCCATGTGTACAAAACATAAAGCGTGCAGCTCACAATCTATCAACGCTATTCGTCCCGCGGGTGATGCGTGCAACGCGCCAAAAATCGCACAAGTAACGGCCATTTCTAGCGAGCAATCTGCGGATTGTTGCGACTCAGAGAGCAGTTGCTGTGCGTCAGAACCTGATGAACCTGCCGCCTCGGGTGGGAAAAGTGAATCTGATTCTGGACTATTAAAATCTTGGAAAGTTGTCGGGATGGACTGTCCTGCATGCGCCAGAAAAGTGGAATCAGCAACCAATAAGTTAGCTGGTGTGGTGAGTTCTAAAGTTCTGTTTGCCACTGAAAAGTTGGTGGTTCGAGTTAATGATGCTGCGTTATTTACTCAAGTTGAAGCAGCCGTTGTTGATGCTGGCTTTACTCTGAACGCTCTAGATGGCAGTACCAATGGAGCGCCGCAAGACCAACTAACAGGCTGGAAAAAAACCTTAAAAGACAACTTTCATATCCTTGCTATCTCTACCGGTATGGCGATCGCTGCTGCGTTTAAAGGCAGCTTGCCGCAGTTAAGCGAATGGCTATTCACGCTTACATGTATTCTTGGTCTTATCCCTATTGCCTCAAAGGCATTGAAACTTGCCAAATCTGGTACTCCTTTTGCCATTGAAACACTAATGAGTGTGGCGGCGATTGGTGCTCTGTATCTCGGTGAAACGGTAGAAGCTGCAATGGTTCTGTTACTGTTTCTTATCGGTGAGCGATTGGAAGCGTTTGCTGCTTCTAGAGCGCGCAGTGGTGTCCAAGCGTTAATGTCCTTGGTTCCAGAAGAAGCTACAGTGATTGTAGATGGTGTGCGTCAAACCAAGAGTGCATCGGCACTTGTGCCCGGTGACATTATCGAAGTTGCACCTGGTGATCGTATGCCAGCCGACGGTTCGTTATTGGATGCTAACGCCAGCTTTGATGAAAGTGCATTGACAGGCGAATCGCTCCCTGTCGAACGCCATATCGGTGAGACCGTTATGGCGGGTGCGGTCCTTGCAGACAAAGTTGTGCGACTCACGGTTACGTCCAAACAAGGTGAAAACGCCATTGACCGCATTCTCCACCTCATAGAAGAAGCGGAATCGAGAAAAGCACCAATCGAGCGATTCTTGGACAAATTCAGTCGTTGGTACACACCATTAATGATGTTGGTATCGCTACTAGTAATTATCACGCCGCCTCTTATGTTTGCACAGCCATGGGAAACCTGGGTGTATCGTGGTTTAGCGTTACTGCTAATCGCTTGTCCTTGTGCGCTTGTGATTTCAACACCAGCAGCGATTACGTCAGGTCTTGCCGCGGCAACAAGACGTGGTGCACTGATTAAAGGCGGAGCAGCGTTAGAGCAGTTAGGCAACGTTCAAGCTATTGCATTTGATAAAACGGGTACACTGACGTTAGGCAAACCTCATGTTACTGACGTAGTAGTGACAGCAGATTTGGATACTGAGCAAGTATTGGCGCTATCTGGCGCGATTGAACAAGGTTCAAATCACCCTTTAGCAACGTCATTGATTAAGCACGTAGAGCAGCGTGGCATTACTATTCCAGAAGCCCAAGAGAAAAAAGCGCTGGTTGGTGTTGGTATCGAAGGTATTGTTGATGGTAGTAAGTGGATATTAAGCGCACCATCTAAAGTGACTTTTGACATTGCTGATGAGGTGATGGATAAAGTAGTTGAGCTGGAAAATGGCGGTAAAACGGTGGTGGTACTGGCAACAGAAAACACGGTGAAAGGTATCATTGCATGGCAGGATGAAGTTAGAGCGGATACCGCAGAAGCGGTGGAAAAACTCGCTAAACTCGGTATCGATACCATCATGTTGACAGGTGATAATGAGCGAAGCGCACATGCGATAGCAACGCCTCTGGGTATGGATTATAAAGCAAGCTTGTTGCCCGCAGATAAAGTCACCTTTGTAAATGAGTTAGCTCAAGGTCGTCGTGTCGCTATGGTCGGCGATGGCATCAACGATGCACCTGCGATGAAAGCGGCCAATATTGGTATTGCTATGGGTGGGGGGACTGATGTTGCGCTGGAAACGGCTGATGCAGCTTTGACTCATAACCGCTTGAGTGAGCTTCCTGTGATGATCGAACTCTCAAGAGCAACACTCAGTAACATTAAGCAAAATGTTACGTTAGCATTGGGTTTAAAAGGCGTATTCTTAGTCACTAGTCTTTTAGGTATTACAGGGTTATGGGTTGCTGTCTTGGCAGATAGTGGCGCTACCGCCATCGTGACCCTCAACGCACTGAGATTACTGCGTCATAAATCTAAATTTGATTGAATGTAGTACTCAGCTTCGCTGTATTTATAAATAATTCCATCAATAAACCGCCCCTCTGTAGGGCGGTTTTTTTGTGAACAGCAAAGAGTTATTCGTGTAATTTATAGACCGATATGACAATAAAGTGTGATGCAAACCGTTTTTATTTGAAATGTTGATGCTGTTACATTAGTAAAGTGTGATCTGTGTACGTTTATGTTTGGCGTGATCTTATAAGCTTTACCACATATCCAAGAGACAAAAGGAGTCCCCCATGTCCCAAGCTGTTTTCCATCTCGGAGTAAATAAAGAAGATCTACAAGGCGCTACACTAGCGATTATTCCAGGTGACCCAGCTCGAGTTCAAAAGATCGCTGAGTTAATGGATGAGCCAGAGTTTTTGGCTAGTCAACGTGAATACACAGTATACCGTGCAAAACTAGACGGTAAGACGGTTGTTGTTTGTTCGACAGGTATTGGTGGTCCATCAACTTCTATTGCTGTTGAAGAACTGGCTCAATTGGGCGTTCGCACTTTCTTGCGTGTTGGTACGACCGGTGCGATTCAATCTGACGTAAACGTTGGCGACATGATTGTCACCACTGGTTCTGTTCGTCTAGATGGTGCAAGCTTGCATTTTGCTCCTATGGAATTCCCTGCGGTAGCCGATTTCGATGTAGCAACGGCAATGAAAGAAGCAGCAATTGAAGCGGGTTCTACGGTTCATACTGGTGTAACGGCATCAAGTGACACTTTCTACCCTGGCCAAGAGCGCTACGACACCTTCTCAGGCCGTGTTGTTCGTCGTTTCCAAGGTTCTATGGAAGAGTGGCAACAAATGGGCGTACTGAACTTCGAAATGGAGTCGGCAACGCTACTGACTATGTGCGCAAGTTCTGGTCTAAAAGCTGGCTGTGTTGCGGGTGTTATCATCAACCGTACTCAGAAAGAAACGCCTGACCATGATACGTTGAAGCAAGCGGAAACTCGCTCTATCAAAGTGGTTGTAGAGGCTGCGCGTAAGCTTCTTTAAGCATTGATTCAATTAGAAAAGCCTCCTGTTATGGAGGCTTTTTTTAGTCAAAAATCGCCAAATTTGCTAAGCATGTTTTGTCGAGGTTTGGTGTTTTGCTTCTTTGTTGTCACGAGTGACGGCCCAAATACATACAAAAGCAACTGTTGTTAGTACACCAATGGCGACGGGTAATGCGCTCCAACTAAACGATTCGACAGTAAAGCCGCTGATCGCGCTGCCAGTTGCAAAACCGATGGAAATGAAGAACATCATAAGCCCTTGCGTATAACCTGCGCCAACTCTTGTTAAGCGGGAAGCGACGGCTGGAGAGCACATGTCTGTCACAGTAATACCTTGTAAATAAATGATGACTAACGCAACTGGGAAAATAATGGTTGGTATGAGTTGGAACTCAGCAATAAAGTAAAGTGCTGCAACAACCACAATGGACGCTACCGTACACAGTCTAAATAGTGCTGCTGGACCAAATTTAGCTGAGAAGCGCTCGGCCATAACGACGACGATTAACCCAAGCACTGCTGAAATTGATAGGCTGGTGGCGGATATTGCTTCAGATACCGAGAACGCATTTTTCATTAAGTTTGGGAATTGAGCTTGAAACGCGCCTTGACCTGCGCATAATGCTGCGACAGCAAAAAGGAATAGACCGAATTTAGAAAACAGCACACTCAACAGATTCACTTTTTGTTGAGACTCAACTTTAGCGGCCTCTTCGCGAGCTTTTGCGGTATCAAGTACTCGCTGACCAGCCTGTTTATTAGTCATAAAGGTGATCAAGGCTAAAACAGCGACGGTGCCCATCATAGTGTAAAAGCTTGTTTCATAGCCAAACCCTCCATCGGTTAAAGCTGCTAACACGCCACCGCCAATCAAAGTACCTATAATAGCGGCTTGTGCCATTCGACCCAGTTTGAGAGCTTCCGTTTTATTGTCATAACCGGCGAAAGCGATAAAGACGGGGTTTAACATTAATAATGTTGCAGAACCTAGACCAAAGAAAATAGAGCCAATCGCCATCATCGTAAAGTCACTGCCTGAAGCGATGTAGCAGAAACCGGCAATCATATACGCCACCATGCCTAAAAACTGAGCTAATCGATGTGCTTTATATTTGTCTGCTAATAAGCCAATAATAGGAGCTGCAAGACCCGCTACACCGAAGAAGCCCATCGCTAAGCCTGCATTGGCAAAACTGCCGGTTCGCTCTGCGACAAACGCAGGCATTACGATAGGGATAAACACAAGCTGAACAAAGCCATAGGCAAGGTGAGCGGAGAACCAAAGCTCAATACCCAGTTTATTACATATTTTTTTTAGCATAATCAATCTGCGTTTCCCATTTAGCTTCCCTCGTTCAATCGAAAGAAGATAAAATTTCAACCCGCATCCTTCTAATTAATATTTCAGCCATCGTGGCTGCAATCACACTGATAAGTTTTCAAGAAGTGAATTATTAAAATTAATAAAAAATCTTTTGTTAAAAATATTATTAACAAAAAAACACCTAATAGGATGATAGTCATTTACTTGATAACTGTTACTTAAGTTAGCTAGAGATACTCCTTTTGGATATACCTTAAATAGGTACAAAGTAGTATTATATATTGCTCTATGTCTCAATATCATTTTCCTAAAATAGTATCGATAATTAATTGCAAATAGCTTTGTTTATTTGTTAACTATGATGTTTTTGAAATGTTAATTTATATAAATTACTTTCAATGCCAGGTATTGGCTCTATCTATGTGATATTAAGTTGGATTAAAGTAGGTTCTATTAAATGATCGGATGGAAACAGCTGGTATAATTAATGGAAAACCTAACCAATAGAGAAGTAATGTAGGTTTATGTAATTAGTAGACGGGAAGTTTAGATAATAAAAAGGCTTAGCAATAAGCTAAGCCTTTTAAATAGAACAGCTCATATGACAATTGAGAGGTTTCTATTCCTGATACGTTAAAGCTTACGCTTTAGCGGTTTTCTTTTTAGCGATTTCTGCTTTGGCCTTCTTAAAACGTTCTGGAAGGATTTGAGTAGCGAATACGTCCTCAACTGTTTCTGCACGCTTAATGAGTTCAGCTTGACCATCTTTAACAAGCACGGTTGCTGGACGTGGCAGTGAGTTAAATTGACTCGCTTGAGATTCAGCGTAGTGACCCACATCCATAATTGCTAGCACGTCTTTTGGCTCTAATGCAGGCATTGTTGCAGCGCTTTCCCAGATTGAAGGAATACAGATTGGACCCGCAATTTCTGTTGTTTCCTTAACAAGAGGTTGTGTCATCTTGTTTGCTGGTAGTACAGGGTTCTTCGACTCTTGAGACTCTACTAGCGTTGCTAGATAGGTTGATGCATCAACCATAGTGTAAGTGTAATCCATCTCTTGGTCGTCCTTTACGACGTATACAGATGTCAGTAGAGTACCAATGTTACCTGCAATGTAACGGCCAGGTTCTAGCCATAATTGTGGAACTTCGAAGCCTTCTTTAGTGAACTCTTCTAGCATACCTTCACAGACGATTTTTGCGTAATCTTCGATAGTGTTGGAGTTCATCATGTGCTCTTTGCTACGACACTCTGGCTCACGTTCACGAGGCCAACCACCACCTAGGTCCACTTGGAAAGGTTGTACACCACATTCACGAGAGATCTCGATTACGTTACGTGCATACTCACGGTATAGCGCATCCCAACCTTCAGGCTGCTTAGAGAAGCGACCTAGGTGAGTATGGAAGCCGTAGAATTCGAAGATATCGATTTCTTTAACGCGGTTGATGATTTTTTTCGCTTCTTCTTTAAGTAGACCGAATTTAATCCACTTCATCGCACCGATAAAGTTAGGGAACGGGTAGGCGTCTGGTTCGAAGTCGTTGAAGAAATCTTCAGGGATGACTTTTAGGCGTACCGCGATACGTACTTTCTCAGCAGGCTTCACTTCACGAGCGATACGCTCAACAATCTCGATCTCTTCGTAAGAATCTAGGTGGATAGCGTAGCCGTATTCAATGGCTTTGCGGATGGCAAGCTCAGGCTTCACTGTACCGTTTAGTGCGATAGTTTTTGGATCAGCGCCCGCAATGTGAGTCGCTTCAACTTCACCGGGACCGAAACAGTCGCCACCAACACCTTCCTCATTACAGATAGCGCGAACCGCAAAGTTTGTGTTCGATTTGATAGCAAACATAACGTTTACAGGTTTTGGCCAGTAGTTCCCGAAGGCGTTTTTCACACGGCGTAAGTTACCACGCAGTGTGTCTTCGCTTAGAACGAATAGCGGGCTGCCGTATTGCTCAATAAGGTCAGTCGCTTTACAACCACCAATCAATAGATCGTCGCCCTGTGTGGTTAACTCGTCAGTTGGAGTCAATAGGTTGTTTAGACGCTCAGCGTAGTTTTGGTTAGCTTTGTGCTCTGCAAGTAGTTGTTTTTGTTCTTCAAGAACAACGCTAAGGTTGTTTACACTTTCTTCTAAGCGGTTTTGAATTGTCATCTTCGACCCTTACTATTTAGTCAATGATTATCATGAAGTTACATTCGATTTATTTACTGAGTTTTGGACTCTACAAAGGCTCGAATGCGGTATTGATTTGTTGCTGTTGAGTATATTCTTGGACGTTGTCCCCAAGCACATCACTCAGCGTCAAAAAAACTTACGCTAGCGAAAAATAACAACTTGCATCAGGAAGCAAAATCATTCCTCTGGTGAATGAATGTGGCTTTCTGACTTTGGTGTTGAAGTGGTTATTAGAGCGTGACAATCCATAAATTCCACTAATAAAGGCAAGAACCAGTAATTGTTACCTATTCGCTCTAAAGTAAATTACTCGGTTACTTTGTAGTGTTACCTAAGGCTAGGACAGTAAAAAGTCTATTTTTCTACGCGAAAATATAAGTTGTTTTTGTGATGAAGATCGCCAGTTATAGCCCTGGTTGATACTTCATTGTTTTAATTATTCATCGTCAAATCATTGTTACCGTAAAACGGTCAAAAAAACTGACTCTGAGTGAAGTTTATTTCGACGATACCTGAGATAGATTAATTCCATCCTTTGAAAGGGTTAAAAATAGTCTCAATTTATTGCTCCACAATAATTGATTACTCCCTTTGATGAATATTTATCGAAGATAAAAAGAAGGTTGTTTCCTTCTTCTTAATTAAAAGGTATCGCCCCTATGTACAATAAAGATTTCTTTATTCAGCAAGCTAAAAAGTTCGGCAAGAAGCAACGTATGGTTGTTGCGGCAGCGCACGATGATGCAACGCTTGATGCAGCAAACAATGCATTCCAAGAAGGCATGGCAGACGTCATTCTTGTTGGTGAGCGCGCGTTAATTAACGAAGCAGCGGCGAAAGCAAATGTTGACCTAGCCAACTTTGAGATCATCGAAGCCGACGGTCTTGAAGAAATTGCAACCGCATCAGTTTCAGCTATTGCAGAAGGTAAAGGCGACCTACTAATGAAGGGTCTTATTGACACTTCTGTTCTACTTAAAGAAGTCCTAAAGAAAGAACACGGCCTTCGTACTGGTAATGTACTTAGCCATGCTGGCGTTCTATTCAAAGAAGGTGGCGACAGCTTCCACGTATTTACTGACGCAGCGATGAACATCATGCCTACGCTTGAGCAAAAAGCGGGCATCATCAAAAACGCTGTGAGCCTAGCGCACTCTGTAGGTATCGAAGAGCCTAAAGTCGCTAATCTATGTGCGAAAGAGAAGCCATACGACAAGATGCCAGCGACGATGGACGCGGCAGAGCTTCAAAAAATGAACCAAAACGGTGAAATCGAAGGTTGTATCGTTTCTGGTCCTATCTCTCTAGATATCGCGGTATCTCAGTACGCTGCAAACCTAAAAGGTTATGAGTCTCCAGTAGCGGGCAACGCCGATATCCTAATGGTTCCAAACATCGAAGTAGGCAACGTGTTTGCGAAAGCACTTCAGTACATGGCTGGATTTAGCATGGCGGGTGTTCTACTTGGTGCTCGTATTCCTGTTGTTCTTGTGTCTCGCGCTGACGGCGAAGCAGAGAAGACAGTCTCTATCGCGCTTGCTTGTTCTGTTGCTGCAATGAGCCAACAGAAAACAGCCGCAGAAGCGTCTGCTTAATCATAAATAGCAATAACTAAATTAGGTTTATAAGTGATGAAAATTCTAGCTATCAACCCTGGCTCTACCTCTACAAAAATCGGTGTTTTCGAAGGCACTACTGAGCTGTTCGAGAAAACACTACGTCACAGTGCTGAAGAGTTGGCACCGTTTGGCGCGGTTGTTGCTCACCAGAAAGCATTCCGTAAAGAAGCGATCCTAGCGGCACTAGAAGAAGCTGGTGTTAAAGCGTCTGAACTAGGTGCTATTGCATGTCGTGGCGGTGTTCTTAAGCCAATCGCTGGTGGTACTTACAAAGTTGACGATGCAGTCATCGCTGATCTCCTTGAAGCACAAATTCAACACCCAGCAAGCCTCGCAGGCATCATCGGTAAAGAGATTGCAGACGAGAACGGTATTGAAGCGTTCTTCACTGACGCACCAGTGACTTATGAGTTATCTGAGCTAGCGGCTTTCTCTGGTCACAAAGCCATTAAACGCAAAGGTCGTTTCCATGCGCTTAACCAGAAAGCGATCGCTCGTCAGTTTGCTGAACAGCAAGGTAAGAAATACGAAGACGTGAACGTTATCGTGTGTCACATGGGTGGCGGTATCACAGTTGGTGCTCACATGGGCGGTCGTACTGTTGACGTAAACGACGCGGTTTCTGAAGGCCCTTTCACTCCTGAGCGCTCTGGTGATCTGCCAACTCGTGAGCTAATTGACATCTGCTTCAGCGGTGAGTACACGCATGCTGAGATGAAAGCATTCATCCAAGGTAAAGGCGGCGCCTTTAGCTACACAGGTAGCATTGATATGCGTGAAATCGAAGAGAAAGCGGAAGCAGGCGACGCTGAGTTCAAACTAGTCACTGATGCAATGGCTTACCAAGTGTCTAAGCAAATCGCGGCAATGGGCGCGGTATTCGGTGGTGAGAAAGTTGATGGAATCCTGCTAACAGGTGGTATCGCTTACAGCAAATACATCACAGCTGAAATCACTAAGCGCGTTGAGTTCATTGCTCCGGTAACTAAGTTCCCAGGTGAAGTTGAACTAGAAGCACTTGTACTAGGCACACTGCGTGTGGCTAACGGCGAAGAAGCGGCGAAAACATACGCTTAATGAATTAAAGATTAGGGCAGGTCATCAACCTGCTCTGTAGAAGTGGCTCGCCACTGAATACTTTACAGAAGGTAATTAAAATGTCATTCGATATCAATAACGCACAAGGTGTATTCGAAACTGTTGAAGCAGCAATCGAAGCAACTCACAAAGCTCAAGTTGAATTCTACGCTAACTCTACCAAAGAAGGCCGTGAAGCTATCCTTACTGCTATCCGTGGTGCGGTTCTAGCTAAAGCTGAAGACTTCGCGAAAATGGTTCGTGAAGAAACTAAACTAGGTCGTGTTGAAGACAAGATCGCTAAGCACCAGCTAACTGCTGCTAAGACTCCGGGCACTGAAGTTCTAGAAACTAAAGTATGGTCTGGTGACAACGGTATCTCTCTAGAAGAGCGTGCACCATACGGTGTTATCGGTGCTGTTACTCCTGTAACTAACCCAACTGAAACTATCGTTAACAACGCTATCTCTATGCTAGCGTCTGGTAACGCGGTAACGTTCAACGTTCACCCATCTTCAAAAGTTGTTTCTGCGGTAATGATTGACATGATCAACAAGACTATCGTTGCAGCAGGCGGCCCAGCTAACCTAGTTACTATGGTTAAAGAGCCTACGCTAGAAACTCTTAACGAAATCGCTAAGTCTCCACTAGTAAACATGCTAGTAGGTACTGGTGGCCCAGGTCTAGTTAAAGCAATCCTACAATCTGGTAAGAAAGGTGTAGGCGCTGGCGCGGGTAACCCACCTGTAATCGTAGACGCTTCTGCTAACTTAGACCTAGCTGCGGCAGGCGTTTACGGCGGTGCATCTTTCGATAACAACCTACTATGTATCGGTGAGAAAGAAGTCTTCGTTGAAGATTCAGTAGCTGACGAGTTCCTAGCTAAGTTAGAAGCAACGGGTGCTTACGTTCTTTCTGCAGAAGAAGCTGAGAAGCTAACTGCACAAATCCTAACTATGGATGAAATCGATGGTGCTAAGCCATGTACTGCGCAAGAAATTGCTCGCGTATGGCATCCAGTTAAGCAACACGTTGGTCAAGACGCTGGTGAGATCCTTAAGTCTATCGGTGTTGAGTCTGAGACTCGTCTAGCGGTTATGGTTGTTGAGAACGACCACCCACTAGTACACGTTGAGCAAATGATGCCAGTACTTCCAGTTGTTCGTTGTGCGAACATCGACGAAGCTATCGAACGCGCTGTTGCTGCGGAACGTGGTAACAAACACTCTGCATGTATCTACTCTGGCAATATCGAGAACGTAACTAAGTTCGGTCGTGCTATTAACACAACTATCTTCGCACACAACGGTCCAACACTATCTGGTGTAGGTTACAACGCTGAAGGTACTTCAACGTTCACAATCGCTGGTCCAACTGGTGAAGGTATTACAAACGCGTACTCGTTCACTCGTGCACGTCGTTTCGCAATCGCTCAAGGCGGTCTGCGCATCGTTTAATCGGTTTACCCCAATCGAGAAACGAAAAAGCCGAAGCATTTGCTTCGGCTTTTCTCGTTTATGAAAGTGGATAGTTAAAACAAGTCGTAGATACCTTCTTCGATGCCATCGATCAGTGCTTGTCTTGTCTCTACCGCATGATCGTTCGGGCGTGACATCTCGCCAAAGCTCTCAAAATACATGCCGTTCGGATGCTTCACGACCACTAAATGTTCTTGGCGTAATTCTTGTTTTACCAATGTCTCAGGAATGATCGCCCAACCTAAATTATCGATAACCGCATCCAATACTTCTTGGTAATTAGAAAAGCTCATTGTGCTACTCGAAATAGGGCGAAAATCTTGATGAATCTCTTCAAACAGGTGAGAAAGCACGATTTGCCGATGGGCACTGATGTCGGTACTGGTTACGTTGGTGAGTTTAGCCAATTCATGCTTAGGGGAACATACCGCCATCATTCGAATACGATGCAGAGCACGAACCTTAACTTGAGGGTCATCGCCTGAGCTAAAGACCAAACCATAGCCAAGATCTACGTGATTTTCGCGAACGAGTGTCGGGATATCGGCACTGGAGGCTTTGATTACGGTCAGGGAGACATGTGGAAATTCATCAGACAAAGCAACAAGTTGTTTTCGCCAGAATGAAGACGGTAGTGTGTCGTCATAGGCGATGCGTATTTTGTCACTGTCACCTTGTCGAAACTGCTCGGCTTTTGAGTACAGACTTTCTGCCATATTGAGGATGTTTCGACAATCGGGCAGTAAAGCACTTCCCGCGTCATTTAATACCAGACGATTACGAGTCCGTTCAAACAGCTCTACACCCAATTCATCTTCTAAACTGGATAGCGCCATACTTAGTGAGGTGCGCGTTTTACCCATAATATTAGCAACTTTGGTCAATGAACCATGCTCTGCAGTTAACGCAAACACTCTAAGTTTGGTGAGATTCATAAGGCAAACTCCTACCTTAATAATTAGCGGCAAAGTATATACCCAACACGACTGGGTAGATGACAACTATTCTTTCTGTCAGCATGATTAGAGTATAACAAACTTGACGCTGAGAGAAGTGTGGGCTTAACACTGGAGGCTTTGGGCTATTACGACTTTGTAGGTAGGCTGATATTATCATCACTATAAATAAGCCCAGTATTTTTATGGTTAACAACGGGTCAAACAGAGTGTTTACTCAGTTGATAATTTACCTAGATTTGGCGTGGGCTAGCTATTCGCTCAGTAGAAAACGGATCTTTTTGCTGTGGTTTAATTTATTACCCACAACACTAAGGGTAATGATCTATTGAGGTCTGTGATCATGTTGAAAAAACTTGGCTTAGAGGGCTGGTTTGCCGCGCACTTTGCTTATGGCATTGTGCAAATCGTGTTTATTCCTATGTTAATGCCTTCCTTTATTCTTGCTCGTACTGGTAGTGCGACTCAAGCGGGTCTGGCAATGGCAGTATTTGGTATGGCGGGTCTTGCCGCTCCAATTATTGGAGGCCTCGCTGATAAGTACAAAGCGCATCGACATGCACAGCTTTTCGGTATGATCTGTTATCTGCTTGCTGGGACAAGTTTTGTCGTCGCGGGTGAAAGCTTTCCATTGATGTTAGTGGGTGCTGCATGTTTCGGTGTTGGCTCAGCTATTCTTCTTATGCTCAACCCTGTTTTTATTACGTTTGCGGGCTACGATACAAAAACTGAAGCGATGAAGCTTGGCCGTATGGCTCAAACGCTTATCATTGGTGCTTTATTATCTGGTGTAGCCTTGGCATATATCACTGATTTAGGTTGGTCTTACGAACAACGTTTTGGCGTTATGATGGCGATTGTTGCTGTGCTGTTGGTTATAACCATGTTTACCAATAAAACCGCAGCTCAACGAGTACTAGATAACGCAGAGGCGAGTGCCGAAGCGGATATCGGTGGCAAAGAAGACGTTGGTCTAGCAAAATCACTATTCTCAAATTTCGGTTTGTTCCTACTTGCCGTTGGTTTGCTATGTGCGGGACAAGGGGCATTTCAGGCTCAATATCCGAACTTACTAGAAAACGCTTACGGTGTCGCGCAATCTCTCTCTGCTGCTAACCTATCGGTGGCGTCAGTTGTGGGCCTGTTTATCTTAATCGTGGCTGAGCGCTTTGTGGCACGTTACGGCAACCTTAGCTTGTTCAAAGTGTCAGCGATTGCTTCTATCGTCGTGATTGGTTTGCTTTACGTGATAGCTGAAGCCGGAATGAGTGTGCACTACATTATTACCCTAGGCTTGTTCCTGATTTATCTGCAAGGTATCACTATTACCGATATGATTTCACCAGCGATTGCTGCTCGCTTGACCGTAGTAGGTGGCGGTCTGACTCAAGGCTTAATGATGTTCTTCATCTCATTAGGTTTTGCTGCTGGTAGCGTTATCAGTGGTGTTGCTGTAGATGGGTTTGGTTGGGCGGCGTTGCCATTTGCTATTTTAGCCCTGACGATTGCTGCATATGTATGTATTGTCATTGTTGGCGCGAAACACAAAGCGTCGGTAAAGCATAAGCAGCAACAAGCTGCAGCGTAAACGCAAAATCAAAGTAAAAAAGCTTGGCGATGGCCAAGCTTTTTCTGTTTCTATCTGCTTAAGAAAGGTGAGCTTTCTCATCGATACCGCCGGCACCTTTAAACCATTTGGTTAGATGCAGTTTTAGATCCTTCAACTCATCCGGTCCAATAAGTGCTAAGCCAAGATCTTCTGCACGAGTAATATCGTTGTGACGTAGCGGTCTAAAACTAACCAACATGGCACGGGCTTGCAGGCCACCTAACAAGTCACGCAGCGATTCCAGTTTGTATAGAGTGTCGTCACCATCGTCGCGCATACCTTTGGTCTTACATTCAATAATATGCAATTTATTGTTTACAACGGATGCGACATCCAGTTCGTTGCGAACTTCTCGCTCACCAAGCTGACGGTATACTTGAACATTCAAAGAACGGTCTTGAATGGTCGGTAAGTCGTCTTGGATTTGTTTGACCGTGCTATGAACTAGGTTCTCTAACCATTCCCCATTGGAAAAGCGACGTGCGTCTTCACTGATAAAGGTCAAAATGCCGTTGTCATAAGTCGCTATTTCAGATTCTACCAAATCGCTAAGTAGCATATTGAGTTCGCGATAACCTTGTTGTTTTTCGGAAAGCTCAACATCGAGTTTCTGTTCTTTTCGGCACGTGGTTGCCAAGTAGTTTAGCGTCGCTAGACCCGGACCTAATTCCAGTGCGTTACTCGCCCATTTTTCACCCAGCTCATAAAGTTTTCTGTCAAGTTGTGGGGGAAGATCGTAGTCAGTAAATTCACCACGAGCACCAAAAATCGTGAGGTAATCACCAATGGTGATATGATCTTGTACCTGCGCATCAGTTGCGCCTTCCGGGTATAACCAGCACATCTTATCGCTGTTCGGTTCAACAACGAAGATTGGCCAATGGAAGGTACGGAATACTTCATAGACAGAAAGCAGTCGATGTCTTAAGCCGCAACTGGCATTCAATTTAACTTCGACATTCTTTTCTTTAAGTTGCTTAGCTAAACCGAGAATGGATTGTTTGATAACAGACGTATTGACGATATTGGGAATTTCATAAAATTCTGCAGTAATGTCGCGCTCCGCCAATACTGAGCTCAAACGCTCATACATTTCAAATTGGGATTCGTCACCAATAAAGATGATGTGACGACTAACGGTTCGGTCATCCAGTAAAGGAGTTACCAAACGAATGGGATCTTGATCAATTATGCCTACGTGAACGGCCATTATAGCTTCCTTCAACTATTGGCTTGCTGAAGAAAATGAGAGCATGACATTCGTCATTGATATCGAAACTTGGGCTTTCAAAATCAAAGGTCATGGAAAAGTGAAGCAAGCCATAATTCAGATATAATGCCGTTACTTGTAAAAAACAAGAGCAGGTCTCAACGAAACCTGCTCTTCAGGGGAGAATTTACGTGTTTCTTACACGAAAACTAAAGTTTGAAGCGGTGTACTAGTTCACTTTGCTGATTGGCTAGGCTAGTTAAGCTTTCACTTGTTGCCGCGATTTGCGACATGGCTTGATAGCTTTCATCGGCGATATGATTGATTTCTTCGATGTTTTTAGCGATATCTACGGTAGTTTCACTTTGCTCGCCTGCGGCTTGAGAAATATGCGTACTCATTTGGCTGATTTCGATGATCAACGCTTGTATCTCTTCCATGGCTCCATTAGCGGTAGAGGCTTGCTCAACCGATAGTTCCATATCCTTCATACAGCTTTCAATGACTTGTCCTGCACTCTTAGAGCTGGTTTGTAAGTTACTGATCATAGTTTCGATTTCAGTGGTAGATTCAGTGGTCTTCTGAGCTAGTACGCGAACTTCGTCTGCCACCACTGCAAACCCACGTCCTTGCTCGCCTGCACGTGCTGCTTCAATAGCAGCATTGAGGGCGAGTAGGTTGGTTTGCTCAGCGATGTTGCGAATGACATCTAAAATGCTGCCAATTTGGCTGCTCATCTTCTGAAGTTCGCCAACCGCTTCAACCGATTCATTAAGACGAAGCTCCAACTGATTGATGGTGCTGATATTGGTACTCATGATTTGACGACCAGATTCAGAGGCCGATTCGACTTGATGTACCTTCTCTAACGAGTTTTGCGCACTGTTTGCCACTTCCTGTACTGAATGAGACATTTCGGTCATTGCCGTCGCGACGTTAGCGGTTTGCTCACGCTGCGCACTAAGTTGGCTTTGCGCACTCAAAGACGTGCTTTGGTTGTTGCTTGCAGTATCAGTGAGGTTGTCCGATGCATCATTCAGTTTGACCAACACGTTGTGCAGGCTGTCTGCAAGCGTATTAATGTGGTTGCCTAGACGACGGAACTCATTGTTGTATTTCACTTCAATGCGCTGCGTCATGTCGCCTTCGGTTAAGCTTTCTAGTGTTTTGAGTGTGCTGTTCAGTGGTTGACGTACACTTTGCGCAATGTGGTAACCAATACCGACTGCAATTAAGACAACGACCACACCTATACCAATGGCTTTTATTACGCCTTCGTCATAGATAGTGCCTGCTTGTTCAAGAGATTGGTTTAGATTGGCTGTCGCAGTTTCGGTGAAGCCGTTAAGTGTCGCCATCGCACCGTCTACTTCCAGAGCCAGGTTTTCGATGTTTTGATACAGAGCGGCTCTGGCGATCAAATAATTATTATGTTGGTCTAACACGCCGCCTTTCTGGCCGACATCTTTGGTAAATTGTTCCACAGAGCTCTCAAACACTTTCTTCAACTCTGGCATTTGCGTAACTAAGCCGCGGTAAGCGTAGTTAAGGTGAGTGACGGCTTTGCGGTTTTTATTAACGGCTTCTTGAACGAAGACGGTATCGCTGCTGGCTAGTGCATCTGAAGTGATGAGTTCGGCGTCTTTTAGTTTGATAAAGTAACTTTTTGCCATCACTTTGACAGAAATACTCGACGCGTCATCTACATACTCTTTCATACCAACAGAAAGGTCTGAGTGGAGTTTTTGGAATCGTCGTGTGGAGAGTTGAACTTGTTCTTGAGCTGAGAACATGGATTGGTAGTTATCCATTGCTTCTTGAGCTTCTTCGCTATAGCGAGCTTGAACCTCACGCAGTTCGCCAATTCGGTTTTCTAGTTCAGGGAAACCGGCACTAGCGCTAGCAAGTTGTTCTAAGTCACGACCAAACTCTTCCATTGAAGCGGAAAACTCTTCGCGACGGATAGTCATTCTTTCTTCGTTCTGCGTAGTGAGGAAATCTTTGAAGGATTTGTCCGCAGACAACAATTGCACACTGGTTTGATTCGAAAGAGAAACTAGTGGGAGAGAGGACTTAGAAACAGAGCCAAAATACTGATGAATTTGGTTCATGCCACTGAGCATAATCATAATGGTGATAACAAAAAGAATGACGATGAGCGTGAACCCAGCGTACATCCTCCGTATAACGGAACCCTGCATATATCTCTCCCTAGTAATGTTGCAGCAATACAAAAATCATACAAAATTTAACTGGACGCTTTGCGCTAAACCTTGCACTATCCGTCCACTCGTAACATCAGGTCGGAATTGAGGTTTGGCGCTTTTGTCTCTTTATCGTTACAAATAACAAAAACTGAAATATATATGACTTGTCGTGCTACGTTTTATGACGCACTCGTCAAAAATGTAATAAAAGCCAAGGTTTTGGCGTGAAGTGTTATCTCAAAAAAGTACTTCTAGCGAGATAGAGGTTGAGAATCGAACAATAGTGAAAACAACAAGCTATGTTGGCTTTGCTTTAAATTGTGATTCTATAGACCTTAGTGCATACTTCTAAAGTAAGTATGTGCTGGCGATCCTGTGTCAGTATTATTGGTTTGGTAATTGGAGAACTTCATGGCTGAAGAAACCATTTTTAGCAAAATTATTCGTAAAGAAATTCCTGCCGATGTGTTGTATCAAGACGATCTTGTTACCGCATTTCGTGATATCAATCCGCGTGCTCCAAGCCACGTGTTGATCATTCCAAACAAACTGATTCCCACTGTTAATGAAGTTGAAACTGATGATGAAGCAATGATGGGACGTATGTTCACCGTTGCAAGGAAGATCGCCCATGATGAAGGTATTGCAGAAGATGGCTATCGTTTGATCGTCAACTGTAATTCTCACGGCGGTCAAGAGGTGTACCATATTCACATGCATCTCGTTGGTGGTCGCCCACTTGGCCCATTGTTGATGAGCTAATTTCGAGAGGCTTTGGCAACTTAGTACTAACGTAATTGTCAAAGCCTCACTAAAGGTATCTATTCTCTTCAAAACATATGTTAATACGTAGCGTTAAACACGCACTCATCGTCGTACTTGCTGCATCACTTACCGCTTGTGCGGGACTAAGTGCAGGTAATCTGTTTAGCCATTATACCCAGCAGAATACGGTGGTGTATCAAGCGGTGAAAACTGGCCAATATGAAAAAGCGCAGGCTGCATTGCCTCAAGCTGAAGATGTCGTTGCGGGTGATATCTTGGATAATTTTGAGCGCGGCAGGGTCGAGTTCTTAAACCAATCCTATCCGCAAAGTAAATCAGCGCTTGAAGTTAGTGATAAGGCCGTTAGAGTTCAGCAAGATAAGGCGCTTATCTCTATTACTGACACTGCGACTAGTGTTGGTGCTTTAGCGGTCAATGACAATATTACTGAGTATGTACCGCCAGATTATGAACTCGGTTATTTACACCTGTATCTAGGGCTCAACTATATTCAAAAAAACGACCTAGAGGGTGCTCTGGTTGAGGTGCGTCGAGCAAACCAAGTTCAACAGCGTGCTCGCCAAGCGCGAGAGAAAGACTTACGTTCTGCTGAAGCTGAAATGAAGCAGAAGGGGTTATCACCTAATTTAGGGTCGGTGTTGTCGCGTTATCCTGATGCGGGAAATCAACTGAAAGCGATTCAAAATGGCTATTTGTTGTTTTTGTCAGGCTTGATGTATGAAGCTTCGAATGACCTCAATGGGGCCTATATTGACTATACTCGCGCACTTGCCGTTGCACCAGATAACGAAGCCGTTATCGACGCGGTAATTCGTGTGGCTAAACGCTCAAGTCGGAATCAAGATCTTGCGAAGCTTAAAAAGCAATATGGTGATCGACCAGGTGTTAAAGCTGGTGAAGGTCGTGTCATCCTGCTCGAAGAGCAGGGGGTTGTGAGCGCCATGCAATCTTGGAATCTGACTTTGCCAGTTTATGACAGCCAAGGTAATACTGCGTTGTATACTGTGGCACTGCCGTATTATGTTCCAGCGGTGATGCCTAAATTTTCGAATATTATGTTGGATGGTAAGCCCCTGAAGTCGGATGAATTAGTGGATACTAATTTAATGGCGCAGCAGCAGCTTACCGAGAATATGCCGACCATCTTGTTGCGACAAGCACTGCGCGTGTATGCCAAAGACCAAATTCGTAAGAGTACGGCGAAAGACGATGATGTCGGTAACCTTATCTTCAACGTGTGGAACACCTTGACGGAACAGCCTGATACTAGGAGTTGGCAAACATTACCGGGTGTCGTGAACGGTGCAAGTCAAATCGTTAAAGCGGGCAGCCACAAAATGACGTTAGATGGTCAAGACTATACTTTTGATGTGAGAGACAGACAAACCACTTTGGTTTGGGTGTCGCGCCAGGGCGGCAATGCCACCATTTGGCATAAACAATTAGGAAGAATGTAATGAAAAAATGGTTAGTGAGTATTGGTGTGCTGTTGACGCTGTTTGGCTGTGCTTCAAGTAAAACCTCAGGGATCAAAATCGAAGGCCAAACTCAGGCTGTGCTTTATGGTGACGCACAAATGGGTAAAAAATTCTCTATTGATGATATTTCGACCATTGATACCAATGGTCATGCGAGAGGCGTGGTGCGATTGTCTAATACGACATCTACGGACCAAATCATCCAATATCGATTCTATTGGTATGATGCGCAAGGACTCGAAGTAAATACTAAACAAGCCCCTTGGAAAAGAGCCATCTTACGCGGTGATGAAACTATTACCCTATCTGAGGTGTCTGTAAATCCTAATGGTAAAGAATTCCGTGTGCAATTGCGCGGAGCGGATGAGTAATTTCCACCCGTTGGAAAGTAAGTAAGACTAAGGAAACAAAATGAAAAAAAGTATTATTGCTTTGTTGGGTTTGGCTGTCATTCTCGGTGGCTGTTCAAATAAAGTAAGTTACGGCGACGCGCAAGCTACTGAAACGACAACAATCGATTTCGGTTCAACTGACCTACAGAAGATCGCTGGTGATATGGTTGATAGCATGCTGATGTCTGGTTCAGTTGCGGCAATCACGCGCGACAGTCGCCCAATTGTATTTGTTGAACGTATCAAGAACAAAACAACGGAGCACATTGATACCGAGTCTATCACTGACAGCATCAGCACCAAAATGCTGAACTCTGGTAAGTTCCGTTTCGTAGATATGGATCGTGTTGAGTCTGTACGTGAACAGCTTAACTTCCAAAACAATGATGAGCTAGTGAACCAAAGCACAGCTATCCAATTCGGTAAAATGGTTGGTGCGCAATATATGCTTTACGGTAACCTAAGTAGTATCGTTAAAGAAGCGGGCAGCGATAAAGACGTATACTACAAAATGACAATGCGTCTTATGGATCTAGAAACGGGTCTGATTGAGTGGGCTGACGAAACTGAAATTCGTAAGCAAGAGTCTCGTTCAGTACTAGGTCTATAACAAGCGCTCAATGCTTAATTGGATTGATGCGGTCCAGCAATCACCAGATTTGGCTGGATTATCTTCCTTGTTAAACGAAGTGCCCTTAGGGGCACTTCCGTTATCTGGCGGCCTGACAAATCGGGCGTGGCGTGTATTGACTCCATCTCATGGTTGGGTGATTTGGCGTGCCAACTCATCGCTATGTCAGTCATTTGATATCAGTCGCGACAATGAAGCTGAGGTTTTGAACTCGGTTGCCGGACACCTCCCTACTAACAAAGTCATCGCTCGCGGCCCAAAGGGTATCGCGCTCAGTTGGTGTAATGGCATTCCTGTTAGTCAGTTAGACGATCATTCAAAGGTTATCGCGCTTCTTGCGAATATCCATACCATTCAACCTATCAGTCAGGTACGACGTTTTGATTACCAAGAAAAAGTGGATCATTACTGGTCTCAGCTTGACGATTCTGTTCTAAAGCGGCGCTTTCGTCCGATCTACGAAAGCCTTCGAACGCTACCAAAATTAAGCTGTGCGCAACAAGCGCTTTGTCATTTTGATTTTGGCATTCATAACTTAGTGCAGATTGAAACGGGCCTTGCGGTAATTGACTGGGAATATGCTGCAATTGCCAGCCCCGTTCTGGACCTAACAATGACCTTGGATATGCTTCAAATGGATGTCGTTACAGGAATTGAACTCTACAAACAGCACCAGCCCACGATAGATAGTAGATCTTGGCAAAAGGATGTGGAGATTTGGCAAAGACACTCGCAGATGATGGCTATGCTCTGGTATCTACTTGCAGCGCAGGTGTGGCAAGATGATGGTTTTTTAGTCGAAGCTGAGGCTATTTATCTACGATTATGTTGAGGGGATCACTGTTTAACGTTATCTTTTCTGAAAAATCATCTTACCCCCTATGAAACTAGGGCTTTCGTGGTAGATTTAACGAAAGCGTACCAATAAGGACGGATTGAGAGGTACTATGATTATTTATCTTCACGGCTTCGATTCAACAAGCCCAGGCAACCATGAAAAAGTGCTTCAGTTGCAATTCATTGACGAAGACGTTCGTTTCGTCAACTACAGCACACTTCACCCCAAGCATGATATGCAGCACCTTCTTAAAGAAGTGAACAAGCTGGTTCAAGAGTCAAAAGATGAAGCGCCGATTATTTGCGGTGTAGGTCTGGGAGGCTACTGGTCAGAGCGCATAGGCTTCTTATGTGGCATTAAACAAGTTATCTTCAACCCCAATTTGCACCCTGAAGTAAATATGCAAGGTCGTATTGATCGGCCAGAAGAATATGAAGACATTGCCACTAAGTGTGTTGAAAAGTTCCGCAGTAAAAATGCGGGTCGTTGTATGGTCATTTTGTCCAAAGAAGACGAAATTCACGATAACCAAAAAACGGCGGATGCCCTTAAAGATTATTACGATGTAGTGTGGGATGAAACTCAAACACATAAATTCAAAAAGATCTCTCAGCACCTTCAAACAATGAAGGCGTTTAAAGAATCGTAATGTAAGAAACGTCCGAGTGGCGTGTACTACTTTTTACAAAAGCAGCGGATTTCGCTGCTTTTTTTTGTTCAATACGGTAACAACTTTCACACAACATTAAGATTTTATTATGGTACGCCCAGTTAATTTAGGTTGGTTACTCTTACAAGGTCATTCTCACACTCTTCAGTAGCCTGCCTCACGCTCGTATTAGACGAAAACGGAGGAAGCAGTGGTTTCTACTCATAAAGTACTCAGTTTAGCGATAGTTGTATCGCTCAGCTTTAACGTCCTCGCCGATGAAACGTCGGCTGACAGTGACGCTTTTTCATCGCATTGGTACCTAGGAGGAAAACTAGGTGTAATGAAATACCAAAATGCCTGTGAAGAATGGGCGGTAGATTGTGATGGAACTGATGTTGCGTTAGGGGGCTTTATTGGCTATCAGGTTTGGCAGCACTGGGGACTAGAATTAGGCTACCTCGATTTTGGTGAAGCGAAAGCTTTGTATCCAGAAGGTGGTAAAGTCAACCAATATGCGGGTTCTATGTCAGGCATAGAAATGTCAGTTGTAGGTCGTATTCCTGTGACCGACAATTTGGACGCGTTTGCAAAAGCGGGCACACTCTACTGGCAAGGTAAGAATAGCGGACCAACCAGAACTCTAACAGATGACGGTTGGGCTCCAACAGCTGGTGTCGGCTTGGAATACCACTTCTCAAATCATTGGGCGGGCAGAGTAGAGTACCAATATGTCAATGCGCTTGGCAGCGACAAACTTGGTGGAAGTAACGGGCATCTAGCTACTTTAGGTATTGTGTATCGATTTAGCTCGGCAGAAGACTCCAAGCCAGAGACTCAAACCGAGGCCAAACCAGTTACTCCAATAATAACAACGCGCTTGCCAGAGCTGCATTCTTCGGTTCTCTTCGCATTTGACTCCGAAAAAATCGAGAATGTTGAGGCGCTTAACCCTATTGTCTATCGATTAACTCGCTATCCTGAAACTCGTGCAACCGTATATGGTTACACCGATTCTACTGGACCGAATGAGTACAACCAAAGCTTGTCCGAGCGTCGAGCAAATGCGGTTTATGAGTACCTAAAACATGCGGGCGTAAGTACTGAGCAACTAAGGGTTGCTGGTTATGGAGAAGACTCTCCTGTTGTTCCTAATGACACAACGGAACATCGTCATATGAACCGAAGAGTGACCGTTCATATCGAAGAAATGACTACCCCGTCTAGTACTAATCAAAACTAAAGAGTGACTCATGCAGATGACAAAAACACTTTATCGCTTATGTGTGTTATGGATGACATTCTTTTTGGCGGCATGTAATGGAGATAATAGTGGCTTTCCAACCAGTGAGTGCGGTGGGCCAGATAATCCGTGTGCACCTTATATTACCAGTATCGCTGTTGTGCCACCGGTCAAGGCGATAGCGAAAGGGACACAGTATCAGTTTCAAGCAATAGCGAATTATTCTGACGGCAGCGTTCAAGATATTTCAGCGTTGTCACAGTGGAGTATTATCGATTCCTCTATTGCGACGATTGTCGCTGATGGCACACAAGGCGGACTTGTTGGCGGAAAGCAAGTCGGAATTACGACGGTCAACGCTCAGTATCAAACCTACCAAGCTTCATCGGAACTAACGGTTACCTCTGCGGTTTTGGATTCGTTGTCTATCTCTCCTGTAAACAAGACGGTTCCAGCAGGTATCGCGGTTCAGTACCAAGCGATGGCGCTCTTCTCTGATGCAAGCCAACAAGATGTGACTAAATTCGGTAACTGGCAAAGTGGCACTGCTAATGTTGCAACGATAGGTTCACAAAGCGGTAATGCGGCCACGTTATCTCAAGGTACAACTCAGATCAGTTTTAGCTATCAAGGTAAGTCGGTACAAACGGATTTGAACGTTACCAATGCGGTTGTATCGAGTTTACAGGTCACCCCGAAAAATCTGGCGAAGCCTGTGGGTACCACAGGTAAATACACTGCGACCGCGTATTATTCAGATGGGCATAGTGAAGACGTAACGCAATTAGCCACATGGAATTCGTCAAATGGTAGAGCAGTTTCAATTGTAGTAGATGGCACAGATGGCACAGATGGCGGCTTGGCGACGGCGAACGAGATCGGCACAACCCAAATAACCGCAAGCTATCAAGGCATCGCATCATTCTCGAAAACGAGTAATACCATTTCCGATAGTACAGCTGCGACCGTGACTCAGGTTTCCGTTACCGATTTGGTGGTGACACCAGCAAAAGCCAGCGTAGCGGCGGGTAATATTCAGCAGTATCAGGCGTTCGCTTTATTTAGTGATGGGACAAGTCGAGAGGTAACTGAGCTGGCAAGTTGGCAATCTTCCAACAACAGTGTGGCATCTATTAATCAAAAAGGACTGGCAGATAGTTATCAGAGTGGTGATGTTGTTGTGACGGCTACTTATGCCAGCCAACAGGCGGATGCTTTATTGAATGTGACTCAAGCTCAACTAACAGAGCTGGTGGTAGCTCCAAACAAGGTGACTATACCTGCAGGGCATCAAACTAGGCTACAAGCTTTTGCTGTGTATAGTGATGGGTCATCGAATGATGTAACTCTGCAATCGGTTTGGGCATCGATGGACCAGAGTTTAGTAAACGTTGAAACCGGTAATATAAGCGCCGGAACGGTACATGGTTTAGCTTTAGGCCAAGCGGGTGTCACGGCGAAATTTGGCGGTATGGAGCAGAGCAGCATGATCACGGTAAGTAATGCAACGCTAACTTCGGTATCCATATCACCTGCTAATTCGACGATTCCAAAAGGAACGACACAAAGTTATGTGCTTACTGCCCAGTATTCAGATGGAAGCAAACGAGATATCAGCACTTTGAGTAGCTGGCAATCGAACAATACTGATATCGCTACCATTAACGCCTTTGGCGTGGCACAAGGAGAGGAGCAAGGAACTAGCCAGATCAGCGGATGTTATTTAGGACAGTGCGCTACCGCGAACCTTTCTGTCACTCAAGCGGTAGTAACAGGGCTGCAAGTGACGCCTGCTAGCGCCACTATTGCAGATGGTCAGAGTCAGTACTATCAAGCGACTGCGTTTTACTCTGATGGGACAAGTAAAGTAGTGACTCAGATAGCAACTTGGACTTCTTCGGATATCAATATTGCTACTATTTCTTCTACAGGAATAACAGGGGGAAAAGCGACGGGTGTTGAACAGGGAAATGTTGTTATTTCAGCTCGTTACGGGGGGCAACTGAGTCAGGCAACGTTGACTGTAACAGCTGCAACGGCAGTTAAGTTAATTGTGTCTCCGGCCATTACTAAAGTTCCTGCGGGATTGAGCTTACCGTATCATGCGGATGCGCTCTACACAGATGGAACCTTGCAAGATGTCACCTTGCTGTCTGTTTGGCAAAGCTCGGATAACGATGTTGCTTCTATAGATGCTTCTGCGAATGCGGTGACGTTTATTGCTGGTCAAACGACAATCAGCGCGCAGTACTTGGGTCTTAATGGTGAAGCAAGTTTAACGGTTACCGCGGCGGTAGTTGATCACCTAGAAGTGACGCCAAATGCCGTTACAGTACCAAAAGGCACAAATGGGCATTTCGAGGCAACGGCCATCTATAGTGATGGAAGCAGTATTGATGTGACATCTAGCGCTAATTGGAGCAGCTCGGATTCAAGAGTGGTCAATGTTGATAACAGCTCCGCTAACGCGGGGATAGGTAGTGCCTTGAACATTGGTAATGCAGTCGTCACTGCTACCTACTCTGGCATGAGTGATACTTCGAGTGTCACCGTCGTTGCCCCAAGCTTGGTTGAACTTACTATTAGTCCTCAAAATGAGACCGTACCACTGGGTTTAGAAGTACAATATGAGGCCCATGCTCGCTATTCAGATGGTACTAGTAAGACTGTAACTTTAGAATCCAGTTGGCAAAGCAGTATGACGACGGTAGCGACAATTAGTACTGATGGGATGGCTTCAACCGTTTTTACAGGGGAAACCCAAATCAGCGCGACTTTTGAGTCAATTACCGTGTCGACATCGTTGATAGTTACCGAGCCAATTTTGATGGAGTTACAGGTTACGCCAGCTACAGCTACCATTAACATTCAAGATCTACAGCAATATAAAGCAACAGCGGTATTTTCAGACAAAACCGTGACGGATGTGACGAATGGTGTGACTTGGACGACTGCTGATGATGTGGTTGCCCATGTAGATAACGCGCGCTTTAGAGAAGGATTAGTCACAGGTTTAAACTCTGGACAAACGTCAGTCATCGCGACCTATTATGGTAAAACGGCAAACGCGGAAGTAGTGGTTGGTAGCCTGACCTACTTAGGCGTGAACGTTGAGCCTGCCGATTCCATGGTCAAAGTAGGGGATACAAAGCAACTTACTGCTTATGCAGTATACAAAGACGTTAATACTAATAAGGTTTCATTTAAAGATGTAACAGCGCTAAGTGATTGGCGGGTGCAACAGAGAGATAAACTTGCCGTGAATACGACGGGGTTGATAGAAGGAAAATCTGCGGGTCACAGTGAAGTGTATGCGATCTATCAAAACATCGAAGGAGCAGGTCAGGTTAGTGTTGTTGACACATATATCAGACAGCTAGTCGTTACGCCGGACAATGAGACAGTTCCAGAAGGAACTGTAGGACGATATAAGGCGATTGCTAAATATCATCAAGGCTTGCCTGATGAAGATGTAACTTCAAAAGCGACGTGGTCTTCTAGTGACCCTACTGTGATTCAAGTGGTCACCACAGGGGAGTTAGGAGGTAATGGTGAAGCGTTATCCGCAGGCAGCACGCAGATCAAAGCTGAGTTTGATGGGGTTGAGGATGAGGTGACTACCACGGTTGCTCCTCTAGTTCTAGCACAAGTCGCAATAGAACCAAGACAGGACATCCTCTATTCGGGAACACCATTCCAATACCATGCTATTGCATACTATCAAGGTGGGTCGAGCAAAGATGTTACCTTAGATGCTGAGTGGTCGAGCAGCGATACCACTGCCGCGACGATTGAATCCGGAAATGCCAAGGCGGGTTTAGCGCAAGGTGTTTATGAAGGAGGGCGCGCGACGATTACGATGTCATACCAAGGCATGACAGATTTTGTTGAAACGCAAACCTATCCTGCCACAACGACAAAGGTAGAAATTGTGCCACAAAATATCACGGTTGCTACCGGTGATACTGTTGAGGTAACTGTTAATGTCACTTTCTCTGATGGTCGTGTTGAGAACTACGCCAAATATGTCTCTTGGAGCAGTTCAGACATGGATGTTGCATACCCATCCAAGCAATATGTCAGTGGCATTTCGGCGGGTACTGCTACCATCACTGCATCATTTGAAAATGTCACAGGTGATGCATTAGTTACGGTAACGCCCTAGGTATTGACCTTGAATTATGAAGTTAAAAACGGCTCCTTTGAGGAGCCGTTTTTAGTGATGGAACTATCGATTAACAAATGGCCATTTAATTCACTTAACAAAAATAATTCCATTGAATAGTTGCGGACATTGATTTGCCCTATATAATAAAACCATTCTACATTATTTGATAAATATCAAAAAAAGTTGAGAGCAAGAAGAGAACTTGCCCTAAGATGTTCAAACAAAGACGATTTTGAACAAATTTGTGAAGTGAAACCATGATTGTACCGCGCTAGGGGCTGCCACTTGGAGTCTATATTTGCGCATAATGACCAAATTTTAAGCATTTCGCCTTGGGCGGGATGTAAGACCATTTTCTAACTTTCAAATTTCACTTTTTAGGAGAGCCATTGTGACTAATATTGTCGTTGTTGGTGGTGGCGCAGGCGGACTTGAGCTTGCGACCAAATTAGGCCGAACACTTGGACGTAAAGGGCGCGCCAATATTACGCTTGTTGATCGTAAAGCAAGCCATTTATGGAAGCCACTTCTGCACGAAGTAGCGACCGGCTCATTGGACGAAGGGGTTGATGCGCTAAGCTATCGTGCTCACGCGAAAAACCACCATTTTGACTTTCAAATGGGCAGCCTGAATGAGATTGATCGTGAGCGCAAAAGTATTACGTTAAGTGAATTGAGAGATGAGCACGATGAGCTATTGATGCCAAGCCGCGAGATCGCTTATGACATCTTAGTGCTTGCGATTGGCTCAACATCAAACGACTTCAATACTCCTGGTGTTCGCGATAACTGCATCTTCTTAGATAGCCCAGAACAAGCACACCGTTTCCGTACAGAAATGAACAATGAGTTCCTAAAACTGCATGCGAAAAATGGTCACGGCACTGTCGATATTGCGATCGTTGGTGCTGGTGCAACAGGGGTAGAGCTGTCTGCCGAACTGCACAACGCAGTCAAAGAGCTTCGTACTTATGGTTTCGGTGATCTGGATTCGAGTAAGCTGAACGTAAACTTGATTGAAGCGGGTGAGCGTATTCTTCCAGCGCTTCCTCCACGTATTTCAAGCGCAGCGCATTCTGAACTGACAAAACTGGGTGTAACCGTTCGCACTGCCACTATGGTGACTCAAGCGGACAAAGATGGCTTAACTACGAAAGATGGTGAAAAAATCCCAGCACAAATAATGGTTTGGGCGGCAGGAATCAAAGCGCCAGACTTTATGAAAGACATTGCCGGTTTGGAAACTAACCGTATCAACCAGTTAGTAGTAAAAGACACACTGCAAACCACGCGTGATGATGATATTTTCGTTATCGGTGACTTGGCTCAATGTACCCAAGCTGATGGTAAATTCGTACCACCACGTGCTCAAGCTGCACATCAAATGGCGAGCCGTGCGTTTAGTAACATCGTTGCTAAACTGACAGACAGAGAATTAAAGCCTTACGTATATAATGATCACGGCTCATTAGTATCATTGAGCCGATTCTCAACGGTAGGCAGTTTAATGGGTAACCTAACCAAGGGCTCTATGATGGTGGAAGGCCGAATCGCTCGTGTGGTTTACATTTCGCTTTATCGTATGCACCAGGTGGCGTTACATGGTGTATTAAAGACCGGATTAATGATGTTGGTTGGTCGTATTAACCGTGTATTGAGACCAAACTTGAAATTGCACTAATACCTAGTAACAACGAGAGGTGCTGAAAAGCGCCTCTTTTTTTATCTCATATTCACTGGTTCAGCGGGTGGGAGGAATGAGGGAATAGACTAGTCCTGCTTTTGGTTTACCATCAAAAACAAAGCGATTCTGCGCTAAACATTCGTAGGTTGCTCCGATACGTTCAGCAAGTCTATGGCTAGCGGAGTTGTCTGGGTCGCAAACAATTTCTAGGCGAGTGAGTAATAAATTAGCAAAACTGAATTCCACCAACGCATCGAGCGCTTCCAAGGCATAACCCTGCTTTTGAGCATCATCTCTTAGCCAATAGCCAAGACTTCCCATATTGAAGGTATGATAAAACTCATTGAGCGCCACCATACCCAGAAACTGTTCGGTTTTTCGGTCAAACAATGCAAAGCCAAATGCTACGGCTTTCACCCAGTTAACTCGAGTCGCTCCAATGAATTCCATCGCTTCATGTTGAGTAAAGTCTTTATGACACCAATCTATCCATTGATGCAACGAGGGAGATTCTTGGATTGCAATTGCCAGTTGCTCGGCATCGTTAAGATCCATTAATCGAAGGCATAATCTTTTTGTGTAGATGGTGTAATGCGTATTCATAATGCCTTGGAACGGAAGAAGAAATGAAAAAAGGGCCGTATTTCAGGCCCTTTCTGGATTAGTTCTGCACTCTTCGAACTTGGATGATCATGCCCATTAACGGATGGTCTAGGTAGTGTGTTTCACTACTTCTCATGCGACGTTTCTGATCAAATCGATAGTCCTTAAGAAAGGTTTGAACTTCACGTTGAGGCTCTATGGCCTCTAAGTTGCCAGCAATGACGTTACTGTCTTCAGTCCCCGTCGCTACAGAATTGTCTGCAGACGGTTCCATCGGTTCTGTTGCCGTGACGGAATCAGTAACAATCACCTCTTTGGTGCTTGGCGAGCGAAGGTCTAGTTGGGCTTCTGCATACAAGTAATGCTGCACGTAAATCTGTAGTTTACCGTCAAGCTCGTACAACGGTTTGTCAATGGCCACTTCCGTTACGCCATCAACCGGGCTTGTGGTGTTGCTGTTGCTGCCCTTTTCTGTTCCATCGGCATTAAAACCAGCTGAGTAATCTTTCCCTGCACGAATATGGAAGATTGGAGCAGAGCCTCTACCGTTATCGCCTTGACGCCATGCTTTGTGCATAAGCACCGTATAGCCTGCATGATTTTTTAGTTTTGCCGCTTCATCATTCAATTGGTATGAAGAGTAAGGCAGCATCTGAACGCCTTTCGACGCGCGATAACTGGCATCGTTCATTGAACCAGCGCGGCTAAAGTCTATTTGCGGCATAGTGTTTGGCCAAGACTCGTTTACTTTTTCAGGGTTTACCGCACGTTTGAAAACGATCACTTCTATATCAAATTGTCTCTGCGCCAAACTTGGCATAGAAACCAATAGGAGTAGCAGTGGGATCAGTTTTTTCATTGTTTCTCCATTGATTGCCACTATCATTGAGTGCAATCCCATTATATCAATTAATACAGGACGTTGCTGAAACATTTCACGGTGAAAAATCGTTGCAGCTGTAAGCAATTATGCGTTCGGAAGTTGATTGGCTTCAAACTCGTCAAGCATGTTATTGAGGTAGCTTAAGCGTTTACGCCTATCGGTTAACGCTTCCATAAACTTGAACTTAGTTGGCCCTTCCATCGCAAACTTTGTTGGCTGCGCTTGAAGTAGTTTAACCAAGAAGGCTGGGTTAATGTCAGCATCCGGATAAAATTCAATATAGCCACCTTTATCATGGGCTTCTACTTTTTTAACTTTCAGCGCTCTACCACGAAGCTTCATTTGTGAGACGGCAAGAAGGTGTTTGGCAGCATCCGGCAGCAGGCCAAATCGATCAATAAGTTCCACTTTTAGCTCGTCGAGCTCTTCGTTATCTACAACGCTTGCGATTCGTTTATACATGGATAGACGAGTATTGATATCCGGAATGTAGCCATCAGGGAGCAAAGCGGGGATACGTAATTCCACTTCGGTTTGTTCGCGAAGTAGATCGTCCAAAGAGGGCTCTTTGCCTTCTTTTAGCGCTTCCACGGCTTGCTCTAACATTTCCATATAGAGTGAGAATCCAACGGACTGAATTTGGCCACTCTGTTCATCCCCTAAAAGTTCTCCAGCGCCACGAATTTCAAGGTCATGAGTCGCTAGAGTAAAGCCGGCCCCAAGATCTTCTAGCGAGGCGATAGCGTCTAATCGCTTCACTGCATCTTTTGTCATGGCTTTTGGATGAGGAGTCAGCAGATAAGCATACGCCTGATGGTGCGAGCGACCCACACGTCCACGAAGCTGGTGAAGCTGCGCTAAGCCAAGGTTATCAGCACGATCCATGATGATGGTGTTGGCAGTTGGCACGTCGATGCCCGTCTCAATGATGGTCGTACATACTAGTAAATTAAAACGTTGATGATAGAAATCATTCATAACTCGCTCTAGTTCACGTTCACGCATCTGGCCGTGGGCAACTGTGACGCGTGCTTCGGGGACTAACTTTTCTAAGTCTGCCGCTACCTTTTCAATGGTTTCAACCTGATTGTGGAGGAAATAGACCTGACCACCCCGCATGATTTCACGAAGTATTGCTTCGCGTACAACACTGTCTTCGCTTTGACGCACAAAGGTCTTAATGGCAAGACGTCTCGCTGGCGGTGTAGCAATGATGGAAAGATCGCGCATGCCACTCATGGCCATATTCAGCGTTCGTGGAATAGGCGTTGCTGTTAAGGTCAAAATGTCGACATCGGCTCGCATCGCTTTCACTTTTTCTTTTTGTCTCACACCAAATCGATGTTCTTCATCAACGATGAGTAGGCCAAGATCTTTAAACCGAATGTCACTAGAGAGCAGTTTGTGGGTGCCAACGACAATATCCACCTTTCCATCGGCGACGTCTTGTAGGATGGCTTTTTGCTCTTTGGCCGATTTAAAGCGCGACAAGACTTCAACACGGATTGGCAGGTTGGCAAATCGATCGCGGAAGTTCTCAAAATGCTGCTGTGCCAGCAGTGTGGTAGGAACCAGCACTGCGACTTGTTTACCGTTGTCGGTTGCCACAAATGCTGCGCGCATTGCGACTTCTGTTTTTCCGAAGCCAACATCACCACAAACCAAACGATCCATGGCTTTAGGCTGACACATATCAGACATGACAGCATTGATGGCCTGTGCTTGGTCGTCAGTTTCTTCAAATGGGAAACCAGCTTTAAAGGTCGCATATTGGTCACGATCTAAGCTGAATTTAAAGCCAGGTTTTAACTCGCGCTTGGCGTATACGTCGAGCAACTCTGCCGCAACATCACGCACTTTTTCAGCGGCTTTTCTACGGGCTTTAGCCCAAGATTCACTGCCTAATTTGTTGAGTGGTGCCGATTCTTCCGCACCACCAGAGTAGCGTCCGATTAAGTTTAGTGACGCGACAGGGACGTACAGCTTGGCATCATTTTGGTATTCGAGTGTGACGTATTCTGTCGTCATGCCGCCCGCTTCAAGTGTTTGCAAGCCGACGTAGCGGCCAATACCGTGGTCAATATGAACAACGGGTTGGCCTGGCTTGAGTTCAGCAAGGTTGCGAATGACCGTGTCACTATTAATCGAGCGTTTTTCTTTCTTGCGTCGTTGAATAACGCGATCGCCGAGCATGTCACTTTCGCAGATCAGAGCGAACTGTTGTTGATAAGCAAAACCATGTTCACATTGACCAATAACAAGTGTGAACTTATCGTCACTCTTCAGCGCATCGAGAAAATGTTCTTTCTCTTGTGGCCTCAGTTTTATGCGATGAAGTAATTCAAGCAGCGCCTCTCGACGGCCCTCAGATTCCACCGAGAAAATCACTTTACCAGCGTACTGCTCAGTAAACTGACGGATTTGAGCCATCGGCTCTTTTAATTGATGCTGTACTGCTAAATCAGGAAGTGCCTCGACGGGAGCATTGACGCGTCCTGCTTTTTCATCCACGGAATCAACGGAGCACAGCAATTGTGGATAGGCTTTTAGCTGTGAATAGAACTCATCTTTTTGCAGCCAAAGCGCACTCGGTTCTAACAGTGGGCGCAAAGGGTCGACCTTTCGCTGCTCATAACGTGTTTCCACGTCAGACAAAAAGGTATCTATGGCGGACTCAATATCACCCACCGCAATAATTTGGGAGTCTTGACTGATGTAATCAAATAGCGTTTCAGTATGCTCAAAGAACAGAGGCTGCCAATACTCTATACCCGCTGGCCAAGTGCCTTTTGTTACCTGCATGTAGACTGACTCTGGTTCGCGCCTTGCGTCGAATTGTTGTCTCCAGCGAACACGAAACTCTTCAATCGCGTCTTTTGTCGTAGGAAACTCATGAGCTGGGAGGAGTCGAATCTCGCTAATATCTTCGATGGAACGTTGGTTTTCCGGGTCAAAGGTGCGAATAGTGTCGATTTCATCGTCAAAGAAATCAATGCGATAAGGCGCAGAGCTTCCCATAGGGAAGAGATCGAGAATTGAACCCCTACTTGCATATTCACCGGGACCAAACACTTGGTCTACATGTCGGTAGCCAGAGTTTTCTAGCTGTAGACGTAGTTTATCCAGTGAAAACAAATCACCAGTTTTTACCATCAAGGTATGTTGCATTAAGAAATCGCGAGGACTTTGCCTTTGCAACAAAGTGCTTACCGGAACGATAGTGATCCCTTTTGACTGTTGCGGTAGGGCGTATAGCCGTGCAATACGATCAGAAATTATATCCTGATGTGGCGAGAAATTATCGTATGGCAAGGTTTCCCAGTCAGGGAATAGAGCAATCTCTCCTGGAAAGAACTGTTCTAGTTCACCTTGAAGTTTAAGTGCAAGCTGTGGGTCTGGCACAACCAGTAAAGTATGATCATTATAGGTGTTAGCATGCTCGCTGATAGCAAGGGCTAATGCGCCACCAATCAGGTTACCGAGAAACTTTTTATCACCGGCACCCGTTGGTGCATTAAGAGGAAGTAGTTGACAATTACTCATAGTATTTATTGGTTGTCTCTGTCTAGCGAGCGCTGTCGAAGCAATTTCTGTTGTTGGTACAAAGCGGCTTTAATTAGTAGGTCTTGGTGTTCTTCAAGGATTCGCACAAAACTCAACGTAACCAATTGGCCTGATTCGGAGTTCTGTATATCGGTGACTTCTGCATAACAATATATACCAGCAGGTGGGTGATCTAGGAAAAGCTTCACCTTGGCTACTTGACCAACTTTCAGTGCTTCTGAAGTGATATAGGTAAGTTGACCTGCACCAAAACTGTGAGTCACATGGCGTTGTGCAGGGTCATCTTGTTGCGAAATAATATAATTAAGCAGCAAATTAAGCTTGCTGTTTTGCTGTTCAATTAACTCGGCAACGTGCTTGAGGTTATGTTGATTCAGTTCGTGCTTTGCAGCGTCATTTTGCTGATCGAGCAGACTAAATTCACTCGATGCCATAAACGGAGCTGGAATTTCAGCAATGTATTGGTCTAGGTCGGGTAGAGTACTACCAAGTGCCAATGGCTCAATGTTGGCTTTTAAAGGTCCATTTACGGTGAAGAATTCGTTCTGCTGCATACATTTTTCCTAATCGACTTGAATTAATTATCTCTGTGTATGTCTGAGTTATCAAGAAAATGACCGAATGAAAGGTCAAAAGTACGTAATTTAAAAGGAAATTTACAATCGGGGCTACAACCCAATGGGTTTTCTGGTTACATTACTCATAGATTTCGTCCCATGGCCATTATTATGTTTCACCCTTTGCCCGTTTTTATTGGATTACGTTACCTAAGAGGTCGCTCAGGCGATCGCTTTAGTCGGTTCGTATCTTATATGTCGACCGCAGGAATCACTATCGGTGTTTTGTCGCTCGTTACTGTTCTCTCAGTAATGAACGGATTTGAAGCTCAACTGAAAGGTCGAATTCTTGGCGTTTTGCCTCAAGCGGTTATTTCACATGATTCAGGTCGAGTCGACTTAAATGACAAGCCAGATGCGTTGCTGAATAGTTTTGCTACTAGTCAGCCAGCGGTCCCTATTGTCCGCAGTGAGGCTGTGGTCCAAAGCCATCAGGGATTGTCTGCTGCCATGATGATTGGAATTGAGCCCGAAACTGATGATCCGATTCGCTATCGTCTGGTAAGTGGTAGCCTAGATAATTTACAAGCAGGAAAGTATCAGGTTTTGTTGGGTCATACGCTTGCCCGAGAGCTCGATGTGCGCGTTGGCGATAAGGTAAGACTAATGGTTACCAGTGCTAGCCAGTATACGCCGCTTGGGCGAATCCCGAGTCAGCGAATGTTTACTGTTGCTGGGCTTTATAGCACTGGCTCCGATGTGGATGGCCAATTAGTCGTAACTCATTTGAAAGATGCCGCCAAGTTAATGCGTTACAAAGCCGATGAAGCGAGTGGATGGAGACTGTTTTTTAATGACCCGTTCGTTGTTTCCAATTTAAGTGAACAGCCATTGCCGGATGGTTGGTTATGGAGTGACTGGCGCGATCAACGTGGCGAATTATTCCAAGCAGTAAAAATGGAAAAGAATATGATGGGGCTGATGCTTGGGCTCATTATCGGCGTAGCGGCGTTCAATATTATTTCCGCACTGATTATGGTGGTGATGGAGAAACAATCAGAAGTCGCCATTTTGAAAACGCAAGGCATGACTGACCGTCAAGTGCTCGCCATCTTTATGGTTCAGGGGGCCAGCAGTGGTGCACTAGGAGCCATTGTTGGTGGCATTCTTGGTGTGTTGTTGGCAAACAACCTTAATAGCCTATTGGAAGTCATGGGTGTCGCTTTATTTAGCTTTGGTGGACAGTTGCCGATAGTGGTGAATCCTAGCCAAATTATTGTCGTTGTTATTTGCGCTGTGTTGCTGAGTTTAGCAGCCACACTGTTTCCTTCTTTCCGAGCATCATCCGTTAAACCAGCAGAGGCTTTAAGATATGAGTAGTCCGTTAATCGCCTGTCAAAACATTCGAAAAACGTATCACGATGGGGCGGTGGATACCGAGGTACTTAAAGGCGTGAGTTTTGAGATCTCCAAAGGTGAGCTGGTGTCTATAATTGGTTCTTCTGGCTCCGGTAAGTCAACGCTACTTCACATACTAGGTGCTTTGGATGAGGCAACGGAAGGGGAGGTTACTTTCCTTGGTGAGCCTCTACTGACTTTAAGCAGCAACCAACAAGCCAAGCTTCGTAATGAACACTTAGGGTTCGTATATCAGTTCCATCATCTACTCAGTGACTTTACAGCGGTAGAAAACGTGGCGATGCCGTTACTCATTGGTGGTATGGGAACCAAACTTGCGAAGGCCGAAGCGAGTGCATTACTAGAGCGTGTGGGGCTAAAACATCGTTTAGAGCATCGACCTTCTGAGCTTTCGGGAGGAGAGCGCCAACGAGTTGCCATCGCTAGAGCTTTGGTCAATAAGCCTGCGTTAGTGTTGGCTGATGAGCCGACCGGTAACCTTGACCATACTACGGCTTTATCTATATATGATTTGATGCGAACACTTAACCAAGAATACGGAACCGCTTTTCTAGTGGTGACTCATGATAATGAGTTAGCCGCGAAAATGGATAGGCAGATGCATATGCAAGATGGCCTGCTACTCGATGCCAAAATTGCGTAATTCAAGGAGCTAATGTGTCACTATCGTTTTTTATTGGTAAACGTTTTAGCAAAGCCAAACAACGTAACAAAATGGTGTCGTTTATTTCGATTTCATCCATTGTTGGCATCGCCGTTGGGGTGGCGGTGATTGTCATTGGTTTGTCTGCGATGAATGGCTTTGAGCGCGAGCTGAAGAATAGAGTGTTATCCGTAATTGCCCATGGTGAGTTTGAAGGTGTGAATGCTCCGATCAAAAATTGGCAAAAGGTGATGGACTCGGCAATGAAACACTCAAAAGTAGAGGCGGCTGCACCCTATATTCGAATGACAGCTTTAGTTGAAAAGGGCAGCCTACTCAAAGCTGTTGAAGTTCGCGGCGTTGACCCCGAACTTGAAACCAAAGTGTCGACACTACCAGGCTTTGTGAAAGGCACTGCTTGGCAAAATTTTCATGCCGGTGAACAGCAAGTGATCCTCGGCAAAGGGGTCGCAGATCAAGTGGGTGCAAAAGTAGGTGACTACGTAACGTTAATGATCCCAACCACTAGCAACACCAGCAAAGTGCAAGCACCAAGACGAGTTCGAGTCCAAGTATCTGGTTTGCTCGAGTTAAATGGACAGATTGACCATAGCTTGGCGATTGTTCCGTTAGCAGATGCTCAGCAGTATGCTCGACTAGGTAATCAAGTTACTGGCGTTTCTATAAAAGTAGATGACGTATTCAATGCCCCTTTGATTGTTAGAGAGGTGGGCAATACCTTAACGGAGTATGTCTATTTACGTAGCTGGAAACAAAAATATGGTTTCCTATATCGAGATATTCAGTTAGTTCGAACCATTATGTATTTGGTGATGGTTCTGGTTATTGGTGTTGCGTGCTTCAATATTGTTTCAACACTGATGATGGCGGTAAAAGATCGCGCATCTGAAATCGCAATATTACGTACGATGGGCGCCACAGATGGCCTCATAAAACGCATCTTTATCTGGCAAGGTGTATTTTCTGGCGTAGTGGGTAGTATTGTCGGTGGTATGCTGGGTAGTTTAGTGGCACTGAATCTCACTCCATTGGTTTCTGGCCTTGAGTCTCTCATTGGTCATAAGTTTTTATCTGGCGATATTTACTTTGTAGACTTTCTGCCATCTGAGTTGGTTTGGAGTGATGTGGCTTTAGTGGCGGGGACTGCAACGGTGTTAAGTCTGATTGCGACATGGTATCCAGCAACTAAGGCAAGTCAGTTAAACCCTGCTTCAGTATTGAGCGCCAAGTAATTTAATCTCAAGAAAAAGCCCGTCAATGATATTCATTGACGGGCTTTTTCATATTTGGTCGACAGTCTTGTTGCTTAGAAGTGTCGTCACACTCGTAGTTTCTGTTTACGACTCTGTTGTCAGTTTCAAGCTAACGTTATCTTGTAGCGCGTTGCTGCCAACTGCGAACCACAGAGTAACGCCAAAGGCCACGAATGCCGAAATACCCAGCAACAGAAGCAACAATACCACATATCGCGCACCCTAAGAGGAACGGGGGGCCAATGGTGGTCATTTGGTCGGATAAATATTGCCAAGACAACTCAAAATGGAATGGCTGCGGAGGCGTATTCAAGCAAAATGCGCCGATCTTGTACGCAAAATAAAATAGTACTGGCATGGTCACAGGGTTACTAATCCATACAAGTGCGACCGATAAAGGAAGGTTTACACCAAACAGGATAGCTAACCCTGCCGCCATAATCATTTGGCTAGGTAGTGGGACAAAAGCCATAAACAAACCAACCGCAAAAGCGCCTGCCGCTGAGCGTCGATTTAAACACCAAAGGTTTGGGTTATAGAGGACATTGCCGAACACTTTCAATGCCTTTTGTCGCTTGATCATCTCGTGATCGGGCATGAAACGTTTAATGAACTTTCTTGGCATAGGGAAACATGACTCTCTTAACAGGCATTGTTGCACCGTTGGTTTTTTCACTAACACTTATCAGTGTTGCATGGTGGCCAATGATGCCTCATTACTACTGGTTGATTCCTACATCCTTAATTAGCATAGCCTTACTAATAAAACGCTGCTCGATAATTGCAGTGGTTTTTATTGCAATGTCCGTGGCTTTGATACAAGGGAATCTTTACAAGCACCAATCAGAGGTGCTTTACCGATTTGGCACAGATATTACCATAAAAGGACGAGTTGACAGCTATTTTAAAAAAATAACTCGTGGATATGAGGTTGAATTGACGATTTTATCGATTAATGGAGAAAAATTGTCATTCTTTGAGAGGCCTAGCGTTAAGTTATATGCACCGATAGCGTTAACAATGGGCGATGAACTCCAAGCTTTGGTTCAACTAAAACCCGTTGTTGGTGTTCTTAATCAGGTTGGTTTCGACAAAGAGCGATACTATTTTTCTAATCGGTTTTTAGCCGATGGTGTTCTATCGGATGACAGTCATTTTATGGTTCGTAGTACGTATGATTGGCGTTCGAAAATACATCGGTTGGTAACGTCTGTGACCGCAAACAGCCTACATCAAGGTTATTATTTAGCGTTAATTTTCGGTGACAGAAGCAAACTCGCGGGTGAAGACTGGTTGCGATTAAAACAGAGCGGACTGTCTCATCTAGTTGCCATCTCTGGCCTACATATAGGAATAGTTTTTGCCGTTGGGTATTTGGTTGGGCGAGGGGCACTGCTGGTGTTGACTTTGCTTCTACCAACAGAACTACGTTATAAAACGACGAAGTTACGTTTATTGTTAGGTATCTTCACAGGATTAGTGTTAGCGTTTTTTTATGCGGCTTTAGGTGGGTTTGCTACGCCAACAGTTCGCGCTCTACTCATGCTTGTCATTGCCAATTCGCTTAGCATTATTCACATCCGGATAATGAGTATGACCACTTTATTAGTAGCGGCCTCTCTCATACTCACCTTGATGCCTTTTTCTTCCGCAAGTGCCAGTTTTTGGCTTTCCTTTCTCGCTGTCTCCGCACTCATGGTGACCAACTCGGTTGTTTCCTATCAATTTGGTGTTCGCACTGTGTTGTATACCCATGTTTTGCTCTGCTTACTGTTCATTCCAATTGTGGTCAGCTTATTTCAAGGGGTTGCTGTCGCGTCGCCTTTCTATAACTTGTTGTTTGTCCCATGGTTTAGTTTTTTAGTCGTACCTTTATTGCTCTTAGCGACTGTAGTGACCGTACTGTCGGAGAAGGAGAATTTAATCTGGGCATTGGTCGAAATGCTGATGATGCCCTTTGATTACTCTTTGAACCTATCAAACTGGTTCTGGCTTAACGCTCCAGCTTATTTTGCTTTCTATGCAATACCTTTAATTTTCACGTTGGTCCTGAGAAAAGTAGTGTCATTGAAGTGGCTGACACTATTACTGATATTATGTGCTGTCACATTGCCATTAAAACAAAGCGGGCAAAAAGTTAGTGTCCACTTTTTTGATGTGGCCCACGGGCTCTCTGTTGCCATCAAACAGGGAGAACAAGCGGTACTTTATGATACAGGACGTGCGAGTCCAACTTTCTCTATGGCGAGCGCAGTAGTGACTCCCAATCTTTTAGCAATAGGGGTTAGAGACCTGCACGGAGTTATTATTAGTCATGCTGATAATGACCACGCTGGTGGTGAAATTGAACTCCGTAATTATTGGAAGCCTGATTGGGTCAAGAAGCCAGATGGATTGACAGAAGAGCAACTCTGTATTCGAGGTAGAACTTGGCAATGGAAGGCAGTTCGATTTGAGGCACTGTGGCCTCCGAAGAGAGTGGATAGAGCTTACAACCCACACTCTTGTGTGGTTCTGATTAGTTTTGTTCAGGGAGACAATTCAGTTCATCGAATATTGCTTACAGGCGATATTGAGAAAGTCAGTGAAATATTGATCGCCAGAACACTCTCTGAACTAGATGTTGATGTTATGAGTGTTCCTCATCATGGCAGCCGGACCTGCTCTTCTACGTTTTTGACACAATTGATTCATGCTGAGCACGTTGTGGCCTCTACGAAATTTCGTTCCCACTGGCAACTGCCTAACGACTTGGTTAAACAACGATACCTAGAGCAAGGTGCTCAATGGTATGAAACAGGTACGCTGGGGCAGATTAATTTTGTCTTTTTTGATGGAGAATTAACCGTTTCAACGCTTCGCAACCAGAACCTCGACCCTTGGTATAGGCAGATGTTGCGAAGCAGAGTAGAATGAACAGATAGATAAAAGAAAACGAACAATAATTATGTCGCTAAATCAAGATGAAACGACGCTGCAGACCTTTAAGCGTCTTTGGACTTATATTCGAGAGTACAAAGCGGGTCTCGTCGTTGCGGTGATCGCACTGGTGATCAATGCTGCTGCAGATACCTACATGCTATCACTACTTAAGCCTCTACTCGATGAAGGTTTTGGTGATGTCGAATCGAATTTCTTAAAAGTCCTTCCTTTTATCATTCTTGGAATGATGTTCATACGTGGCACCAGTGGATTTGTCTCGACCTACTGTTTGAGTTGGGTATCCGGCAAAGTCGTCATGGAACTACGACGCAAAATATTCAGTCACTTTATGCACATGCCAGTCTCCTTTTTTGATAAAGAGTCTACTGGTGGGCTGCTCTCTCGGATTACTTATGACTCAGAACAAGTTGCAGGAGCGACGAGTCGCTCGCTAGTCAGTATTGTCCGAGAAGGGGCAAGTATCATGGGTTTATTGATACTGATGTTCTGGAGCAGCTGGCAGTTATCGCTGGTTCTTTTCGCTGTCGCTCCTGTCGTAGCTTGGGCGATTAGCTTTGTATCTAAGCGTTTTAGAAAGATCTCTCGCAACATGCAAACCTCGATGGGTCATATGACCACCTCAGCCGAGCAGATGCTAAAAGGTCATAAGGTAGTGTTGAGTTACGGTGGTCAGCAAGTTGAGAAAGAGCGTTTTGATCAGATGAGTAACCAAATGAGGCAGCAAACCATGAAGATGGTAGCAGCCTCAGCGGTAGCGAATCCTGTGATTCAAATGATTGCCTCATTAGCATTGGTTGCGGTCCTTTATTTGGCAAGTTTCGATGAGATTCGTGAGCAACTTACCGCGGGTACTTTTACGGTTATTTTCTCGGCTATGTTCTCATTGATGCGTCCATTGAAAGCACTGACTGGTGTTACGGCTGAGTTCCAGCGTGGTATGGCCGCGAGCCAAACTTTATTTGGGTTAATGGACCTAGATACGGAGCGTGATACTGGTAAAGTTGAGCTGTCGAAAGTGAAAGGCGACATTAAAGTTAACGATATCACTTTCACTTATCAGGGAACCGAAAAGCCAGCGTTACGCCATGTTAGTTTTGAGCTTCCTGCGGGTAAAACCATTGCGCTTGTAGGGCGTTCAGGTTCGGGCAAAAGTACCATCGCTAACTTGTTTACACGCTTCTATGACGTCGATAGTGGACATATTGAACTTGACGGTCACAAGATTGATGATATCAAGCTGACCAACTTGCGTAAGCATTTCGGGTTGGTTTCTCAAAATGTTCATCTGTTTAACGATACTATCGCCAACAACATTGCCTATGCAACTGATGGCGAATATAGCCGAGAGCAAATCGAGCATGCGGCTAAATTAGCTCATGCTATGGAGTTCATTAATGGTCTCGACAACGGCCTTGATACCGTGATTGGAGAAAATGGCGCAAGCTTGTCAGGTGGTCAGAGGCAACGTCTCGCGATTGCACGAGCTTTGTTGCGTGATGCTCCCGTTCTGATTTTGGACGAGGCAACCTCGGCATTAGATACTGAATCTGAGCGCGCGATTCAATCTGCGTTGGATGAACTTCAAAAGGATAAAACGGTGCTAGTTATAGCTCATCGCTTATCAACAATCGAAGAAGCTGACGAAATTCTCGTTGTTGATGACGGTGAGATCATCGAAAGAGGTGATCACAATACGTTACTTGCACATAAAGGTGCGTACGCTCAACTGCATAAAATTCAGTTTGGTGACAACGAGTGATTGAGAAACTGTGGTTTGGTCGTAATCCACTAAACTACTTATGGTGGCCGCTTTTGTGGCCACTTAGTGCGTTATATAGAGCGATTGCGAAGCGACGTAGGAAAGCTTTCAGTGATGGTTCAAAAGAATGCTACCGCGCTTCTGTGCCTGTGATTGTCGTTGGTAATATTACCGCTGGTGGTAATGGTAAGACACCGATCGTTATTTGGCTGGTTGAGAATTTGCAACGTCAAGGTTTCAAACCTGGAGTAGTCTCTCGAGGTTATGGGGGTAAATCTAATCATTATCCTCTGCAAGTGGAAACCCAGACCAGTACTAAAGCCTGTGGCGATGAGCCGAAGCTTATTTATGAAAGAACCAAAGTCCCTGTTGTTGTGGATCCGATAAGATCGAATGCAGTCAAGGCACTAGAAAGTCTTGGTGTTGATGTGATTATCACCGATGATGGTCTACAGCACTATGCGCTTGATAGAGCAATGGAAATTGTAGTGGTTGATGGAGTGCGCCGCTTTGGTAATGAGCAATCTATTCCACTAGGACCACTACGAGAAACGCTGTCTCGCTTGGAAGAAGTAGACCTTGTTGTTACCAATGGCGGGGAGCCTCGTTTAGGGCAAGAGAAGCGTTTTGAATTACAGCCTGAGCTTGCTATCAATCTAACAACCAATGAGAGCAAAGCTGTGACCGAACTAGGGCAACTCACTGCGTTTGCTGGTATTGGCCATCCTCCACGTTTTTTTAAGACGTTGAATGATCTTGATGCAGATGTGGTGCGCAGCCAAGGCTTTGCAGACCATAAAGATTTTCAACCGGAACAATTATATGCCCTAAGTGATGGGTCTGATAACGTCATTATGACGGAGAAAGATGCCGTAAAATGTCGTTCATTTGCACAAAACAATTGGTGGTATTTACCTGTATCGGCTCAATTTACTGAGCAAGACGGTAGGGAAATACTCAAAAAAATAAACAAGGTAATAGAAAGTTATGGATCACAGACTTCTTGAAATCGTGGCATGCCCAGTATGTAAAGGAAAACTCACTTTTGATAAAGATAAGCAAGAGCTTATCTGTAAGCTTGATCGTCTTGCTTATCCGATTAAAGAGGGTATTCCGGTTTTACTAGAGCCTGAAGCGAGACAAATGAGTATGGAAGAGGGACGCTAATGTCTTTTACGGTCATTATCCCAGCAAGGTATGAATCTTCTCGTTTGCCAGGTAAGCCGTTAGCGGATATTGGTGGCAAACCGATGATCCAGCACGTTTATGAGAAGTCACTACAATCTGGTGCCGATCGCGTGATCATCGCAACCGATGACCAAAGAGTGGAGCTCGCTGCAAAACAATTTGGTGCCGAAGTTTGTATGACTTCTCCATCTCACGAGTCTGGCACCGAGCGGTTAGCGGAAGTGGTTGCGTCGATGAAAATCGCACCCGATCACATCGTTGTGAACGTACAAGGTGATGAACCTTTGATTCCAGCATGCATTATTAAGCAAGTTGCTAATAATCTTGAGAGCAGCACGGCGCCAATGGCTACCCTCGGTGTAACGATTGAGAATGAATCAGAAGTCTTTAACCCGAATGCGGTAAAAGTAGTGACGGATGAGCAAGGTTATGCGCTGTACTTCAGTAGAGCAACGATACCTTGGGATCGAGATGCTTACGCTGCAGAGCCGAAAAAACGTGCAACTAACCCTCTACTGAGACACATTGGCATCTATGCTTATCGTGCTGGGTTTATTAAGACTTATGTAGAATGGGAGCCGAGTGCACTTGAACGAATTGAGTGCCTAGAGCAGCTTCGAGTGCTGTGGTATGGAGAAAAAATCCACGTCGCAACGGCTCAGGAAGCACCACCTGCTGGGGTAGATACTCCTGAAGACCTTGAGCATGTGAGGGCGATTGTTGCTCAGCAATAATAGCTTTGCTTTGGATTACTTATCTCTTTAAAGCTGGGTGATCGGTGGGGATTTCCAACCAATCACCTGGCTGCAAGCCTCCAATCTCAAACCCTGCCATCGAAGCACGAATAAGCCTTAATGTTGGGAAACCAATATTGGCTGTCATTCGACGTACTTGTCGATTTCTTCCTTCAATAATTGTAATGCTTAACCATGTGGTAGGAATGTTGGCACGAAAGCGCACCGGTGGGTGACGCTCCCAAACGTCAGGCGTTTCCATAAGGCTTACTTTCGCAGGCAATGTAGGCCCATCTTTAAGCACTACACCGCGTCGCAGCTTATCTAAGTCATCCTCACTGGGCGCTCCATCGACCTGAACCCAATAGGTTTTTTCTGACTTGGATTTTGGTTGAGTCAGTCTAGCTTGCAAAATACCATCGTTGGTAAGAACCATCAGCCCTTCGCTGTCTCTGTCGAGGCGTCCGGCGGCGTATACATCTTTGACAGCTATGTAATCGGCAAGTGTTTTACGTCCGTCACCATCTGTGAATTGACTTAAAGTGTCATAAGGTTTGTTGAAGAGGATCACTTTGCGTTCTTCAATGGGTAGTCTGCTTCGGTTAGTGTCTGTTTTTCGTTTAACCGCAGGTTTCGAAGTGGACTTTCGCGGTCTACTTCCTGGACCTGAGTGCTGTTTGAAACGTGTAGAAGCAGCACGGCTTTTCGACTTACTACGAGGTGCCGCTGTTTTATTCGTCATGTTAACTACCTTGCAAAAATGTAAACAAACTGTGTGGTGTAGTTTTGTCTACGGTTGTTTTGAGCTATCATAAGCGCGCTCAAAAACAGGAATAACGCACAAGATAATAGACTAATTGCCCAAATTTGTTTAATTATAAGTGCTTAGGATTTCGTTTGACTGAACAAAAAAAGCCCAATTGAGAGGGTTTTCATGTGCAAACTTTTTGTATCAACCACTCAATCGCGTTCCGTCATAACGTTTACGTGTCCTTGATGAAGGCACGTTGATTAATAAGGGTACTCATACCCAATTAGAACGATAGGGAAATTTCATGCCTACAGAAAAGCCGACAATTATCTATACCATCACTGATGAAGCTCCAGCGCTCGCAACTTACTCGTTGCTGCCAATCATTCAGTCATTTACTGCTTCATCTGGTATCAGTGTTGAAACGAGAGACATTTCACTAGCAGGGCGTATTATTGCTAACTTCCCTGAATACCTCAAAGAAGAGCAACGTATTGGTGATGCACTAGCTGAACTTGGTGAGCTGGCGAAAACACCAGAAGCGAACATCATCAAGCTACCAAACATCTCTGCGTCTATCCCACAGCTACAGGCTGCTATTAAAGAACTTCAAGCAAATGGCTATGATTTGCCAAACTACCCAGAAGAGCCAAGCACGCCAGAACAAGAAGCTATCAAAGCTACTTATGACAAGATCAAAGGCAGTGCGGTAAACCCGGTTTTACGTGAAGGTAACTCAGACCGACGTGCACCGCTATCTGTGAAGAACTATGCTAAGAAAAACCCGCATTCAATGGGAGCATGGTCGAAAGATTCTAAGTCTCATGTTTCTAGCATGGCAGATAAAGACTTCTTCGGTAGTGAAAAATCGGTCACAGTTGCTGATGCGACGGATGTGAAGATTCAATTTACTTCAGCTACTGGCGAGACTAGCGTTCTTAAAGAGAAGGTTGCCCTACAAGCGGGTGAAATCATCGACGCATCTGTAATGAACAAGAAAGCGTTGGTGTCTTTCTTTGAAGAGCAAATTGCAGAGGCGAAACAGCAAGATGTTCTGCTTTCATTGCACATGAAAGCGACGATGATGAAGGTCTCTGACCCAGTTATTTTTGGTCACGCAGTTAAAGTTTACTACAAAGATGTATTTGCAAAACACGGTCAGCTATTTGAAGAACTAGGTGTTGATGTAAACAACGGTATTGGTGATGTATACGCAAAAATCGCCTCACTACCAGCCGCTCAAAAAGCTGAGATTGAAGCCGATCTAGCAGCTGTTTATGAAACTCAACCTGCACTTGCAATGGTTGATTCTGACCGTGGTATTACCAACCTACACGTACCAAGTGACATTATCGTTGATGCTTCTATGCCAGCGATGCTTCGTTCATCTGGCCAAATGTGGGGCCCGGATGGTAAGCAGAAAGATACCAAAGCAATGATCCCTGATCGTAGCTATGCAAGTATCTATCAAGCAGTTATCGACTTCTGTAAAGAGAATGGTGCATTTGATCCAACGACGATGGGTAGTGTGCCAAACGTAGGTCTAATGGCTCAAAAAGCAGAAGAGTACGGTTCACACGATAAGACCTTCATCCTAAAAGGTGATGGCAAAGTTGAAGTTATCGATACAGCCGGCAATGTGCTTATTGAGCAGTCAGTTGAAGAAGGCGATATCTTCCGTATGTGTCAGGTGAAAGACGCTCCGATTCAAGATTGGGTGAAACTGGCTGTGACACGCGCTCGTGCATCAAGTACGCCAGCGGTATTCTGGCTCGACGAGAACCGTGCCCACGATGCTGAGTTGATCAAAAAAGTGAATCAATATCTTCCAGAGCACGATACGTCAGGTCTAGAAATTTATGTGAAAGCTCCACTGGAAGCAACACTGTTCTCACTAGACCGAATCAAGAAGGGTGAAGACACCATTTCTGTCACTGGTAACGTTTTACGTGACTACCTCACAGACTTGTTCCCAATTCTTGAACTTGGCACATCGGCGAAGATGCTATCTATTGTTCCATTGATGAACGGTGGTGGCCTATTTGAAACAGGCGCTGGTGGCTCTGCGCCTAAGCACGTTCAACAGGTTCAAAAAGAAAATCACTTACGCTGGGACTCTTTAGGTGAATTCTTAGCACTAGCAGCTTCTCTAGAGCATCTAGCGGTCGTTTCTGGTAAAGAAAAAGCGAATGTACTAGCGAAAGCTCTTGATGAAGCAACAGGCAAGTTCCTAGACAACAACAAGTCGCCATCACGTCGCGTTGGTGAGTTAGACAACCGTGGTTCTCACTACTATCTAGCTCTATACTGGGCTCAAGCACTAGCTCTTCAAACAGAAGACAAAGCACTAGCAGACGAGTTCGCGCCAATTGCAGAGCACCTTGCATCAAACGAGAGTGTTATTGTTTCTGAGCTAAACAATGCTCAAGGCGTTGCAGGCGATCTTGGTGGTTACTATCAATTTGACGATGTAAAGACTTCAACGTTAATGCGTCCAAGCTCCACATTGAATAACATTGTTGGCTAATCGCTAAACATCGAATTGTGAAAGGCATAAAAAAACCACCGAAAGGTGGTTTTTTTATAGGTCGTGTCTTCTGTAATGGGTGATTGTTTTGTGAAACTACTTCGCTATGTCACCTTCGACAGGCGTAACTGAGCTAGCGTGGTAGCCCTTTGGCCCTTCTTCTACTTCGTAATTCACTTGTTGACCCGCTTTCAGAGTACGGTAGCCATCCATCTTAATCGTGGAGTAGTGTGCGAAAATGTCACCATCTTCGCCTTCTGGACAAATAAACCCAAATCCTTTGGCGTTGTTAAACCATTTTACTGTACCTGTAGCCATGCTATACATCCCTCATGCATTTTTTGTTACTGAAGTCGCTTTGAAGACACTGACCAATCGTGTTTGCTTCTTCTTTGCTGTGATTCAAACTAACTAACCACAACCTAAGTCGTGGCTCTAAACTACATTCATCCGTTTTGAATGTGTTTTTTGCTGTAAGGGTATTCTTACTCTGTGGGGAATACCGATGCAAAACTTGTTAAATTTTAGTCACTAATTAACCACTGTAGTCAAACATTGAGCGGAGTCAATAGGAAAGTCGTATAAATAACTACATATTCTATACATATGCGCTTTGGTTTTAACAAAAGTGTAAAATCTACCTTCTGTTTGCATGAGCTTCATGTATTCTATTTATGAGGGAGGCGAAAGTTTTTTCAACTTGGCTCATATGTGACACACACTAATAGCATTGTTTTGTTTGCAGCGATACAATTGGTGCATTAGTCTCTTAATAGAGATGTTTTTTGAGTGTTGGGTCTTAGGTGTTTCTAGCGAAGCTTTGAGCATTGAAATTCAGCACAGTGTTTTGAAATTAAAAGAAAACTCTCAACATTTGGCCATGAGTAAAAATTTTGAATGGGTGACTCCAGACTCAGACTTACTGGAGAAAGAAAAAACTAAGGTTGAGCCGCCGGCAATGTACAACGTTGTGTTAAACAACGATGACTATACGCCGATGGACTTTGTAGTAGAAATCTTGGAACGCTTTTTTTCACTCAACGAAGATAAAGCGACTCAAGTGATGTTAGCGGTGCATTATGAAGGTAAAGCTGTCTGTGGCACCTACACATCTGAAGTCGCGGAAACGAAAGTTGCTCAAGTGACCATGTATTCAAGGGAAAATGAACACCCACTTTTGTGTACCATGGAAAAAGCCTAATTTTCGCATGAATGACGTTTGTCATTCCTTAGGAGGTACTTATGCTTAATAAAGAATTAGAATCGAGTCTGAACGGCGCATTTGCTCGTGCACGTGACAAAAGACATGAATTCATGACCGTAGAGCATCTCCTTTTAGCTTTGTTGGAAAATGACTCGGCTAAAGAGGCACTAACTGCTTGTAACGCAAATTTAGAGAATCTGCGTAATGAGCTCGACATTTTCATTGATCAAACAACTCCTCTTATCCCTGATGCCGACGACACGCGAGAAACACAACCTACTTTAAGTTTCCAACGTGTTCTTCAACGCGCCGTATTCCATGTACAGTCTTCTGGGCGCAGTGAAGTAACAGGCGCTAACGTCTTAGTAGCGATTTTTAGTGAACAAGAATCACATGCTGCTTACCTTCTTAAGAAAAATGACATTAGCCGTTTAGATATCGTTAATTTTATTTCTCACGGCATCACCAAAAACATCGGTCCAACTGGTGACGAACCATCGAGTGGCTCACTTGGTGGTGGTAGTGAGAACATTGAAGAAGCCAACGGTGAAGATCGTCTCGAAAGCTTTGCAACGAATCTGAACCAAGTGGCGAAAGCGGGCAACATAGACCCTCTTATTGGCCGTGATAAAGAGCTTGAGCGTACGATTCAAGTGCTATGCCGTCGTCGTAAGAACAACCCACTGTTGGTGGGTGAGGCCGGTGTTGGTAAAACTGCTATCGCTGAAGGTTTGGCTTGGAGAATCGTTGAAGGTCAAGTGCCTGATGTTATCCAAAACAGTGTTATTTACTCGCTCGATATCGGCTCGCTACTTGCGGGTACTAAATACCGTGGTGATTTCGAGAAACGCTTCAAAGCAATTCTCAAGCAACTGGAAAAAGAAGATGACGCCATTCTATTCATTGATGAGATCCATACAATTATCGGTGCGGGTGCGGCTTCTGGTGGACAAGTAGACGCAGCAAACCTTATTAAACCTCTTCTAAGCAGCGGCAAACTGCGCTGTATTGGCTCTACAACTTACCAAGAATACAGCAACATTTTTGATAAAGAGCGTGCACTATCACGTCGATTCCAGAAAATTGATGTAGTGGAACCCTCTTTAGATGATACGACTAAGATCTTGATGGGCCTTAAGCCTAAATATGAAGAGCACCATGAGGTTCGTTACACTAACAAAGCGTTGCGTGCTGCCGTTGAATTGTCAGCGAAGTACATCAACGAGCGCCATTTACCTGATAAGGCTATTGACGTTATCGATGAGGCGGGCGCACGCAGTCGTTTGGTTCCGGTGAGCCGTCGTAAGAAAACGGTTGGTGTGGCGGATATCGAAGCGATGGTTGCTAAGATGGCACGCATTCCAGAGAAGTCTGTATCTTCTTCAGACAAGGATATTCTTCAAAACCTTGATGACAAGATGAAGATGCTGGTCTTTGGTCAAGACAAAGCCATTGACGTGCTTTGTGAAGCAATCAAGATGACTCGCGCTGGATTAGGTAATGATGATAGACCTGTTGGCTCATTCTTGTTTGCTGGCCCAACTGGGGTTGGTAAAACGGAAGTGACCGTTCAATTGTCTAAGCTATTGGGTATCGAGTTGCTTCGTTTTGACATGTCGGAGTACGGTGAGCGTCACTCAGTAAGCCGTTTGATCGGTGCTCCTCCAGGTTATGTAGGCTACGATCAAGGTGGATTGCTAACCGATGCGGTTATCAAGCATCCACATTCTGTAGTATTACTGGATGAGATTGAGAAGGCGCACCCTGATATCTTCAACTTGCTACTGCAAGTCATGGATAACGGTACGCTAACGGATAACAATGGCCGAAAAGCTGACTTCCGCAATGTAATTTTGGTAATGACGAGTAACGCAGGTGTTGCTGAGACTGAGAAGAAATCTATTGGTCTGATTCAACAAGATCACAAACCAGACGCGATGGGTGCCATTAAACGTGTGTTCACTCCGGAGTTCCGCAACCGTCTTGATGGTATCATCTGGTTCAACAGCCTAGATGACACGGTTATACATCAAGTGGTTGATAAGTTTATTGTTGAACTTCAAGCGCAGTTGGATTCTCGAGGCGTTTCGTTAGAAGTGTCTGATGATGCTCGCGATTGGCTTGCGATTAAGGGTTACGACAAGACAATGGGTGCAAGACCTATGGGTCGTGTTATTCAAGACAAGCTTAAGAAACCACTGGCGAATGAACTCTTATTTGGTTCGTTGGTTGATGGCGGAACGGTGAAAGTGTCCCTTAAAGATGATGATTTAGCGTTTGAATATGTGGGCGCTAAGGAAGAAGCAGAAGCGCATCACTAGCGCTTCTTCATCTGAATCGCTACTTAGTGGATAACAAAAAACGGAGCCTAAGCTCCGTTTTTTTGTGTTCGTTTAAACGTTGAGATTAACGAGCACGGAAGACGATGCGGCCTTTAGTTAGGTCGTATGGAGTCATCTCTACAGTTACTTTGTCACCAGTAAGGATACGGATGTAGTTTTTACGCATCTTACCAGAGATGTGCGCAGTAACTACGTGACCGTTTTCTAGTTCAACACGGAACATTGTGTTTGGTAGAGTATCAAGGACTGTACCTTGCATCTCAATTACGTCTTCTTTAGCCATTTAATCCTCTTTCGAAATGCGGCGTTTTAACGGCAGGCATTGTGCCGTTAAAATCTTAATAAGTAAAGTTGCGGTGTATTCTACCCTCGCCATCGCTGATTTACTAGCCTTTGATGACGTTGGAACCGTGTTTTGTAGTTCATTGCTGAACAATCATCGATTTGGTAGCCCAAATAGAGCCACTGTTTGTTATATCGTTGGCAGTATTCAATTTGACACAAAACAGCGTACGTACCGAGAGATAATGTGTAGTCAGGGTCGAAGAAGGTATAAAAAGCACTGGCGCTATCAGAGAGAATATCGGTGATGGCGATCCCTATCAGCTTATCATCGTCAAAGATGTGCAGATAGTGCAAGGTCATCCATGAACACTGTGCAAACTCAAAAAACTCTTGTTGTCTTGGTGGATACATACTGCCTGTTGAATGACGTTTCTCAATATAGCGAGAGTAAAGATCAAACCATTCTTCGTCTAATGTTGGTCTTATCTCCCAGTGAAATGATTTGGTTTTGGCAAGCAGACGTTTCTGGCTCTTAGATAGCTTAAAATCATCGATAGCTACTCTCAACGCATGACAGGCACTGCAATGGTCACATTGAGGCTTATAAATGGCGTCCCCACTTCTTCTAAAGCCATTAGCTAATAACATTTCGTATTGATTGGCTTCATGCAGTTCTTTTTCCAAAACAATAGCCACTCGCTCCTGTTGAGCGGGCAAATAGCTACAGTCTTGTTTGCGACTCAGACCAATTCGGATCTGTTGGACAGCCATGTTCATCAACTCATCTCCTGTTGTATAGGAAATGATAGCTCTTGTTGAGAAAAACAGGAATCTTGTACGGTTTGTTCACGTAAATCATGCAAAGCCGTTATAAACTGCTCGCGGGTCAGTTCTTGTGCTCCTAGTGAGTTCAAGTGCGGATTCATAACTTGGCAGTCGATGAGTTTGCCTCCATGGTTTTTAAAGTGATGACAAAAGTACCAGAGAGCAATCTTGGAAGCATTAGTTTCCAGAGAAAACATCGATTCGCCACAAAAGACTTGGCCAATGGAAAGTCCGTAAAGCCCACCAACTAGGGCATTATCGTTCCAAACTTCGACGGAATGACAATGACCTTTTTTTGCTAACTCTCCATACGCAGAACGCATATCCTCATTTAGCCAAGTTTCTTCGATAGGACGTGTACTTGCGCAATATTCTATAACTTGCGATGTGCATGTATTCATCGTGACTCGATAATCTGCTTTGCGCTGAAATTTACGCAGGCTTTTTGCCGGACGGAAAAGAGATGGATCAAATACGGCTCTCGGGGCTGGACTCCACCATAGAAGTGGTTCATTTGGGCCAAACCATGGGAAAACGCCATGTTGATAGGCAGACAGCAGTCGTTGTGGGTTGAGATCACCGCCAAACGCTAGCAAGCCATTGGGCTCATCAAGCGCTTCGAAAGGAGAGGGAAATGTAAAGTCATTGCTGTCTAGTTCTGTCAGGTAGATCGTCATAGTGTTGTAATGTCGCGTTCCTTTCTATTAATTATAAGCAATACCGACTCATTTATTAATTTTCATCAGTACTAGTTGGCTAGTACTGAGTGTCGAGATATTGACCATCTAGAGGTGTATTAGCTCTGGTGTTTACCTTGTATTTTAGTTACGCTGCAACTACCAAGAATTATTTAAGACGCTTCATTACAAGGACTGAAGTGTCTACAAAGGATTAGATTCAACTAATGGAAAGCTTAACACTCCAACCCATCCAAAAAGTATCCGGAACGGTTAACCTTCCAGGTTCAAAAAGTGTCTCGAATCGTGCTTTATTGCTTGCTGCACTGGCAGAAGGTACGACCACACTAACCAATCTTCTAGATAGTGATGATATTCGTCATATGCTTAACGCCCTCACCAGTTTGGGAGTCGAGTATCAGTTATCCGAAGACAAAACTCAATGCATCGTTAAAGGTTTAGGCCAGCCATTCAGTGTCTCGGAACCAAAAGAACTATTTCTTGGCAATGCGGGTACCGCGATGCGTCCTCTAGCAGCTGCGCTTTGCCTTGGTGAAGGCGAATATGTTCTTACTGGCGAACCAAGGATGAAGGAAAGACCCATTGGTCACTTGGTTGATGCGCTTAAGCAAGCTGGTGCGGACGTCGAATATCTAGAAGCAGAAAACTATCCGCCTCTAAAGATCGTTGGTACCGGTTTGACAGGTGGACTGGTCAAAATTGATGGTTCCATTTCCAGTCAGTTTTTAACAGCATTCTTGATGTCTGCACCACTAGCAAAGGCTGATGTCACTATCGAAATAGTCGGTGAATTGGTATCAAAACCATATATCGATATTACGCTGCATATAATGGAGCAGTTTGGTGTCAAAGTTGAAAATCGTGACTATCAACAGTTTATTATTAAGTGTGGTCAACAATACCAGTCTCCAGGCCAGTTTTTGGTAGAAGGGGATGCGTCTTCAGCCTCCTATTTCCTTGCTGCTGCAGCCATTAAAGGCGGTGAGATAAAGGTGACGGGTATCGGTAAGAACAGTATTCAGGGTGATATTAGATTTGCCGACGCACTAGAAAAAATGGGTGCAGAGATTGAATGGGGTGATGACTACATTCTGTGTCGTAAAGGTGAATTAGTGGGTATTGATATGGACTATAATCATATCCCTGATGCCGCCATGACTATTGCTACGACGGCACTCTTTGCAAAGGGCACAACTGCAATTCGTAACGTATATAATTGGCGAGTAAAAGAAACAGATCGTCTTGCGGCTATGGCTACCGAATTGAGAAAAGTAGGTGCCACAGTAGAAGAAGGTGAAGACTATATTATCGTCGAGCCAACCGATGACCTAAAACATGCTGCGATTGACACGTATGATGATCACCGAATGGCAATGTGTTTCTCTCTCGTTGCGTTGAGTGACACACCAGTGACGATCAACGATCCTAAGTGTACGTCAAAAACGTTCCCTGACTACTTTGATAAGTTGGCAGATTTAAGCCAGTAACATAGTGAACAATAACGCCCCTGAATCGGGGCGTTATTATTTAGTTCTGTAGAGTAAACTCTTTCGAAAGGTGGTGTGCAAGGTATTTAAACATATTAAATACCGCCGTTGTTTTCTCGGTTGGTAGCCCTTTATCATCGAGGAAGTAGTTACCTTTGAAAACTAGGACACCGTCTTTTTCTTCGACGCTGTCTGCACGCATTCCTTCAATGAAATCATCATGTTCCTGAATGATTTGGTTGGCGATGAGCAACAAGTCAAACTCTGTGATGGCGGTTTTCTGTGACATATTGATGTCCTCTATATAAAACATTACCGCGTAGTGTATGAGTGCCAACACATTTTGCAAGGACAAATATCTCGGCTATAGTTAGCAGCAATTTGTGATAAGCAACAAATTTTGGTGAATGTTGCTAGGCAACAATCATAAATGGCGTTTAATATTGCGCCATTTTTCAAGCGATGAGTTCTATTTGATCGGACATTTGTCGAGCAATCAGAATCTAATTGCAAAAAAACTGGTTGATCTTCTTTTGTTCTCGCTCAATAGTAAAAAGAAGCATAAATTTCGAACATCGTGCGATTAAATGTCGCAATGTGATATAGGACGTTAGTGTCATTATGGGAAAGTCACTGGTTATAGTGGAGTCACCCGCTAAGGCTAAAACCATTAACAAATACCTCGGTAAAGACTTTATAGTGAAGTCGAGTGTAGGTCACGTGCGTGACTTACCAACTGCAGGGCAAAGTACTGGTAAAAAAGCAGCAGCTGTCTCTACAAAAGGCTTAAGTGCTGAAGAAAAAGCACGTATTAAAAAAGAAAAAGACCGCAAAGCGCTAATTAAAAAAATGGGTATTAACCCATATGATGATTGGGCAGCAAACTATCAAGTATTGCCTGGCAAAGAAAAAGTAGTTGCCGAGCTACAAAAACTTGCGAAAGACGCTGACCATGTTTATCTCGCAACCGATTTGGACCGCGAAGGAGAGGCTATCGCATGGCACCTTCGTGAGATCATCGGTGGCGATGAAGAGCGATATAAACGAGTAGTATTTAACGAAATTACCAAAAACGCGATCCAACAGGCATTCCAAGATCCTGGTGAACTGAATATGGATGGCGTGAATGCACAGCAAGCACGACGTTTCTTAGACCGTGTTGTTGGTTTTATGGTGTCTCCGCTTCTTTGGAAGAAGGTCGCACGAGGCCTATCTGCTGGTCGAGTCCAGTCAGTTGCCGTTAAGCTTCTAGTAGAGCGTGAGCGTGAAATTAATGCGTTTATCCCAGAAGAATTTTGGGATATTCATGCGGATACTAAAACTTCGGATAAAACAGATTTCCGACTACTAGTTGCACAAAAAGCGGGCAAGGCGTTCAAACCATCTAATGAAACAGAAGCGCAAGCCGCTGTTTCTGTATTGGACAAGGCGACGTACGAAGTATGTAAACGTGAAGACCGTCCAACTCAAAGTAAGCCATCAGCACCTTACATCACTTCTACACTGCAGCAGGCAGCAAGTACGCGCCTAGGTTATGGTGTTAAAAAGACCATGATGCTGGCTCAGAGGCTGTATGAAGCGGGTTATATTACCTATATGCGTACCGACTCTACCAACTTGAGTACAGAAGCCGTTGATGCAGTCCGTGGTTATATTGATAGTGAGTTTGGTGGTGCCTATCTTCCTGAAAAACCAAACTTCTACGGAAGCAAAGAAGGTGCTCAGGAAGCGCACGAAGCGATTCGTCCTTCAGACGTTAACGTGAAAGTTGATGATCTTTCAGGTATGGAAGCCGACGCTCATAAGCTATATGCACTTATCTGGAATCAGTTCGTGGCTTGTCAAATGACACCAGCGAAGTACGACTCCACAACGATCAGCGTGAAAGCTGATGAGTATACGTTGAAAGCGAAGGGACGTATTCTTAAGTTTGATGGTTGGACTCGTGTTCAGCGTCCAATGGGCAAAAACGAAGATGCTATCCTTCCTGCAGTACAGCTGGGCGATAAGCTTGACCTTGTTGCGTTAGATCCTAAGCAACACTTTACCAAGCCACCTGCACGTTACACCGAAGCGGCTTTAGTTAAAGAGCTAGAGAAACGTGGAATTGGTCGTCCTTCTACTTATGCGTCAATCATCTCAACGATTCAAGATCGTGGTTATGTAAAAGTTGACCAGCGTCGTTTCTATGCTGAGAAGATGGGTGAGATAGTGACCGATCGTCTTGATGACAGCTTCACTGATTTGATGAACTACGACTTTACTGCTCGCATGGAGCAGAAGCTCGATCAAATCGCCGAAGGTGATGCAAGCTGGAAAAATGTATTGAACGAATTCTTCGAAGAGTTCACTACTGATTTAGGCAAAGCTGAGCAAGACGAAGAGCATGGCGGTATGAAGCCAAATCATATCGTTATGACAGAAATTGAATGTCCTACATGTTCACGCCCTATGGGTATTCGTACTGCTTCAACTGGCGTATTCTTGGGCTGTTCTGGCTATGCTTTACCACCTAAAGAGCGTTGTAAAACGACGATTAACTTGGGTGATGAAGAAGGCATTATTAACGTTCTTGAAGAAGACGTCGAAACGGCAGCTCTGCGTGCTAAGAAACGTTGCCCAATTTGTGAAACGGCAATGGATGCTTATCTGATCGATGATAAGCGCAAGCTTCATGTTTGCGGTAATAACCCAAATTGTGAAGGCCATGTGGTTGAACAGGGCGAGTTTAAAGTTAAAGGCTACGATGGTCCGACGGTCGAGTGTGACAAGTGTGGCTCTGAAATGGTACTCAAGAATGGCCGTTTTGGTAAGTACATGGACTGCACAAGTGAGACCTGTAAAAACACCCGTAAGATCCTTAAAAACGGTGAAATAGCGCCTCCTAAGGAGGACCCGGTTCATTTCCCAGAGCTTCCTTGTGAAAACTCGGATGCTTACTTTGTACTGCGTGATGGTGCATCTGGCCTATTTATGGCTGCTAGCAACTTCCCTAAATCTCGTGAGACTCGCGCACCGCTTGTGAGTGAACTTGCGAAATACAAAGAACGTTTATCGCCGAAGTTCCACTATCTTGCGGATGCACCAACAGAAGATCCAGATGGTAGACCAACGGTAGTTCGTTTCAGTCGTAAGACTAAAGAGAATTATGTTCGTTCTGAAATCGACGGTAAACCATCGGGTTGGACGGGGTTATATGTTGATGGTAAATGGGAAATTACCGATAAGCGCAAAAAGCCTAAAAAATAATCTCTGAACGTTCTAATTAACAGCACTCATTTGAGTGCTGTTTTTTTATCCTCACTATTAAATCCTTAATTTTGTAAATGATTGTATATATTTAGTACATTCATTATCTATATATATCCATTAAACTGGTCATAGCAGTTTAGCTCATTGTTTTTCAGGCAGTTTTCATCAAAGAGTGGTTGAGGTGAATTGCATGTTAACAATATGTGTTGATAAGGTGATGTCGGTATGCCATTCTGTGATTAAAGGCATAAGTTTTGATGCAACTGTGTTCAATGCCAAATAATGCGTCATGATGCATTGTAATCTTATTTCAAAACGATAATTTAGATAAAAACCATATTAAAAAAATGGTTGGCCCTAGGTTGATAATTAAACAACTTGGCCTCAAGCCTATTTTATATACAAGATTCAACGTTTGAATGGTCGATGAAATAATCGACATTGTCATCCGTTAATAAAGAAGTCGGGTACCCCCAAATGTAATTTAACTACCCGACAATAAATGGAAAAAAGCTGTAATAAAACGGAGATATCAATGGCTGGTGTATTGGGAATGATTCTTGCTGGTGGAGAAGGCTCTCGCCTACGTCCTTTAACCGAATCACGTAGCAAACCTGCGGTACCATTTGGAGGAAGCTATCGTCTGATTGACTTCGCTCTGAACAACTTTATCAATGCTGACTTAATGCGAATTTATGTCCTCACTCAATTTAAGTCTCAATCACTTTATCAACACATGCGTAAAGGTTGGAATCTAACGGGAATCACCGATAGATTCATTGACCCCATTCCTGCACAAATGCGTGATGGTAAACGTTGGTATGAAGGTACTGCGGATGCGATTTATCAAAACGTTCGTTTTATCGAGTTAGCCAATCCTGAGCACGTATGTATCTTTGGGTCTGATCATATCTATAAAATGGACATTCGCCAGATGCTAGACTTTCACAAACGCAAGGAAGCGAAACTAACCGTTTCAGCACTGCGAATGCCATTAGAGGAAGCGTCAGAATTTGGCGTGATTGAAGTTGATGAAGAAGGCAAAATGATTGGCTTTGAAGAAAAGCCACAAAACCCGAAGTCAATTCCTGGTCACCCTGATATGGCGTTAGTGTCTATGGGTAACTATATCTTCGAAGCAGAAAGTCTTTGCAAAGAGCTACGAATAGATGCCGAGAATACTGAGTCTAGCCATGATTTTGGTAAAGATATTATTCCTAAGATGTTCCCTGAAGGTGATGTCTATGTTTATGATTTCTCTACCAACAAAATCAGCGGTGAGAAAGACACTACTTACTGGCGTGATGTAGGTACGATCGACTCGTACTGGGCGGCTCATATGGATCTACTTCAAGAAGACGCTCAGTTCTCGCTATACAACCGTAAATGGCCGCTTCACACTTATTATCCACCATTGCCGCCAGCAACGTTCGTTGACGCTGAGCATCAAAAGATCAAGATTACTGACAGCTTGATTGCGGGCGGTAGTTATGTTCGTGGCTCATCAATCTATCGCTCTGTATTAGGTTTTAGAAGTAATATTGCCGCTGGTTCTGTGGTGAGTGAATCTGTTATCCTAGGTGACGTTAAGATTGGTGCTGGTTGTACAATCAAGCGCGCGATCATTGATAAGAACGTAGAAATTGCCCCTGGGACTGTGATTGGTGAAGATCTTGAGTTGGACGCGAAACGTTTCCATGTCTCCCCGGGTGGCGTTGTAGTCATCAAGAAAGGGACGAAAGTTGGATTCTAAAATGCGAAACATAGATGTATGGTTTCCAGTTTCAGAAGCGCAAGGACTTGTAAAAAGTGGAGGCTTGGCAGATGTTGCCAAGGCTCTGCCTAAAGCTCTGCAAGAACTGGGTAAAAACGTAGCCATTACTTTACCCGGTTACCAGTCACTGCCTAACAAGGATCAGTATGAGTTTGTACTAGCTACGGAGTTAGAGCACTGGCCACATACACCGTACCAAGTTAAGAAAACGCAACTCGACGGCGTTGATGTGTTCGTGATCGAATGTGATCGATACTTCGATAGGCTGGAATTGTATGCTGAGCACAATCGAGCTTATGCTGACAATGGGGAACGATTTGGTTTCTTCGCGGCAGCGAGTCTGGATGTGTTACCGAAACTCGGTATTCGACCTTCTATTGTTCATGCCAACGACTGGCATACTGGTTTGATCCCATTCTTGCTTAAAACACGCTACGCTGATGACGAGCGTTTTGCAGGAATGAAGTCAGTTCTAACGGTTCACAATGCTATTTTTAAAGGCATCTTTTCCTACAGTCAGCTGGAAATCATTCCGGAACTTCGTCTTTCTGGAATGGAATTTCTACAGTATGGGGACGGTTGGGTAAGCACACTTCGTGCTGGAATTGCCTTCGCAGATAAAATCAACGCAGTAAGCCCTAACTATGCCGCTGAACTAGTGACCCCTCTAGGTTCGCATGGTTTGGTAGACGATTTTGTTCATCGTTCCAAAGATCTTCATGGCATCGTTAATGGCTGTGACTACTCAGAGTGGAACCCTAAGCTTGACGACTTTCTACCGGTCAATTACGACGACGAGTTAGAGAGAATGCTAAATGGTAAGCTCGCCGCTAAGCAGGCGTTGCAAAAGGAGCTATCGCTGCCAGAACGCAATGTTCCAATGGTTGGCATGGTATGTCGATTGACTCACCAAAAAGGTTTTCATTACATACTGCCAATATTGGATAAGTTTCTGAAAAACGATGTTCAGGTTGTCATTATCGGAACTGGTGAACCACAAATCGCTTCCCATCTTAACGATATTGCTGAGCAGTTTTCTGATAAGTTGGCGTTTGTAGAGGCGTATAGCAACCGATTTGCTCATCTAGTAGAGGCTGGCTCAGACTTTTTCCTAATGCCTTCTGAATTTGAAGCATGTGGTCTGAACCAAATCTACAGTATGGCTTATGGTACCTTGCCTATTGTACGTAAAGTTGGTGGGCTGAAAGATACGGTAATCGACTTTGATGACAATCCACAGCAGGCAACGGGCTTTGGGTTTGATGAGCCTTGCCATGACGCGCTGTTGATTGTCTTACAGCGAGCGCTTCTGTTCTATTTGCAACACCCAGAAGAGATGCGTGAGATGCAACTTCGAGCAATGCGCAAAGACTTTAGTTGGATAGAATCTGCCAAGGAATACATCAAAATGTATGATTTGGCGCTTGAAGCCTCACATTGCTAATATCATTGGAAGAGCGGCGTAATGCCGCTCTTTTATATGCACTTGTTGGCATTTTTTGACACAATTGGAAATCATTTTTTCTAAATTTCCGCGCAATTTTCTCCTGAGACGTGTAGAGTTGTGATAACTTTATTTTCGTACTACTAACCAATCCGAGAACTATGTCCGAAAGCCTACTATTTCATAAAACGTATACCCATCCTACAAGTGATGAATGGGTGGTATTTGTGCATGGGGCAGGGGGCAGCTCATCTATATGGTTTAAGCAGATACGAGCTTATCGTGAGCACTTCAACTTACTGTTCATTGATTTGCGTGGACATGGTAAATCAAATCAGTTCTTAAAAGATATCATGGCCAACAAGTACACATTCAAAACGGTAACAATGGATATCGTTCGTGTACTGGACCACCTTAAAATACAATCGGCCCATTTTGTCGGCATGTCTCTTGGTACCATCATCGTGCGCAATATTGCTGAACTGGCAATGCCAAGAGTGCGCTCGATGGTTCTGGGTGGAGCGGTAACGCGCTTTAACACACGTTCACAAATACTGGTAAAAATTGGCAACATGAGTAAGCACATAATCCCTTATATGTGGCTCTACAGCTTATTTGCGTACATTGTGATGCCTCAGAGGGGACAGAAAGAGTCTCGCCACTTGTTTGTTAGAGAAGCTAAGAAACTGTGCCAAAACGAATTTAAGCGTTGGTATCGACTAACTACGGAAGTTAACCCACTGAATCGTTACTTCAAGGAGAGGGAACTACCGATTCCGACCCTGTACCTAATGGGTGAGAAAGACTACATGTTCATCAAGCCGGTGAAAGAAATGGTGGCTGAACATAAGTCCAGCCAACTATTAGAGATTAAAGATTGTGGTCATGTTTGTAATGTCGAGAACCCCGAAGAGTTCAATCGTCACTCAATTGCCTTTATTAAGTCGGTGACACCTAAGTAGGTGCTAACGCTTGGCAACTCCAACAGGCGCCAAACTGCGCTTCATTCACTTCATGACACCTTGGACACACCCAATCCCTTTTTTCCAAATCTGCTTTTAACTGTTCTTGCCACTCGGCTATGATAGCTTTCGCTTTAACATGTTGTTTGTTATCGATTAGCCAGACATAAGGCAAGGTATTTTCATCAAATGGCACTTCACCTCGAAGCGTGTAAACCCCTTCACCTCTAACTTCACAAAGGATTCCTTCATTTTCCAATTGTTGTTGAAGGATATGCGCTTCCGTCGGACTATTGCCAATAAAAACCTTCATTATTCTTGTACCTGTGGTGAGCGAGAAATTCGCGCCATAATCCACTTAGCAATCAGTGGAAATAATCCCAACAAGGCGAATGAAGCTAAAACTGCTGGGGAAACGATACCTGACAAACTGTTAATATTGGCGAGCTGTGTACCGGCATTTAAGTAAACCGCAGTTCCAGGCAACATGCCTAACTGGCTCACTAAATAGTACTTTGACACTTTAATTGGTGTTAAGCCCATTAATAGGTTGATTAAGAAGAACGGAAATACCGGAATCAATCTTAGCGAGAACAGATAAAAAGCCCCGTCTTTTTCTACACCTTTATTGATAGTTTCTAACTTTGAACCGAACTTGCTTTGAACCCAGTCACGCAATAAAAAGCGACTACTCAAAAATGCAATGGTTGCACCAATGGTACTAGCAAAAGAGACAAGAAGAAGACTGGTCCAAAAGCCAAATAAAGCGGCACCTAGTAACGTAACAACTGCAGCTCCCGGAATTGAGAATGCGGTAATGGCAATATAAGCAAAAAAGTACACTAATGCGGCAGTAACAAAATTCTGACTGATATATTCGCTGAGTGCAGCTTGCTGAGCCTGAGCATTTTCCAGCGTTAAATATTGTCCAAAATTAACACCTAGAATGATAATGACGGCGAGAAGTGCGATTCCGAGTATTAGCTTTTTGCTCATGATGCTGTCCTTGTGACGACTCTGTATTAGTTTAGTAGACAGGGCGTGGATAGATTTACTTTCATCATAAACTAAAAAAATCAGCCGTTAGGCTGATTTTTTGTATAGAGCGATAAGGGCTAGTTTATAAGACTGGCCAATTCTTCTCTTTTATTTTGCGGAATCACGGACCAGTGCGTGCCATTAATGGCACCCTCTAGCGCCCAAAGTAACTCAAGACCTACAGTATTTGAGTGAGTTCGTTGGATTGCTTTAAAAGCCTCCACAGAACCTTGCTCTTGCAGATCGTATACCGATTCAATTCCAGCTTTCTTAAGCATACGCTCAGTAGCCAGTCTTAAATTAGGTAAATCTTTGAGTCGATTGGGTTTTGTTTCCGACTGTTGCACTTTTTCTGTTTTTGCGAACTCTAAGGCAGAGCGAGCATGAGTCAAGATAACATCCTGATCTTGCCAACAGTCCTCAGGGAGTGCGAAATACTTAGTGACAACGGGGAACCCACGCTTCTTATAAACGTATGGCTTGTAGCCAAGTTGCTTAAATTTAGCGATCGTCTGACGGTTAGTTCTGATATGTAATTTGTTATTCACTGCTAATGCAAACATGGTATCGTCAATAAAGATACCAAATCCACCAAACATAGAACGAGACTTAACTCTTCCAAGCTGAGCGAACAATTGCATCGAGTTTTTTAGTATAGGATTGTCCATGCTTATTCTTTTCTCGGTGTTATTGATTGTGTCACCAAAATCAGGTCCGAGAGTATAGCAAACGGGTGTCAGCCTTCTGTTAGCGGTAAACCAAAAGAATGCTAATACCTTTGCCATCGGTAACCCCGCTACCTATCAAATAAATTTGGTTTAGGCCGGTGGCTTTGCGTCCCACCCTTTCAAGTGGTTTGCCCTGTGCGTGACATATTTAGAATAAATGAAAATGACTCACATCTATGACGGTTGTATGGTAAAAGTGTGATATTGCTTCAGATAATCGATTGGGATTTGTGCGGGAGAGTGTGTCGAAACAAACAATAAAGCGTTCAGTTTATTGGATGAGGATCAAAAAAAGTGCCTAGAAAGGCACTTTTTTCAGGATTATGTGAGTTTTTTGACAGAATCACGTTCTACAATCTCAGGGTGCATTTCGAAAATGCGTTTTTCGTGACCTTTATCTTTGATTCGTTCTAGAAGAATCTCAAACGCATTCTTACCTACACGACGCTTCGGTTGGTGCACTGTTGTCAGTGGTGGAGAGAAATACTCAGCCAATTCGATATTGTCATAACCGATAACGGAAATATCTTCTGGAACTTTTACACCTAATTGTTGCAGGCGACTCATTAAACCGAATGCCATGGTGTCGTTGAAGCAGAATACGGCAGTTGGACGAACTTCCATTGCTGCAATACGGTTAGCGGCAATCACGGCCGTATCACATTCGAAGTTACCTTCTAAGATTCGGTCATCTTTCATCTCAATACCCGCTTCCGCTAGAGCACGCTGATAGCCGACAATACGCTCTTGGCAAACGGCTTTCTCTAGGTGTCCGCTCAAGCATGCAATGTCAGTATGACCGTTATCGATCAGATATTTAGTTGCGAGATAGCCGCCTTCTTCCGAGTTATCAATGATCTTGTCGGCTTGAGAGCTTTCTGGGCCCCAGTCCATAATCACTTTCGGAATATCTGAATGACGGTCTAGCATTTCTAGTAGCTCTTCAGTTAAGTCGGAGCACATAACCAAAATGCCATCAACACGTTTTTCTGCGAGCATGCGAATATAGTCGCGCTGTTTCTCGTAGACACCACCCGTGTTACATAGGATTAAAGTATAGCCTTGGCGATAGCAGTAGCTTTCAACACCGTCGATGACTTCCGAGAAGAACAAGTTTGTAGATTGAGTGACAAGCATTCCAATCGTTTTGGTCGAGTTACATTTCAAACTACGAGCAACCGCACTTGGTGCATAGTTAAGTTCATCTACCGCTGCCATCACTTTTTCTTGTGTGGCTTCTGCTACAAAACGAGTTTTATTAATTACGTGAGAAACGGTGGTCGTTGAAACGCCAGCCAGACGGGCGACATCTTTGATTGTTGCCATAGCTATATCCTTTTATCGCGGAGTGCTATTAATAGCCAATACCGCTTCGAATTCTGGAAGCCAATATATGGGTCCCTAATAAGTAGTGCATTCTGAATGAAAAAACCGCTTTTCAGCGGTTTGGTTCAACAGTTCGACAGATTATTATTGTGCTTGTTGAATACCAAAGCGGCTTTTGCATTTAAACGGCGGATTGTAGTCTTCCCCATTGATACAAGCAATCACTTATACAACAAATTTATAGATAAGGCGCACTTTTGTCTGTAACGGTGAGTGATAAACAGTACATGCGCCTCAAAATCTTAGGCTTGATCACCTTTTAAGTAATCAAGATCTAGCTTGATGAGTGCTTGAAGTACTGTTGATACCGCGGCGTAAAAACCAAACTCATCGTGCTGCTGACATTTAGTCACGAATTGTGGCACCCAAGTTAGCAGGTGTTGTTCAATAAACTCTGCTTGCTGCTCCATCGCCTCATTCATGTGAGCTTCTGACTCTAATTCGTTGGAACGAATAATGAGGTTCCCGAGAAAATCGAGCTCAATAGCCAAATGATCCGCTGGTTCGTTTAAGTTTTCAGTTACCGCAATATTATGCTCCGCAAGCAACTCTGACATCACTTGAGCGGGTTTGTCGTTTAACAGACCTGACTCACCAATATATAAAGAAGCATAAGGTAGCGCCCCATGCTTATCTGTTTTCAAAAACAGATCACAAAAATCAGCAGACAACTCAAGTTGGGCATCTTCTCTTACTTGCAGTCTGTTTAGTGCGTCGACCATAGAGGCGATAGGAGCTGATAGTGTTGGGTTTTCACCCAGTCCAGTAAGGAAAGCGCGTATATCTGGGCTTTGATATTTCTCGAGTTCTTCTGTGGTTAGTTCTCTAGCAAAGAGGCTCGAAAGCCACCAGTATAATTCAGCACGTTGTTCGTTAAATGCTTTGATTTCTTGCATTTTCTTATCTCCAAAAGTGTTATCTCTATTTTAGCTAATAAAGATGAACAACAGTAATCATTGATGTGAAAAAAAAAGATGAAAAATGAAGGGTTGTGAAGATATGGTCATGTGGAACAAGGTTTTTGGATAAATCTCTGTTGCATATCTGAAGTTAAGATTTCTATTTGTTTTGAATCAAGAAAAAGCAAGTTTTCTTCAATTCACGTCAATGTAGGCTAGAATTGTGACTAATTATGAATAGAATGACTCTGTCATTGAAAGATTGAGATAGAAAGACATGAAATATCACGTACTAGTAGTGGAAGATGATGTCGTTACGCGCAGCAAACTGGCGGGTTACTTCGAGAGTGAAGGTTACTTGGTGAGTGAAGCGGAGAGCGGCGAACAAATGCGTCAGATTCTACAGGAAGCCAGCATCGACTTGGTGATGTTAGACATCAACTTGCCGAAAGAAGATGGACTGATGCTAACGCGTGAATTAAGAAGTCAATCGGATATTGGCATCATTCTAGTGACGGGTCGCACAGATAGTATCGACCGTATCGTTGGTTTGGAAATGGGCGCAGATGATTATGTGACGAAACCATTCGAATTGAGGGAACTCCTAGTCCGCGTCAAAAATTTGCTATGGCGTATTTCTCTAGCCAGAAAACAACCTATTATTGAAGAATCGGTGCAGAATGAGAACTTGATTTACTTTGGTGAATGGGTGTTTGACAAGCAACGCCGTTCGCTAAGTAACAATGGAGAGCCAGTAAAACTCACTAAGGCAGAGTACGAACTCTTAGTAGCACTATCGGCATATCCTAACCAGGTACTTAGCCGAGAGCGTATACTTAATATGATTAGCCATCGAGTTGACGCGCCAAACGACCGCACTATTGATGTTTTAATTCGTCGCATGCGTGCGAAGATGGAGCTGGATCCGAAGAACCCACAGATTTTCATTACTGTTCACGGTGAAGGGTATATGTTCGCCGGTGATTAGCTTTCTATTCTGTTGCAATCATGACATAAAGTCCGTTGCAACTAGACTTTTTGAATAGTCGAAAAAAACGCCTCACTTTATAAGTGTGGCGTTTTCTTTTGTGCCTGACTTTTATTGAGCGTTTGCGGCTTCTTGCGGTTCTTCAGGAGCAAGCTGCGCTTCAATGTCTTGCTCAGTGATCTTATCTACACCCTCAGAAGACTCTAACTCAGAAACGGAAGGTAAAAACTCTTGGTTACCTTCGTTAGCCACCCAATCACGAAGGTTTTGCCATATTAACCCCATGGTCTCGTGCCAGTACCGCTCAGTTTGCTCCAAGTAGCGAGATGATGGCGTATATTTCTGCCATGCTTGCTCGATGTCTTTTTGTGCTAGGAAGTTAGTTGGCGCCGGGAGTGGGTTTAAGCCTGCAGCTTCAAACTCGTGCATAGCGCGCTTCATATGGCTAGCTGACGTCACCAAAACCAGCTTCTTATTTTGCACGAATCCAGCAGCTTGTCGGGCTTCTTCCCATGTGTCTTTTGCTGTTTCCAACAAAATGATATCCGGTTTAGCAATACCTAAAGCAAGGGCAACTTTCGCCATGGTTCTAGCGTGACTGACACCGGTACCACCATCATAACCAGATAGAATTAATTTAGCGCCTGGATACATTCTAAGAATCCGGATACCTTCACTTAAGCGCATTAATGAAGCTCGACTCAGTTCTGAAGTGGGTGGGATTTGGTCGTCGACCACATGTCCACCGCCAAGGACCATCACATAGTCGATGGTTTCATTAATCGGCAAGAACGCACTGTATTGGCGCTCAAGCGGCATCAACAGGCGGCTAGATAAGGGTTGGAATGAAATAAGAAAAGTCCCACACAGAGACACGAGAATAATCAGGCTTCCTAGTTTACGACGTGCCGTAAACATGATGAGAACTAAGCCCAAGAAGCCAAGAATTAACATGGCAGGTAGAGGCATTAGTAATGAAGACACAACCTTTTTCAGCTCAAACATAGAATAATAGTCCGAAAAAACACCACTTAACGCTAAAAAAGGGAGTTGCCCCTTTATTCCTGTCACTTATATGACAGAATAGCTGTATAACTGGTTATCTTAACTCAATATACCGTGATGCAAGACCGAAATTTCGACGATATCGCCCACAAATTTGCAAAAAATATTTACGGCTCAGAGAAGGGTGAAATTCGCCAAACTATTGTTTGGGAAGACTTAACCCAAGCTCTCGCTGCGCTGGATGATACAAGAAAAAACCTAGAAGTTTTAGATGCAGGTGGTGGATTAGGGCAAGTTTCTCAACGAATTGCTGAGAGAGGACACAAGATCACATTATGTGACCTCTCTTCTGAAATGCTCAAGTTGGCCAAGGCAGATGTTGAAAAAAACGGGCTACTCTCGCAATATCGCTGGATACATAGTCCAGTACAGCGTATTGCAGAACATATGAGCCAACCCGTAGATCTGGTGTTGTTTCATGCTGTTATGGAATGGTTAGCTGAACCTAAACCCGCGCTAGAAGCGGTTTTACAGCAAGTGAAACCTGGTGGTATCGCTTCTGTCATGTTTTACAATCATCATGGATTGGTATTTAAGAACGTCATATGTGGCAATATTCCTCATGTACTTGAAGGCATGCCACATAGAAAGAGATTTAAGCTTCAGCCACAAAAAGGGCTAAAGCCAGAGGAAGTGTATCAGTGGATAGAGGATGCGGGATTTGAAATATGTGGCAAATCTGGTATTCGTTCATTCAGTGATTACATTGGCAATATGCAATACATGGGAGACTACACAGCTGAAGACGTTCTAAAAATAGAGCAGCAGCTGTGTCGCCAAGAACCCTATCTCTCCATGGGCCGATACATTCATGTATGGGCAAGGAAAAAACAATAACAGGAAAGACCATGAGTGATAACACTCTGATTGCGGATGACCGACCGATTGATGAACTTGTCGGCTGGGTCAAACAGCATGATTTTGCATTGAATCTTTCCACTGAACGGTTGGCATTTCTCATATCTATCGCGGTATTGAGTAATGAGAGATTTGATGAAGAACTGGGGGAGGGCGAGCTACACGATGCGTTCAAGATCGTCACCCAACAGTTCGAGCAAACGGGCGAAGCGACTGCGTTTCGTGCCAACAATGCGATTAATGAATTGGTTAAACAGAGGCTGCTAAGTCGTTTTACCAGTGAGATAAACGATGGCGCGAGCATCTACCGTCTCAGTCCACTTGCGATTGGTATTACGGATTACTACGTCAGGCATCGCGAGTTCTCCAAACTCAGACTCTCTATCCAGCTTTCAATGGTGGCGGATGAAATGGCGAAAGCCATTCTCGCGGCTCAAGAAGGCGGAACGGTTGGTCACTGGCGCAAGAACGTATTTGGCGTTCTGAAATACTCAGTGGGTGAAATTTTCGATCAGATTGATTTGAACCAACGAGTTATGGATGAGCAGCAGCAGTCGGTCAAATTGCAAATTGCAGAGCTACTCAATAAAGACTGGCGAGAAGCCATCAACAATTGCGAAGCTTTGCTGTCTGAAACCTCCGCAAATCTTCGTGAGCTTCAAGATACTCTGCAAGCAGCAGGGGACGAACTACAAACTCAAATACTTGATATTCAAGAGATTGTTTATGGTGATGATGAGCTTGAGTTTGTGGGAGAAGCGCTGTTTGGCTTACAAATGAAGTTAGACCGAATCATCAGCTGGGGCCAGCAAGCGATCGATTTGTGGATTGGTTACGATCGTCACGTACATAAATTTATCCGTACTGCGATCGATATGGATCAAAACCGTGCATTCAGCCAAAGACTTCGCCAGTCTGTGACCGACTATTTTGATGCGCCATGGTATTTAACCTATGCCAACGCAGAAAAACTCACCGATCTTCGTGATGAAGCTTTAGTGCTTCGTAATGACGAAGTGACGGGGGCTGTGCCACTTGAAGTGGAATATGAAGAATTTGAACAAGTAAATGATGAACTTGCCGAACGTATCGGAGACATGCTGAAAGTGCATAAAGAGCAGGGCGCTCCAATTGATTTAGGCATAGTGCTTCGAGATTATCTTGCTGCACACCCACACACTCATCATTTCGATCTAGCAAGAATCGTTGTGGACCAAGCAGTTCGGTTGGGTTACTCCCAATCCGATTACTCCGCCATTCAACCAGATTGGCAAGCTATCAACGATTTTGGCGCAAAGGTACAAGCAAATGTCATCGACAAATATTGACGAATACATGTCAGAAAAACTGGCAAAAGCGATAACAAATCCGCTTTTTCCTGCACTAGATAGTGCACTTCGTGCGGGCAAACACATCTCCTCAGAGGACTTGGATAATCACGCTCTTTTGTGTGATTTTGATGTGGAACTGGCGAGTTTCTATCAGCGCTATAACACGGAATTGGTGAAAGCGCCTGAAGGATTCTTCTATTTACGTCCTCGTTCGACCACGTTAATTGGTCGAAGTGTGTTGTCAGAATTAGATATGCTGGTGGGCAAAGTACTGTGCTTTTTGTATTTGAGCCCAGAGCGTCTAGCTCATGAAGGCATCTTCACCAATCAAGAACTGTATGACGAGTTATTGGCACTCGCTGATGAAAAGAAACTGATGCGCCTCGTCACTAATCGCGCAACAGGATCTGATCTCGATAAAGAAAAACTGTTTGAAAAAGTACGTACGTCTTTAAGACGTCTACGCCGCCTAGGTATGACGATCTCTATTGGTGATACAGGTAAGTTCCGTATCAGTGAGGCGGTGTTCCGCTTTGGTGCCGACGTTAGGGTTGGTGACGATATGCGTGATGCTCAATTGAGACTGATCCGCGATGGCGAAGCGGTAGCGCATACTCAAGCACCATCACAAGGTAGCTTAATTCCTAACGAAGAAGTGAAAGAGACAGAGTTAACCGAACAATTGGATATTCAGCAAGATGATCAGGAGGCTGACGTATGATTGAAAGAGGTAAGTATCAATCAATGACGATGGTCAACTGGAACGGCTTTTTCGCGCGTACTTTTGACATTGATAGCCTAGTGACCACGTTATCTGGAGGTAACGGTGCGGGCAAATCTACTACAATGGCGTCATTCATCACGGCTCTGATCCCCGACCAAAGCTTGCTTCACTTTAGAAATACGACAGAAGCCGGCAGTTCTCAGGCATCGAGAGACAAAGGTCTATACGGTAAGCTGCAACCAGGTACATGTTACTCGGCACTCGACGTTGTGAACTCACGCAATCAACGAGTCTTGTTCGTGGTTAAGTTGCAGCAAGTTGCTGGACGAGATAAAAAAGTCGATATTAAACCGTTTATTGTTCAAGGTTTGCCAAGCAGCGTTAAGCCGACCGATATCCTAATTGAAGCAGTGTCTGACAACCATGCTCGTGTCCGCCAAATCAATGAAGTGAAAGATGCGGTCAGTGGTATGGAAGGCGTTCACTTTAAAGCGTTTAATTCTATTGTTGATTATCATGCGCAAATGTTTGAGTTTGGTGTCTTGCCAAAGAAATTGCGCAATAGCAGCGACCGCTCGAAGTTTTATCGCCTGATTGAAGCCTCGCTATATGGTGGTATTTCAAGCGCCATTACTCGCTCGCTTCGTGACTATCTATTGCCTCAAAATGGCGGCGTGAAAAAAGCATTCCAAGATATGGAATCGGCACTGCGCGAAAACCGTTTAACCTTAGAAGCGATCAAAACGACGCAAGCCGACCGTGACCTGTTCAAGCACCTTATTACTGAATCAACGAACTATGTTGCTGCAGATTACATGCGCCATGCGAATGAGCGCCGTAATAAGCTTGAAAGTACGATGGCGATGCGCAATGAGTTGTTTGGCTCAAGACAGACCTTAATTGCACAGAATGAATTGCTCAATAAGGTTCAGCAAGAATTGTCTATGCTTCTCGAAAGCGAATCTGGGCTTGAACAGGACTACCAAGGCGCGCAAGACCACTTACTGTTGGTTCAAAATGCATTACGCCAACAAGAGAAGATCGAACGTTATCAAGAAGATCTTGAGGAGCTCAACGAGCGCCTTGAAGAGCAAATGATGGTGGTTGAAGAGGCCACAGAGCGTAAGTTAGCTGCAGAAGAGCAAGCGACATTCGCTGAAGAAGAAGTGGATAGCTTAAAAACACAGCTCGCAGATTACCAACAAGCACTGGATGTGCAACAGACGCGCGCGCTGCAATATCAGCAGGCGGTCCAAGCGTTAGAGAAAGCGCGTGAGTTGCTTGATGATGATACTCTTGAGCAAGACGGTGCTGCGACTAAGCTAACTCAACTGAAAACTGAAGAAGCAGAACGTACTACTCAATTGCTGGAATTTAAGCATAAGCTGGATATGTCTTCTGCTGCGGCGAAGCAGTTTGAACTTGCATTAGAACTCGTCCAGCAAGTTGCAGGCGATGTACCTCGCAATAAAGCAGCAAGCGCCGCAAGACTAGCGTTAAAGCAAGTGGATGAGCAGCGTCAACTGCTTGGCAATGAACCTCAGCTACGAGCACAGTTCCGCGATACTGAAAAGAATATTGAACGTCAAGAGCAAGCTCAGCAACTGGTGAACGACCTCCAGAGTGTTGGCGTCACAATAGCCAATGAAATGGATATTGAGATAGAAGCGGAGCGTCAGCGCGAAAAAGTGCTAGAAGGCGAGCAACGACTTGAGCAGTTACGTGAATCATCAAGTGACGCGAAGCAGCGCGAACAGGAACTTGTTTCTGAAATTAGTAAACTTGAACGTTATGCTCCTCAATGGATTAAGTCATACAATGCGCTAGAAGAGTTAAGAGAGCAAAGTGGCCTGGAACTGACAGATCGAGCGGATGTTATCAGCTCAATGCAAGAAGTGAATGATAACGAACGTAAGACCTCATTTGAGCGCGACTCACTAGCGAAACGTCGTGAAGAACTTGATCTTGAGATTGAACGTCTTGCGTCTCCGGGTGGTTCAAATGACCCACGCTTGAAAGGCTTGGCAGATACATTGGGTGGCGTGCTTCTCTCTGAGATTTACGATGACATTACTATTGATGATGCGCCGTACTTTAGCGCAATGTATGGTCCTGCTCGTCATGCGATTGTAGTGTCAAACCTTGACGGAATTAAAGAAAAGCTGGTAGAGCTTGATGACTGCCCTGAAGATCTGTACATCATCGAAGGCGACATCGATGCATTTGATGATAGTTCATTTGATGCTGACGAATTAGATGGTGCAGTGTGCGTACAGCTTAATGAAAGACAGTTACGTTACTCGCGTTTTCCGAAGATCCCTCTATTTGGCCGAGCGGCGCGTGAACAGCGTTTGGAGCTACTGCGTGAACAACGTGAAGAGACCGTTGAAAAACACGCGAAAGCGGCGTTTGATGCTCAAAAGCTGCAACGTCTATACCAAGCATTCAATGCTTTCGCAGCACAGCATATGCAGTTAGCATTTGAATCCGACCCTGAAGTACAGCTAGCGCGTCTGCGTGAGCAACGAAGTGCTGTAACTCGTGAGCTAAGCGATCACAAACAACGTGAACAGCAGATCAACGCGCAGCTGGTGGCGACAAAACAATCGGTTGGTTTACTTGACCGATTGGCGATTTCATCAAATGTTTTGTTTGATGAGACATTGGTTGAGCGATTTGCAGAGCTGCAATCGCAAATGGAACAGCTAACCTCAGCGAAAGCGTATGTTAATCAACATGGTTCCGCATTAGAAAAACTATCTAGTGTAGTCAATGCGTTGGATAGTGACCCTGAACAGTTTGAAGCGTTAACGGAGCAATACCAATCTGCGGACAAAAATCTGCAAGCATTAAAAGCTCAGATCTTTGCTGTAGCCGATTTGGCTGAGCGTCGTCCTTACTTTGCTTATGCTGATTCCATAAATATGTTGAATCAAAGTAGTGAACTTAGTGAGCAACTTAAAACGAAGTTGGTGCAAGCTGAATCAACGCGTGCTCGTTTGCGCGAAGGCTTAAAGCAAGTTCAGGAGCAAGCTAACCAATACAACCAAGTACTGGCGTCTCTTAAGAGTTCCCATCAAGCTAAACTGGAAACGGTTCAAGAGTTTAGAGCAGAGCTTCAGGAGTACGGTATTGTCCCAGATGAGTCTGCATTGGAACGCGCAGAGCAGCGTCGTAATGAGCTTCAGTTAGCGTTGCAAACATCTCGTACTCGTAAGAGCGAATACGAGAAAACCATGACGTCCACTGAACTTGAAATGAAAGGTTTGGCGAAACGTCTGAAAAAGGTTCAGAAAGAGTACGTTGAGTTACGTACCTATGTGGTAGCAGCAAAAGCAGGATGGTGCAGCGTATTACGTCTAGCCAAAGCTAATGACGTAGAACGTCGATTACACAAACGTGAACTCGCCTACATGAGTGCTGGTGAATTGCGTTCAATGTCGGATAAGTCACTGGGTGCACTGCGTTTGGCGGTTGCTGATAATGAAGACTTGCGTGATTCACTGCGTCAGTCGGAAGATACTTCAAAACCAGAACGCAAAGTCCTGTTCTATATCGCTGTATATCAACATCTAAGAGAGCGCATCCGTCAGGATATCATCCGTACCGATGATCCTGTTGAAGCTATTGAAGAGATGGAAGTAGAGTTGGCCCGCTTGACCGAAGAACTGACGCAACGCGAAAACCGTTTGGCTATTAGTTCGGAATCAGTATCAAGCATCATCAAGAAAACGATTCAGCGTGAGCAGAATCGAATTCGTATGCTTAACCAAGGTTTATCGAATATTCATTTTGGTCAGGTGAAAGGCGTAAGACTTAATGTCAAGATTCGTGAGAGCCATGAGCAATTGTTAGTAGCTCTAACGGCTGAGCACAAAGACTTGTTCGAGACAACGCGTTATACCTTCTCTGAAGCGATGGCCAAGTTGTTCCAGCGTGTTAACCCACATATCGATATGGGGCAACGCTCTCCGCAAGTATTGGGTGAAGAGCTACTAGACTATAGAAACTATCTTGAGCTCAGTGTCGAGGTTAACCGTGGTTCTGATGGCTGGTTACAGGCAGAGTCGGGCGCACTATCGACAGGTGAAGCTATCGGTACAGGTCAGTCAATTCTGTTAATGGTAGTGCAAAGCTGGGAAGAAGAATCGCGTCGTTTACGTAGCAAAGATATCTTGCCTTGTCGTTTACTGTTCCTGGATGAGGCTGCGCGTCTTGATGCTAAATCCATTGCGACATTATTTGAACTTTGTGACCGCCAAGGGATGCAGCTACTCATTGCTGCACCGGAGAACATCAGCCCAGAAAAAGGGACGACGTACAAATTGGTGCGTAAAGTGTTCAAAGATCACGAACATGTTCATGTTGTCGGTCTTCGCGGTTTTGGTGAGAATAAACGATTAGATGACGCTGAAAAGTTAGTTGAACAAGCAACAGCGTAAAGAAATACCAAAAAGCCTTCTTATTAGAAGGCTTTTTTTTCGGCTTATGAAGTTTGGGTAGAGATTTTGGCCTAAGAGTTCTCCACTTTTCTTAATAGATCGCTTTTCACGATTTCTAGCGCCTTGAGTGCCACTTTAGGATCAACCTCATTACTTTCCAGTAGAAAGATAAGATCAACGGCAAGTTTGATTTCTTCAGGTGCGTTATCGAGCCCAGATTCAGAAGACATTATAGAAACCTCATCTTTTGATTGATGGTGTGCTGAATCGCATTCATAGCATTGCGGCAGCGTTGTAAACGTTGTTCGGTCGAGATAAGTTGTAGTTTGGTAGTTTGATCATCTGTCAAACACTGTTCTTGTTGCCTCACAAGAGTGCACAACTTTTGTTCCCAAACTTGATGTTGTCTAAGGTCAGCCCTCAGTTGTTCAAGGGATTTGCTTTCTAAAGCAGTATCAGTGGGTGTATTAGCAATGAGCAAGACTCGCTCAATCGCTTCAAGCTGCTCGGTAAACTTTGTCACCCAAATTTCTGAAGAAGAGGTGCTAATACCTTGTTTACTCAATGCGATGATTTTATCTAAGGTTCGCTCGGCTTCTATAACGCAAGGTTGAAGCAGTATGTTGGAAGTGGAGAAAAGGTGTTCATCAAACAGTGGCTTTTTATGACCACGATTTCGAAAATCAAATTCTTGAGCATCTTGATGGAGTTGCTTTAGTCGAGCTTTAACTTCTGACAATTTCATTGCAGCTCCCCTTTCTCTTCTATCAAATTATAACCAAGCATCATACGCTAGTTTGATGGCCAGAATGCTTACCACGGTAACAAAGATAGGTCGAATGAACTTGGCACCAAATCGAATAGCGGAATGCGCGCCGATATAAGCGCCAGCCATTAAGCACAGCCCCATGGTTAAGCCCAAGACCCAATTAATATGGCCCAACACCGCGAACGTTATCAGTGAGGTAAAGTTACTGGTGAAGTTCATAGCTTTTGAGAGACCGGAAGCGAATAAAATGTTCAGCCTGTATAAAGCCATTGAACTGACTGTCCAGAATGCACCAGTACCAGGACCCGCAACACCGTCGTAAAAGCCTAAAGACAGTCCTTGTAAGTACTGCTTTCGATTAAACTTTGGACAGCCTACATGGACCTTGTTCTGTTCATCGCCTTGAGGTGCTTTTTGAAAAACCGTGTAGAGCGCTGCGGCAAGAATAATAAGAGGTAGGATCTTTTCTAACCATTCGGTGCTGATCATATCAACAACGAGAGTACCAATAGTCGCGCCGATGAGTGTCGCAATAAAAGCTCGATACCAGCATTCAGGGCTAAATAACCTTTTGCGATAGTAGGTAAACGCTGCGGTAGATGAGGCAAACGTAGCTGCTAGCTTGTTAGTACCGAGTGCTATGTGTGGAGGAAGCCCTAGCGATAGCAGTGCAGGTACCGTTAGCATTCCGCCGCCGCCTGCGACCGCGTCAATAAAGCCTGCAGCAAAGGCGACAAGCGCCAAAATAACCAACATGCTAGGTTCGATAAATTCCATCGAGATTTGAGACCTTAGTATTCTATTGTTCTTTTAAAAGGGGGTAGGGAATCGAGCAGAGACTTGCCATACCTTTTTGTGACGATTCGCCTATCGAGAATATAGAGAGTTCCACAGTCTCTTTCTTTACGTAGCAAACGGCCTGCAGATTGTATCAGTTTTTTACTCGCCTCTGGAACTGTAATCTGAAGAAACGGATTGCCACCTTTGCTCTCTATATATTCGGCGTGTGCTTGCTCGATGGGAGAAGTCGGCACCGCAAAAGGTATTTTAGTGATAATCAAGTTCTCTAGTAGCTCCCCTGGTAAGTCTAGCCCTTCGGAAAAGCTTCCTGTTCCAAAAAGCACACTGGTTTTTTGACATTGAGTCAGTGTTTTATGTTTATTTAGAATTTCTGTACGTGACTTCTCGCCTTGAATCTGCAGATGCCAACCTTTTAGAGCGAATTTCGATCGCACCTCATCGGCAACTTTATTCATTTGCCAATAAGAGGAAAACAGCACTAAATTACTTTTGCCGTCCTGAATAAAGTCGAACAGCTTTTCAGTCAACTCTTCAGTAAACTGAGGGGCCTGCGGTTCATTACGCATTTGGGGCACAATAAGCTCTGCTTGTTCTGCATAATTAAAAGGTGACGCTAAAGCTAAAAATTGGACGCCATCTTCAGATTTCTGACTGATACCTGCTTGGTTACAGAAAAAAGCGAAGGAATTGAGTGCACGCATCGTCGCTGAAACAAGGACGGCGCCTACACATCGAGACCATAACTGCTGATCTAATTGCCAGCCTACCTCAAGGGGCGCGACACTGATTACGTAGTCACCCTCACGCTCTTTGCTTTTTTCTACCCAGCGTGCCAATGGTGCACCTTTCTCTTTTTTAGGCTCGGCCATGAGTCGCCATACCGCGGCTAGATTATCAAATCGCTGAATATAGAAACCCAATTCGGCTAAAGCGGGCTCGGCTAGTTTGGCTGAAACCTCTCCGTCTTTGAGTCTTTCTGAAATGAGGTCAGCAATTTTCGCCGATGCTTGTGCGCCTTTTTGAGAAAACTGTTTGAGTGCTTTAGACTGCTCTTCTAGCCAGCTGGGTAACTCGCCATTCTCGAAACGACAACTGTCTTCTTCAAATGGAAGACCAGAGCAATAAGAATTGACCTCATTTAATAGAGGGATGAGCTGCTGTATGGAATCCTGTAGTTCGTTGCGAAAGCGACCAACCCGCTTCTCGTCAGCTAAACCAGAGAACTTACTCGCAGACTGATTCAATCTTTCTAACCAAGAGGTGGCACCCTTTAAAGTAGCCGCAGCGGATGCATGGTCTCGAGCTACGTGCGGTAGATGGTGAGCCTCATCGAAGATAAAAATGGTATTTTCGGGATCTGGGAGGATGACGCCGCCGCCAAGGTCTGCGTCCGCCATTACCAAGCTATGGTTGGCAATAATGACATCATTTTTATCCAGTTCAGATCGCGCTTTAGCGAAAGGGCATCCTCGGTGAGCTGGTAAACTGTTATTGCAGCTGTGCTTCTCACTGACTATCGTCTGCCAAATGACATCATCAATGGGCTTCGGCCAGGAGTCTCTGTCTCCGTCCCATTTACCTTGAGCTAGCCTCTCGTACATGAGTTGAAGCTGTTCGATATCAGATTTTTTAGGCTTACTTTCAAACATGGCCATTTGACCACCATCGGCACCGCATGCCACGGCCAATTTCTCGGCGCAGCAATAACGCTGTCTTCCTTTAGCAATAATAAAAGAGAAGTTTTGATCGGTAATACGTCGGAACAGTGGCAAATCCTTATCAAGTAACTGTTCTTGCAAGGCAACTGTTGCGGTAGAAATAACCACCTTACGATTATTTTGAACGGCAACAGGTATAGCTGCCATTAAATAAGACAGACTTTTTCCAATCCCAGTACCTGCTTCTGCAACAATCATACGAGTTGATTTGTGATACTGGCCGCAAAGTGTTTTAGCGATCTCTGAAACAAGATAGTTCTGAGCTCGACGCGGAACAAAGTTTTCTAGTTGATTCTGAAGGTTTTGATAACTCTGGCGAATGGATTGTTGGATTTTACTGGTAAGCATAAACAGCCCTAAATTGACGACGAGCGAGTGTAGCACACTTTAGCTAGTGAAAAATATGTTCAAAAACAGTCGCATCTAGTGTGGGTATTTAGATCAAAGTCACAAAAAATAAGTGAACTTTCATACTAGGTTATATTTTTCGCATGATAAAAAATATAAAACGCCAAAAAACCCACTTGTAACGAATAAAATTCTATTAAGAGTTTGTAATATGCACTATTTATAGAATTATATTTATGAATGTTACCTAAAAACAAGACTGGAGTTGCAATTGAAAGGTGTTCAAAAAATTTGCGATACATCACTAATAAATTTGTAACTCATTGATTTGTTTGGTTTTACATATATTTATTTATTTCGTTTAGAGTGTTTGACATTGTCTGATAACTTTTGCATTCTTGGTTTCGAGATTTAAAGACGCTGAATCAACCAAAGGACAAAAGGTTGTCGTTCTGAAGGAAGGTTTAGACGTCACATATATTAAAAAAGGGAACCGAAAAGGAATTCCCATCTAAGAAAAGGCAGTGGATTATCATGAAAAAAACTCTAGTAGCTCTAGCTGTACTAGCAGCGGGTTCTGCGCAAGCAGGTATCGAAATCTATAACGAAAACAAAGTTACTGTTAACCTAAAAGGTGACATTGAAGTCGTTTACTTGAAAGATGTGACTGATGGCGCTGAATTCCAACAGCAGATTCAAGACGCAGACTTTGGTTTTGATACTCGCTACGCAATCAACGATGACCTTCAGTTTGGTGCATATTGGGAATTTGATGGCGCAAACGACAGTGTAACTAAAGGCACAAGCAAAACAGTTGAAGCTGGTAACACTTACGTAGGTGTTTATTCTCAAGCAGCTGGTTCTTTGATCGTTGGTCGTCTTGACTCAGTCCTAGATGATGCAGGTATTGGCTCAGATTACCAATTTGGTGTGAACTCTTTCTTCTCTAAAGGTTCTCCATTTGGAGCTGACGAGTCGGTTCGTTACGACCTTGATAAAGGCATGTTTTATGGTGCTTTAGCGTATAAGCAAGACAAAAACGGCAACGCAAGTCTTGGTAAAGACGGTTACATGTTCGATGGTAAAGTTGGTGTACGTGTAGCTGATTTTGACTTTACAGGTTTCTACGGCAATGCAGATTTCTCTGGAGATGATGCACGTCTAGGTGGTTCAGAAACTAAACTTGAAGGTAAAGAAACTCTTTACGCAGTAGAAGGTCGTTGGGCTGGTGTTGAAAATCTAAACCTAGAACTAGGTTACTACAACATGAAGCTAGATCCTACTGGTGATGAGTCACTTACACGTCAAACTTACGCGTTTGCTGCAGACTACACTATCAATCAAATTATCATCGCAGCAGGTGTGAGCCAATCTAAGTATGATGAAGACCTATCTGATGGTACTGCTAACGGCACATGGGATACACAAACTAACTGGTTTGTTAACGCTGGTTATCTTGTAGCTCCAGGTGCGACTGTTTATGCTGAAGTTGGTGGTAACGATGGTTACTCGAACCTAGGTACTACAGCTGCCCCAGACATCAAGCAAAATGGTACAGGTTTCGCAGTTGGTGTTAAAGCTGAATTCTAATAGCTGAAACTAAGATCTTATATATTGAAAGAGCCACCTAACGGTGGCTCTTTTTTATGCGGGGAATCAACATTTTATGGCCAATTATTCTTAAATATGGCTATTTTAGTACAAAAATCTGTGGCATTCTAAAGCCATAGCCCAATTGTATTTTGTAAGGGAGTAGGGTCTGTGAAAAAAAGTATGGTGGTCGCGTTAGTTGCTCTTTGCTATTCATTTTCAGTCAGTGCAGCGACACTCATTCCGTTGAAAGGTGTCTCAGTTTTTTTCATTAATGGTCAGGAAGCGGATAATAGAATCGGGGAAAACGAGCTGGTACCCGGAGAAAACCAAGTCGTCGTTAGAATGGATAAAAAGGTGGGTAAGGGAGGCAGTGCAAGTGTATATACTTCTGCTCCTTACGTTATCACATTCAATGTTTCTGGTGATGAAGTAAAAATCAATCATCCGGTTGCCAGAAGTGAGCAAGAGGCAAAAGCCGCATTTAGAACAGATCAACCTGCCTGGCGCATCACACAAGACGGCAGTACCCTTTCCTATTCCCAAGAGAAACTTCAAGCACAAAGCGGTTTCTTACCTTATATGAAAATGGATGAGCTGATTGCAGCACACAATGCTGAAAGAGGTATTGTCTTCGATAATGGTCAAATGACTAAGGCGGAACAAGCTGCTACAGCAACCATAGTGACAACAGCTGCGGTAGCAACTTCTAAGGATGTTACTGCTGTAAATAATAACGTTCCGAAAACTACAGTAAAAGCTGAACCGACAAAAGCAGAAAATGTCGAGCAGCTGAAAGCTTGGTACCTTAAGGCCTCAAAAGAAGAACGTAAAGAATTCCGCAAGTGGATGATTGATCAGGAATAATCACTTCATGTGATGAATATTACAAAAAGGAGGCGTCTGCCTCCTTTTTTTATTAGTCGGGTCTGACAGGAAGTTAACCAACGTTTAGCGATTTTAGGCTATCATTGCTTTAACTAACGTTTGCCTCAAATCTTACCGTGAACCGATTTATCTCTCATATTCTTCGCTTTCCTAAACTAACACTTTTTCTCGTCCTTTCTCTGACCGCCCTTTGTGCTTGGTATGGTCAACAACATTTTAAAATGAACGCGGATTTGTCTACTCTAGTAAAACAAGAGGGGCAATGGGTTGAGAACTTAGCAACATTAGATCGCACGTTCCCTGATACTGGGAATGTCGTATTGCTTATTACTAGTATTAGCGACCCGCAGTTAAAGCAGCATGTTGACGATTTATCGGACGCCTTAGCAAAAGAGGCTTTGTTTAAAGACGTATTCGCGCCAAGCTCACTGTCTTGGTTTGAACAATACTCGCTGGGCTTCTTTTCAGATACAGAATTTCAACGTTTATTAGAGACAGCACAGGATGAAATTGCCCCCGCAGCTCAAGCAGCAAGAGCACATAACATTAACCAATACTTTGGCTCCCTCGATAAGCAAGATAAAGCATCCCTTGGACCTCTGCTGTCAGCGATTGATAGCAAAGTAGTGGATTGGCAACAATTATTAAAAACTAACATAGAGCTACCTAAAGCGTTTGCTATTACGATAGTGGCTCAGCCTGACGAGACAGTAAAAGAGCCCAATAGGGCGATAATAGAAACTATTCACCGTGTTATCGAATCTCAGAATTTACCGAATGACATCAAAGTCCAAATTACTGGCCAAGCAGCCTTAGACTTTGATGAAATCGCCGATGCGAACAACAGTATTACTATTGCTGGATCTGCGTCTTTGTTAGGTTTGGTTCTAATACTCGCTATTGGCATTCGCTCTCTACGTGTCATTCTTGCTTGTTACGTAACAGTACTAGTCGGCTTAGTATGGACATTTGCGGCAGGTCTATTTGTTGTTGGTTCTTACAATACGATATCCATCGTATTTATGGTTATGTTTATCGGTTTAGCCGTCGATTTTTCCATTCACCTCTGTTTGCATATTCATGAACTGAGAACGAGAGGTGATAGTAATGTGACAAGTTTGAAAGAGGCAGCAGCCCATTCCATTAGACCGCTTACACTGTGTGCTTTATCTTCGGCCCTAGGGTTCTTAAGCTTCTATCCTACTAGTTACACTGGTTTAGGTGAATTGGGCATTATATCTGCGTTGGGTATGATTTTAGGTCTAGCCGCCACGTTTATCATTATACCGTTGTTCTTCACTTTGTTTGGGTATCCAACCGTGAAGCACCAAGTGGATACTCACCGATTTGTATGGTTAGGAAAAAAACTGAATGAAAACAAAAAGCTGGTAGTCGCAGCTTCATGCCTTCTTGCTGTCGGTATGGGGTATGGTGCAACACAATTTAAATTCGATTTCTCGACATTGGTTCTTAAAAACCCTAATTCCGAGTCGGTGGCGGGCTTAAATGCACTTCAGCAACACGGTCTTGGTTCGAGTTACCAATTGTATGCTATAGCAAAGGATCAGCAAGAAGCTCAGCAGTGGAAAAAAAGGCTATTGAATCAGACGAGCGTTCAAGACGTAACAATTGCGAGTGATTTTATACCTAATAATATCGAACAGCGATACTCACAACTAAACAATGCTATAAATGCTCAGTCAGTCGACGAACCAATGGATTATGCCGAATTTAGACAGTCTGCATTGTCAAAACATTGGGTTGATGCTGAGAAATTACCTACAAATATTGACACCCAGAAAGTGACAATGGACCTCTTTGAAAACCTTTCATCACTTGCTAATAATCGAGAAACTAAGCTTGTCGCTCCGACAGTCAGTCAGTTACCAAAATCACTTCAACAACGCTACATTGCTAATAGTGGAGAGTGGTTGGTTGCCGTTACTCCCAAGGGAGATATGACAAATGTTCATGAATTAGAACAGTTTATCTCCCAGGTGAAAAAAATCGCTTCTAATGCAACAGGACGTGCAGTAGCAGAGCAAGAAGTTGGAAGCATTATTGTCCAAGCGTTTCAAGCCGCCATCTTGATGTCGGTATTTGGTATTGCACTGATTTTGATTTGGACAGTAGACAAGAAGCGTGATGTTATTTTGATCTTTATTCCGCTTGGCCTAGCTGCAATCACCACTTTAGGCATGATGCATTGGTTTAATCTATCAATGAACATGGCCAATATTATTGTCATCCCTTTGATATTTGGATTGGGAGTCGATAATGGTATTCACATCGTTAAGCGTTTTAGAGCCGTTAGAAACATCGATGCTTTCTTTAAAACCTCTACACCTAAAGCGTCCTTGATTAGTTGCCTAACGACACTCGCCACGTTTGGAGCGCTAATCGTCGCAGAACATAGAGGGATGCATTCTATTGGCTTAGTGCTAACCATCGCACTTAGCTGCATCTTGGTATTTAGTTTGGTTTTACTACCGGTATTACTAGAACTAACAAAGAAAAAAGCGACATAATCGGCGCAAAGACAAGGCCAAAGCCAAAAAGGTGTTCATCCCTGCGCAGGCAGGGATCTACTTAAAGCGCGCATTCAGTTCCGTTGCAACAAGCCCCCAGCTTTCGTAGGTAATCAATCACCTGAAGCGACCCTAGCGAAGAAGCAATGTCATTCCTGCGCAGGAATGAATCTATTCAAAGCGAACATAAGCTCAAATTAGATGCAAATTCCATTATTATCTAATTAAATCGATGCGTTAGATTTCTCTTTAGCAATCTCGGTAGCTAGAATCTCGCATCCAAAGTAACAAAAAAGCTTTTACGTTGCCCCAAACCCATTTCACTTATTAACACTAAGTTGGGTGTAAATTCGTATTGAGCACCGACGAGAGTGTTCCAGTTATTTGCCAGCGTTTGTTCGACCCTGAATTTTGCACCGTCGTTAATCAACCAATTTGGAAGGTCTCCCGCGAACGGTAAGTCCTTAATGTTTCCTGTAAGAGTTTGTTCTATATTTTGATATTGAGCGCCAACCCAAGCTCGTAGTTTGAGATCTGTATTTCTGGAAAAATCGTAACCGATACGTGGTGAGACGACAATGGAGTCGATTTCTCCATCAATCACAGTAAGCTTGGTTTTCGTATAGCTAGCATCCACTAGAGCGAAAATATTCTCATAACCCCCGGCAATCACAGTGCCTGTCCCGTATAAATATCCATCTAAGTCGAGCCGAAAAGGAATATCTTCATTGGATAGGTTGAGGCCCTTATAAGAGATCGATTTTATCGTTGTTTCCGAGTAACCGTTTAGCTTCCCTCCGATAACGTATACGTTAAGAAAGGGAAGCAGCCAGGCATCTGCTTTCAATGTTAATACGCTGGTATCTTGGTAGCCTCCTTCGGTTTCAATCGAGAGATCTTTAGAAGCAATCGGAAACCCTAATACCTTTAGGTTTTCAAACTGAATGGAATCTATATTAATGTTTTGAGACACATTCATATACCCCAAGCTAAGTCCAACCGCTTCGGGTAGAGTATATCCACGCTCTTCTGCTTCCTTCTTAAATAGAGGTAGCTCGATGGCGTTCGCTGAACTTAGACCTAGAGAGATTAAGGCAGAAGTGCTTATGGCACGCTTGAAAACGGTAACAAGAAAATTGGTCATTTAAGGACTTACTATTGGCTCAAATTATAAGATCGCGGATTGTAGTGGACTAAAACATATATGGGAAGAGAATTAGTGGTGAGTCTGAGCAAAAAGCCCGCTAAATGATCATTGCGGACTTTGGTTAGAAGCGAACTTTTAGTTATTTGTCGACATTGAGGGCAATTGAGTTTTCAGTTGCGAACGCTGTCGCGACGTTACCATTAGCTAGTGTGATTCCAGAAGCAGACAAGAGTACGTTTGTCGTTCCAGCGGCTGCGACGGCAAAATCATAGGTTCCAGCATTGACCTCTAGTACAGCGGTATCTTTAAAGTTGACGCCTTCCAAAACAACGGTGTTCGCAGAGAATCCGGTGCCTGCTACTGCTGCGTGAATATCAACGGTGCCTGCAACTGGATTTGCGTGTAATACACGTAGTTTTGCGTAGGAGGCCACACTTCTGAGATCATCTTCGATCACCACAGGTTCAATAGATTGATCCGAAAAACGTCCCACGGCAAAAATTGTCGTTTCCGAGCCAGCAGAAAATAATGTTCCTGGAGCTTGAATTGCTTCTGGTGTAGTTGCTCCAGTAGGGGTGACGGTTAAGTCATACGACGAAGCGGCCAAATCAAGGCTTTTGATTTTTTCAAAACCAATAACATTTAATCCTGTCACTACGTTACCTGATGCTCGAACGTCGACGTCACCGAGGTCGGCAACGGCATGACCTACTCGCACCGTTGCTTTTTCTCCTGTGCTACGCAACACGCTGACAGCGGAACCGTCAGCAACCAGCAAATTAACAGGTGATACTATTCCTCCACTGACATTTGGCACAGCGGTAACCATTAGATCGCTGCCACCGTCTAATGTCAGGGTTCCACTGTCGTAAACTACATCTGCATCAGTACTCTTTCCAGCCAGCGTAATTCTAATGCGATAATCACCCGCAGGTAATGTAACTGGGAGCTGAGATTCGTCTTCTTTGAAAGTAAGGTCTGAAACAGCGATAGTGCTGGCACTAATACTTGGGTCTGTCGTCAGGTGAATATCGACGCCACCAACTCCCGGATGACCATGTAATACGTCCAATCGCACGGATTGAGCATCTGGACCGCTTGTCGAACGTGACAAAATCACAGGCTCGATTGCGTTAACGTTATTTACCGCAAAAACGTCATACTGCATGTCTGGTGCAAAATTGACAGCATTAGCAGTGATGACATCCGCGGTCGTATCTCCTGCCAATAAACCTCTGACGATGAGGTCGTGATTGCCCGCATCTACAGTAATTAGCCCGCTGCCTTGTTGATAATCCACTTCAGAAAGTCCGCTGGCGATAGCTCCGTCAAGTAATATTGAAACCTGCGGTGCATCAGCACTAGCATGCGTTACACGAAGTTGAGAAGTAGGGGTTGAGTCGTGAGAGTCGCTTCCACAGCCAGCTAGGAACGTTGCTGCAGAAGCAAATAGTGAAAGTTTGACGATGTTCATGTTAAGCCTCATTGTATTCATTATTTGCAATTTGGCTTACGGTTTCCCTAGGCTATCAGTTCATTGCGTGTAGAGTAATTAGCTCTTTAGTTAAGAATAAGGTGGCAAGTTCTAAACTAAAAGATAAGCACTCGGACTGCTATGATTTCTAATCTAGTTGTTCTAAAGGTAGCCAATTTACATGAACACCTGCTTGCTCAAACATGTCTTGGCTCAGTGAAATTTTTTCACCCCAACGAGACAGAAAGTCTTCCGTTTGTTGCGGACAGTGCACGACCGAAATACCAGTTTGAATAATCTTTGCAGCGCAATTAGGGCATGGGAAATGGGTAACCCAGATCTCACAGCCGTCTAAATCTCTCTTTGCAAATAAAATTGCGTTCTCTTCAGCATGCAGAGTTTTGAGATATTTGGTTTCTCGTTCATCGACTTCTGCACTATCAGAAATGCCATGGGGATACCCATTAAAGCCGACAGAAACGATTCGATTATTTTTGGTAATAACGGCACCAACTTGCGTCGATGGGTCTTTACTCCAGGAACCAACCAGTTCCGCCATCTGAATGAATCGTTTCGCCCATTTAGAGACCATAACTACTCCGTTCTTTATCTAATTTGACCAATTAAAAATCTTTTCTGAGTGTACAAAACTTACTAGGGTAAAACGAGGGATTTCTGTAAACGATTGCAAGGCTGAGCCTTGTAGGCTCAAATAGGGCGGGACTTGAAAAGGCAAACGATATATTTGTGCTTAGTTTGCGTTCAACCCACAACATTTTTGTGACTAATACGAAATTCTTTGTCAGAGTATCGCTAATTCTGTTTTAATTAGTCAGAAGATTATTAATCATATGGCAGAATTTGACGACGTCTTTAAGGATAGGAATAAACAATGCGAAAAACACTGTTAGCGGTTTCCCTATGTGGTCTGTGTTTTAGTGCAGGAAGCCTTGCGTTTGTAAAAGATTGGTCAACAGTGAGCGTAAAAAAAGTTGAGCAAGGTGCCAAGCAAGGCGATCTATTTGCTCAAATAGAGTTGGGTGACCGCTATGCTGACGGCAATGGTGTCAAAGAAAATGACGCCAAAGCGGTGGAGTGGTATCACAAAGCGGCCAAACAAGGCAGCGAATCCGCCATGTACAAGCTAGGCATGATGTACGACAACGGTCATGGTGTAAATTACGATGCCAAAGAAGCGGCGTCATGGTTCGAAAAAGCGTCTCAAAAAGGTAGTGTTCAAGCCCAGTATTATTTGGCTGGTATGTACAAATGGGGACGCGGTGTTCCCAAGAGTAATAGTAAGGCAGTAGAGTATTATCAATTAGCTGCTGAACGCAACTTTGATGTAGCACAGAATAGTTTGGGCGTAATGTATGCTAAAGGGCTGGGCGTCGAGCGTGATGATCTTGAAGCAGTAAAGTGGTATCGAAAGGCTGCTGAGAACGGATACGCTTATGGGCAGCGAAATTTGGCTTATAAGTATTCATTAGGAGAGGGCGTAGAGCTCAATAATGTAGAAGCTTATGCTTGGGCCTCTGTTGCATCTACTAATGGTTATGCGACGGCGGAAAAGCTCCGTGATGATTTAGCGCTCAAGTTAAACGCGGACGAGTTACAGCAGGCTCAACAGAAAGCAAAGCTTTATTTAGAGTCGTACTCTTCGCATCAATGATAGAGCGGAGCCTTCTTAGAAACAAAAATGAGGAGCTGTAGCTCCTCTTTTTGTTTCATGTTGCACCGCATTGAGGCTGAACTACCACTCATTTTTTGGTGCGTCGTATTTTCTGCGATAGCGGGGTAGCATGGTCTCATTACCCAGTATGCCACCTTGGTGAATGTACAATAGAGAAACATCTGGGTTATCACTTAACCAAGGTAGTAGGCAACGCCACATCATTGGGTCGTAAAGTAGATCAAACTCTACGTGGGTTTCAGCTTGTAGTAACCGCCAGATCTCATAATCTTCTAAATACAGCTTGCCAAAGTGATGTTTGTTTTCGAGCTCAAGAATGGTCGGGTAATAAGAAAAGTTACCAAGCTCGTCAAACTGTTGTATTAAGTAATCTTTACCGCCCACACAAGGGCAAGTAAGAACCTCAATACCTTGGGGGGCGAGAACTTGTGCCAAATACAGAGCTGTCGTTCCAGTTCCTGAAGGTAATGCCACTTTAATCTGCTTGTTTTTTTCAAACCTCGACCAACTTAGAATTTCCTCTGCTAACTGCACGATACCTTGACGGGCTGATTGAAAGCGTCCCCCCTCTGGTACGATATAGCTGTCAGTAGAATTGGCGAAGTTGGCTTGTATATAGGCATGCGGATGCAGTGCGTTGGGACCTAGTAGCTCTTTGAGGGAGACTATCTCTGCACCAAGCTCTTTAGCTGCCCTGTAGTTACCATTAGGGTTTTGGTCTAACCATTCTGGTTTGTGATCAACAAAATACTTGAGCTTTATACCTTTTATTTTAGCCAGCGCAGCCAAAGAGGTTAAGGAGTTTGCTTGAGCGGAGCCCCAACCAATGAGTTGAGTAACGTTCGTCAAATCTGTTTCAAGCAACTCAGCGAACTTCCTCGCCTTATTGCCGTTGAAATGACTATGTAGCAAGTCATCTCGCTTCAAATGAAAATCGTGTCCTTGAAACTGATGTTGTGTCACAGGACTGTTATTGAGGTTCACGATCATACCTGACTCAAAAAAGTGGACGCTGATTCTACCTTCTCACCATGATAGACACAAACAGAGCACATACAAATGATTACATTGGCGAGCCATTAAATGTGGCAGAATAGCGTGTTTTCTTAGCTTAGCTTAGAAAGTGTGAAACAAGAGTCAGCTAAATTTACATAAAACTGACTTAGTGCCCTGAGTGCTATGCTGATTAGATAAATCATAGGATTTTCACTGTTAGGACAAGAATATTTATCGATAAGTGGCACTTTAGTAAATATTATTGTTAATTTGCCGATACACACATAGGTGTGGGTTATATTTGCGGTAATTATGTTCTAAAGGTCAATGTTTTGTATTGCTAAAACGCATCGACCCTTTTAATTCTTTGAACGCCCTAGTAAACTTTGTTGTCCTTCTTCGTGTCAGAGTACACGATTTAACTGTGAGTTTAAAAAATGAGCCAGCCTTTTCTCCCTTTATGTAGACCTGCTGTAGATGAGCAAGACATCCAAGCCGTGGTCGATGTCCTTCGTTCCGGGTGGATCACCACGGGTCCCAAAAATGCAGAGTTAGAAAATAAAGTGTCTGAACACACTGGTGCTCCACATGCCGTTGCTCTTAGTAGCGCGACTGCAGGTATGCATCTAGTATTGTTGGCTTTAGGTATCGGTCCTGGAGATGAAGTTATCACTCCATCACTTACTTGGGTTTCTACCGTCAATATGATTACGCTTGTTGGAGCAAAACCAGTATTCGTAGATGTTGATGCTGACACCTTGATGACGGATGCTGAGAAAATTGAATCACTGATCACTAGCAAGACGAAGCTTATCATCCCGGTGCATTATGCTGGGGCATCGCTTGATCTTGACCCTATTTACCAGTTAGGTGAGAAGCACAATATCCCTGTGATTGAGGATGCGGCTCATGCTTTAGGTACCGAGTACAAAGGCAAGCCAGTGGGCAATCGTGGTACATGCCTATTCTCTACTCACGCAATCAAAAACGTGACGACGGCAGAAGGTGGTGTACTTACCACGCATGATGCTGAATTAGCTGACAAAGTGCGTCGTTTAAAATTCCATGGTCTGGGCGTTGATGCTTTTGATCGTGAAACTCAAGGACGAGCGCCTCAAGCAGAAGTCGTGGAGCCTGGCTTTAAATACAATATGCCAGATATCTGTGCAGTGTTAGCGCTTGGACAAATGGATCGAATTGCAGAAATTACCGAAAAACGTACGCAGTTAGCGCTCTCTTATCGCAGTCAGTTGGCGTCTATCAAAGGTGTCACGCCACTAGGCTTGGCTTCTCATGAACATAAACACTGTTGGCACCTAATGATCGTTAGAGTAGATCCTGCGGTTGCAGGCCTAACGCGCGACGATCTAATTGCCGCACTAAAAGAAAAAGGTATCGGAGCAGGTATTCACTTCAAAGCCTGCCATACACAAAAATATTACCGCGAAAACTACGCGGAATTGTTCGGGGCGATTAACCCTGATTTACAGAATACAGAACGTAACAGTAATCAAATCTGCTCACTACCGCTATTTCCTGATATGACTCAGGATGATGTTGAACGTGTAGTTAGCGCCGTTTCAGAAATAATTGGGTAAACCATGAAACACAATCAAGCAATCAACTTTGTCTCTATCGTTATTCCGGTATACAACGAAGAAAACTGTCTACAAGAACTCATTGACCGTACGACCAAGGCGAGTGATAGCCTAGGTAAAGATTACGAGCTCATTCTTGTGGACGATGGAAGTCGTGATCGCAGCGCGGAAATCATTGAAGAAGCATCAGCGAAAGAAGGGAGCCATGTTGTTGGCGTTATCTTGAATCGTAACTATGGCCAACATAACGCTATTATGGCTGGCTTTGAGCAAGTACGTGGTGATTTGATCATCACACTTGATGCAGACCTTCAGAATCCACCAGAAGAAATCCCTAACCTTGTAGCAAAAGCTGAAGAAGGGTTCGATTCTGTGGGGACAGTTCGTAAGAATCGTCAAGATAGTGCACTTCGTCGTTACCCATCAAAGCTTATCAACAAGCTAGTGAAACGTTCTACTGGCGTAGAGATGAATGATTATGGTTGTATGCTTCGTGCGTACCGCCGACATGTTGTTGACGCAATGCTTGAGTGTCACGAGCGCAGCACGTTTATTCCTGTGCTAGCGAATGGCTTCTCTCGCCACACCACTGAGATCGATGTGCATCATGATGAGCGTGCTGATGGTGAGTCGAAATATAGCTTTATGAAGCTTATTAGCCTAATGTTTGACTTGATCACCAGTATGACAACAGCGCCATTACGCCTGTTGAGCATTGTTGGTGGTGGTATCGCTGCGGCAGGTATCGCGTTTGGCGTCATCCTTATGTTGATGCGCATTATGTTTGGTTCTGAGTGGGCAGGTGATGGCCTGTTTACTTTGTTTGCTATCCTATTTGTATTTGTTGGTGCACAGTTTGTGGGTCTAGGCTTACTTGGTGAGTACATTGGTCGTATTTACTCTGATGTAAGAGCGCGCCCACGTTTTTACGTGCAAGATGTTTTAGTCGGTGAAGCCACTAAAAATGCACGTGAAAGCGACGAATTAAAAAATAAAGAATAAGATTTGTATTTAGAGGAATATTCCATGAAAGTAGTAGTGTTTGCCTACCACAATATCGGTTGTACTGGTATTCGTAGCTTGCTAGACGCGGGTGTAGAAATCGAAGCAGTATTTACTCATGTTGATGACAGCAACGAGAACGTGTTTTTTGACTCTGTAGCGAAACTTGCAGCAAAGAACGGTATTCCAGTTTACGCACCTGAAGACGTGAACCACCCACTATGGGTTGAGAAAATCCGTGCGATGAAGCCAGATGCACTGTTCTCTTTCTACTATCGCAATATGATCAGCCAAGAAGTGCTAGATATCGCTCCTAAAGGTGGTTTCAACCTACATGGCTCTTTGCTTCCAACATACCGCGGTCGTGCACCAATCAACTGGGCATTAGTTAACGGCGAAACTGAAACTGGTGTAACGCTGCACCAAATGGTTCAGAAAGCGGATGCTGGCGATATCGTTGGTCAAGAAAAAATTGCTATCACTGACGCTGATACGGCAGAAACGCTTCATAAGCGTATGAACACAGCATCTAGCGATCTACTGAGCAAAGTGCTTCCAACTATCGTAGATGGTTCATTCAAAACAACGGCTCAGGACGAGAGCAAAGCAACTTACTTTGGCCGTCGTACTCCTGCTGACGGTGAGATTAAATGGTCTAACGATTCTCGTACCGTATTTAACCTAGTTCGCGCGGTAACAGAACCGTTCCCAGGCGCATTCACTTTCCTTGGTGAGCGTAAGCTGACTATTTGGAGCGCGGAAGCAAGCGACAAAACATTTGATGTAACTCCTGGTACTATCGTTTCTACTACACCATTAACGATCGCTTGTGCTCAAGGTTCACTGATTGTTAAATCTGGTGAAGCAGAAAACGGTCTATACCTAGGTGGTGAGCAGCTAGCTGCTGAGCTTCACCTTGTTGAAGGCATGCGCTTTGGTCCTCAAGCAAGTGCACTTATTAACGCTAAGAAGCGTCAAAAAGTACTTATCCTCGGTGCTAACGGCTTCATCGGTACTCACCTAACTAAGCGTCTTCTAGACGACGGTGGTTACGAAGTTTATGCAATGGACATGAACTCGAATCAAATCGAAGAGCACCTAAGCCACCCAGATTTCCACTTCGTTGAAGGTGATATCACTATCCACAACGAGTGGATCGAGTACCACGTTAAGAAGTGTGACATCATTCTTCCACTAGTGGCTATCGCAACACCAATCGAATACACGCGTAACCCACTTCGCGTATTCGAACTCGACTTTGAAGAGAACCTGAAGATCGTTCGTGCGTGTGTGAAGTACAACAAGCGCATTATCTTCCCATCGACTTCTGAAGTTTACGGTATGTCGACGGATCCTGAGTTCAACGAAGATACTTCACCACTGATCGTTGGTCCTATTAACCGTCAGCGTTGGATCTACTCAGTATCTAAGCAGCTACTTGACCGTGTTATCTGGGCTTACGGTAAGAAAGATGGCCTTAAGTTCACGCTATTCCGTCCGTTCAACTGGATGGGCCCACGTCTAGATAGCTTGAACTCTGCACGTATCGGTTCTAGCCGCGCGATCACTCAACTTATCCTAAACCTAGTTGAAGGTACGCCGATCAAGCTTATCGACGGTGGTGAACAGAAGCGTTGTTTCACTGACATCTCTGAAGCGATTGAAGCGCTATTCCGCATCATCGAGAACAAAGAAGGTCTGTGTGACGGTCAAATCATCAACATCGGTGCACCAGAAAACGAAGCGAGCATCAAAGAGCTTGCTGAGACATTGGTTGAGAAGTTTGAGAACCACCCACTGCGTGATCAGTTCCCTCCATTTGCTGGCTACAACCTAGTAGAAAGCAAAGCGTTCTACGGTGACGGCTACCAAGACGTTCAACACCGTAAACCAAGCATCGCAAACGCGAAGAAGCTGCTTGATTGGGAACCAAAAGTTCACATGAACGACACAATCGAAGAGACTCTAGATTTCTTCCTTAAAGGTGCAGTAGCAGAAGAGAAGTAATGGAACAGAATGAAGTCACTAAAGTCGGTCTTCGTATCGATGTAGACACTTTTAGAGGCACCAAACTTGGTGTACCTAAGCTACTCGAAATTTTCGAGAAGCACGGAGTGAAGGCTTCATTCTTCTTTACTGTTGGACCTGATAACATGGGGCGCCATATATGGCGCCTTTTGCGTCCCGCATTTCTGAAGAAGATGCTTCGCTCTAAGGCCGCTAGTCTTTACGGTTACGATATTTTAATTCGTGGCACTATCTGGCCAGGTCCTGTGATTGGCAAAAAACTTCGTCCAATTATTGAGGCGGCTGATAAAGCTGGTCATGAAATTGGTTTGCATGCTTGGGACCACCACAAGTGGCAGATGAAAACCGATACCATGTCACCGGAAGAGCTGCGTAGTGAGATTTCCAAAGGCTATAACATGCTGAAGGATATTACTGGTAGAGATCTGCCTTGTAGTGCAGTAGCTGGCTGGCGCTGTACTGATCAAACGCTTATTGAGAAAGATGCTTTCCCATTTAAGTACAATAGCGATTGCCGCGGCGATTCTATCTTTTCTCCAGGCGAAGGAATGGCACCTCAAATCCCAGTGACCTTGCCTACCTATGACGAGCTTGTCGGGCAAGATGGTGTCGACAACAGCAACTACAATGATGCTATTCTTAAGCTTATTAAGCGCGATGGTTTGAATGTTTATACAATCCACGCGGAAGTAGAAGGTATTGTTTGTGCTGAAATGTTTGAAGATTTGATTGTCAGAGCTAAGCAACAGAATATAGAATTCGTACCCATGATAGATCTGCTTGAAGGGGCAGAATCGCCACTTCCAAGTGATGCAATAAAAAACATCGAAATGGAAGGGCGAGAAGGGTGGCTAACACACCAAGCGTCATTTGTAGAACGCATGGGATTGTAGTCGCTTTTACGCCTTAAATGTCGCTGCATGTAGATTTGAAACTAGTATAAGCCCATGATGTCATGGGCTTTTATTCAATTGGATGAAGAATGCAACAATCACGAATTAACTGGGCGGTGTGGATACCGCTTTTCTTTATTGCGTTATACATACTACCGCTTGATCTGCGCCCACTGTGGTCACCAGATGAGCTACGCTACGGAGAGATCTCTCGCGAGATGGTGGCTTCCGGTAACTGGATAGTTCCTACCTTTAACGACTTACGTTACTTCGAAAAGCCGATCATGGGTTATTGGTTTAACGCCATTGCACAAGTTATTTTTGGTGACACCAATTTTGCTGTGAGAATTGCGTCGGCACTTGCTATGTTTGGTTCTGCACTATTTTTAGTTTCTCTCGTTGGCAGAATGACAGATCGCCGTCAAGGTTGGCTAACCGCAGGTGTGTTTCTTAGCATGTTTATGGTGGCAGCAATCGGTACTTATAGCGTACTCGATGGCATGTTGGCATTCTGGCTTACTGCTTGTTATGCAGCCTTCTATTTTGCAACGGAAGCGACCTCTACGAAACAGCGATGGTTACACTATGGCTTAGCAGGGTTCTTCTGTGGTTGTGCTGTTTTGACGAAAGGCTTTTTAGCGCTAGCGTTACCGGTTATTGTCGTTATACCTTACATGATTATACAAAAGCAGTTCCTAGAGATATTAAGATGGGGCTGGTGGGTGATGTTTGTTGCGCTTATCACTTGTTTGCCATGGTCTCTAGCTATACATGCAGCTGAACCAGATTATTGGAATTACTTCTTCTGGGAAGAGCATATCCATCGTTTCTCTGCTGAAGATGCGCAGCACGCTGCGCCGATATGGTATTATGTACCGTTCCTATTCTTAGGAACTCTACCTTGGGTATTTTGGGCTCCGTCTGCTCTTGTTCAGTTAAAGGGTGAGTTTTCAAAGCCACTTATTCGCTACTCTATTCTCTGGGCGGTAATGCCATTTTTGTTGTTCTCCTATGCAAGTGGAAAACTGGCGACGTATATCTTACCTTGCATGGCTCCAATTGCGATTCTATTGACCCATGGCATTATCAAAGCCTATAACACTAAAGCGAAAGGCCTAACAATAGGTTCGATTATTAATGGTTTATTCTTTGCAACGGTTGCTATTACATTAATGGTGATGTTCTTTATGGGTAAGCTACCTTTGGATGAGTCTGAATCTTATCGTCCTTGGATTGCGTTGTTCATACTAGGATTTTGGGCTAGCTGTGCTTTCTATGCAGCAAAAGCCAAAGCGTTCGAACACAAGTTTGTTGCGTATATGGTATCGCCTTTGGCTCTTTTCGCGCTGTTCTCTACCGTTGTTCCAAACACGACGATTGATTCAAAAATGCCAGCGCGTTTCATGGAGCAGCTAGCACCAAAAGTCACCGATGATATGGTTCTTATCGCTGACTACCCGGATACGATGTCAGCATTGAACTGGTACTTGAAGCGCAGCGATGTTTATCTTACCAAGGCAATGGGCGAAGTGGATTATGGTCTGAAATATGATGACTCGAAGCATCGCTACATTGAGTGGAATCAGTTAGATGACTTTATCAAAGAGAAACAGTTGACGGGTCCAGTGCTCTTACACTTTAGAGACCTACCGCCGTTGCCAGAAGGTTTCCCTGAACCAGATGATCACGTTGATCGTGGCCGTTATCATGCGCTGATCTTTAATCAAAAAGATGCCCAGTAATGACAGTACTGCTGTTTGTACTTTCAGTCGTCGCAAGCTCGCTTAGCCAATATTGGCAAAAGCGAGCAGCTATGTATTTTGAAGAAAACCCGCAGCTGTCCGCAGTAGGGAAGCTATTGAGCTTTCCTATGCTTCTTGGAATTGTCTTCTTGGGAACCAGTGCCTTAACTTGGTTGGGTGTACTGAGTCAGTGGGACGTATCAGTTGCTTACCCGTTACTAAGCGTTAATTTCGTTATCATGTTATTGGTTTCTAAATTTGCCTTTGGTGAAGTCATTCTGCCCAAGCAATGGCTTGGTGTAATGTGCATAATGATCGGCGTTGGGATTATTGGAGGAGCTGGTTGATGGTAGCGAAAGATCTTAAAACCGGCTTGCCAATTGCACTAGTGAGTGTCCTGCTAATATCTACTGCTCAGCTCTCTATGAAATGGGGAATGGGAGGGATTGCATCGCAATGGGACAGCATTGTTGTTTTGTTTGAACAGGATCAATTGCTTGAGCTGCTAGTACATGTGTGGTCAGCTTTATTTGGTGTTGGCATCGGCCTAGGATGCTATGCACTGTCTATGGCGTGTTGGGTAATGGCTTTAAAGCACTTACCCCTTGGGGTTGCGTATCCTTTGCTTAGTTTGAGCTATGTGATTGTCTACTTGCTAGCAGTGACTTTACCGTGGCTAAATGAGACATTTAGTTGGGTGAAGTTGTCCGGGATCGGTTTTATCCTCCTAGGGCTGACTTTTATCTTTACCGCGAAAAAGTCCAGCCAATAGGCCGGACTTTTTTTGTCTCAGACTTACCTGCCGCGTCCATCAACCATGATTTTTAGAGTTCTAAAGACAATATGAATGTCAGTGGACAGCCAAGTCTTAAATGACGACAGTGACAAGGCATAACTGTGGTCGTAACCAACCTTACTTCTCACATCTTCAATGCACGTATCATAACCTTGATTAACTTGTGCTAGTCCAGTGATACCGGGCAGGACGTCGTAAGTTCGTTCTACAAAGAATGGAATGTCATTCTCAAGCTTGTTATAGAAGTCAGGGCGTTCTGGTCTTGGCCCTATGAGCGACATATCGCCTTTGAGTACATTAATAAACTGCGGGAGTTCATCAAGTCGGGTTTTGCGAAGAAAGCGGCCTACAGGTGTGATTCGCGGATCGTCTTCTGTCGCCCATGTTGCGCCTGAATGGGATTCGGCATCCACATACATTGAACGATACTTGAGTACATAAATGAAATCCATTCTTTCAGGAGTCCATTTCCCTACTCTGAGCTGCTTATAAAATATGGGTCCTCTCGAGGTAAATTTAATTGCTAGCGCTACAGGTAGAAAAGTGATTGCAAGGATGATCATGCCAACACTAGCACCTACAATATCGAAAATTCGTTTTGAGAAGTGAATTGAGCGTCTTTCATAGTTAGTCATAATTATCCTCCTAGCGCGCGAGACGCTGCCATTTTCCATTTTCAAGTCCAAATAAGTAACGAAGCCCACCAATCAAGTTAGCAGTGTGGCCAACGATTAAGTATGTGATTAAACGAATGAGTCGCAGTTTTTGAAGAGGTGGGCAGTAGTTCGCTATTGCGGCAATAACGTAAACGGCTACCTGCGAATAAAACAGTACCAAGAAGATAGCGTTTGTTTGCGCCAACCAAAGTGACGAAATCAAGCATGTAATCATTAAGTATGGTGTAAATAGGCGTAGTCCTTTGCCCGAGAAAAAGGTAAATGCAGTCCGGCCATATTGCGGCGAGAATAGATCAAACAACATGATTACCTGTTGCATGTTGCCCGCTGAGATACGTAATCGTCGCCGAAAGTCTTGGACTGATTCAGTGGGTTCTTGCTCGATGGCATTCATATTAGGTGCGTATGCGGCTTGATAGTGATGGCGAACAATCCTCATCGGAATGATGAAGTCATCGTTGATTGTATTGTCCGGTAACAATTCAAATAGCGGTGTACGTATGAAATACAGCGCTCCATGTGCACCAATCGTAGACCCCATAGTGGATTCACGATATTTGATGTTGTTTTGGTATTGCCAGTAGTCTGACTCTCCGGTTTGACCGGCATGAAGCAGCTGATAGGTTGAGTTTACGACACCGATGTTCTGATCTTTGAAGAACTCACTGGCAATTAGAAGGGCATCTACGGAGATAATTGCTGAAACATCTGAAATGCAAGTAATATCACTGTCGACTTTCGGAATGTATCGGTTAAGGATCGCAACTTTCCCAGTATTATCTTGCTGATTGATAATTTCAAAATGGGTATCCGCGCATATGGCCTCTTGTATTGTTGACTCAGCGATATTAAGAGTGCTGTCTTCACTGCCGTCATCAATAATCACAATTTTCAGCTTATCTCTTGGATAGTCTAACGATGCGCAATTTCTGACTTTATCCGCTATCCACTGCTCTTCATTATAGGCAGGTATGATAATGGTAACCGTCGGTAGTACACGATCTCTACGAACGCAACGATAGCCTCTTGGTATTGCACCACTTGTGATTATTGGATGTCGATTAGCCCACCAGCGGAGAATCACTGGATATCCAGCATGGTGATACACTATGAAAAATGCGCTTAGAATGAATATTCCAATTAATACTACTTCCATATTATGTCCTTTCTATAATTAATCTTGACTAGCCAAGAGTTAAGCCTTGAACACAAGATTTCGATAGGCTTCGCTCATTGAACGTACATCATTATTCTCGACAACAAAGTCTCGTGGACAGAATAGGTGACGTGTTTTTAATGCGTTCTCTAAAGCTTGCACCAATGAAAACACTCGGTTCGATTTCGTTGTCACACCAGATAAAGGGCATAGAGTTTCCTTTGCCGCACCAACATCCGTAACCACAACTGGAACGTTGCACGCTTGTGCTTCAAGGGGCGAAAGTGGAAATCCCTCACACACTGAAGGGAGACAGAACAGATCAAGCGATTGGTAAAACGAAGGCATATCGTTTACTAATCCAAGAAAGTGAACCCTGTCCTCAACTTTCAAAGCTTTGGCAAGGTCTTTGAGCTCTTGCTCAAGGGAACCTATACCTGCAATAGCGAGGTGGATATCGTTCGAAAGTCGTGCAATGGATTTGATCAAAGTCGCTTGTGCTTTAACAGGTTCTAAACGACCAGCGGTGCCAATGAGGGTAACTTTGGCTGGCAAACCAAGGATACGCCTTGCTCCAGCCTGATTCGCAGGTACGAATCGGTTACAGTCCACTCCATTTTTAATTACAGTCGGCGTGGTATAAGGGAATAGCTGAGAAAGCTGCTGCTGAACTTTTTGCGCATCAGCCACTAAGATCGGGTTAACCACCTTGAGTGCGAGATTTTCTACCTTTTGACGTTTTGCATCGGTTAAGTGCCACATATCGTGCTCGGTATGAATTCGTGCTGGGACTCGGTTGAGTCTCGCTGCAATGCCACCATAGATTAGAGGGCCAATATGATGAGTGTGGACAACTTGAGGCTTTAGTACCTTAAGTAGTCGATACATCACTCGAAGCAGAGTAATTTGGGAACCGGGCTTTTTGCCGAGAAAGAACAGATGTGAGCGATATTTGATAAGTTGTGGCCAATGTTTAATTGCTTGTTCAAGCTCCCCTTCCAAACTGATGATGAATACTCTTTCATCTTCTTTCGCTTGTTTAAACAGTTCAAGAACCATTGTTTCAAGTCCTCCAGGAGCGAGGTGTTGAACAACGTGTACGACCTTGTATGTGCTACCAGAGTTGTGTTTTGGAATAAGGGGTGAGCTTGCCATAATTTGCTCCTTGCATAGGCGTTGCATTGTTAATCTAACGTTGCACGGGTTGTGCCAAGTTAGTAAGTAAATAAAAACATGTAGTTAAGCTCAAAACATATGGCTTTCCTGATATGACATTCATTCTGAATATCATTCGGCGGTAATCTTAGGAATCGCAGTAATCAAAGGCACACCGGATATTTGAGTGAGTTGATCCCTACGGCGTATAGTTGTATCAAAGAGCTCAAGAACAATTGCCATACCTATGCCCAGAACAAGACCAGCGATAACACCAACAGCCGCAAATACGGTTGGCGTGAAATTCGTTGGTGAACTGGGTGTATAAGGGAGATCGATGATTTTGACTCGTTTATTTTGCTCAAACACACCTAGTGAACCGGTCAATTGTGCCATTTCGTAACGTTCCACTAGTTCATCGTAGAGTTGTCTTTTAAGACTGACATCACGTTGTAGCTTCAATAATTGTTTGGCATTACTACCGTAACTTTGGGCGTTGACGGTGAGCTCATCAATCATAGACTGCAAGCTATTAGTCTCTTGCTTGAGTGATTCGTACCGACCTCGAACAAGTTGGAGGCTGTGAAGCTGGGTAATTAGAAGTGGCTGAATATCGCCTACATCGCTAACTGAAGTCACACTGGCAATATCCCACAGTTGGTCGCTGTTGAGTTCGGGTTGCTCAGACTGAAGTAATTGGTTGCGCTCTTTCTCTAGCCTACTAAGTTCTCTAAGTTTGGCCTGCACGGCACTGTGGGTATCAGTGTATTTTGCTTTAAGTAAGGTTAACGCGCTTCGAGTTTCAATGATCTGTTCTTCCAATTTGCCGACTATCGGGTTGGTTTTGGAGAGTTGCTGATCAAGCGAGCCTAGGCTTTGTTCTACGCCAGATAGCTCAGCTTGTTTTTCCGCCAAAGTTTGCTTAAGCGAGGCTAGTCGGCTCAGATTCTCATTTTGCATTTCAGGTGTCGCTGAAGAGTGTTGGTTGTAATAATCGGCTAACGCTTGTTCGGCGTTTTCTAGCTCTTGTTTGCGTTTCTTAATATGGATAGTCAGAAATTCACTGGAATCTCTGATCGATGAGCGTTCAGGTGCCAAAAGTTCTTCGACAAAGTGAACACTTACTGATTCTAGCAGCGCCTTCATGCCCTCTGGTGAGGATGAGGAGTGTTCAATTTTTATGAAGTCTTTGCCTAATTGAGTAACGGTTAGGTTGGCAGAAAGCTCAGCGATAATTTGATCTTTTTGAGATGCGGTCATGGAGTCATTAATAAGGCTTAGGTCACTTGCAACTGACAACAGCACGTGTCGGCTGTTGAGGAGAGTTTTAAGTGCTGACAGACGATCTTTGAGCATGGTCGAGACGGCAATATCTTCAAGGAACGGATTCATTTTGGCGGTTTCTTGAATCAGCATGCTGGTATGCGATTTATATTTCAGAGGAGTCAAGACGCCAATAGCATAAGCGACAAACGGCATGATCAAGATTGGCATTGCTATCGCATAACGACGCCTCCACGCTGCCGTTAAGATAGCTAAAAGCCTCAGCTTTAGCTCACTCATAAGGCCTCCAAATAGCGCTCTAGTACTTGAGTTCTTTGTTCCCAGCTCTCGCTGTCGACTAGACCTTCAGGAAGCTTAGTCGATTGCTTTGCCGCTGACTCAAGCGCTTTTATCATTTCGCCAACATTTTGAATCACGATGACATGTTCACGGTAGGGCTTAAGTGCCGGAAATTCGGTAGTAATAACCGGTCTTCTTGCGGCTAAATACTCTTTCAGCTTAAGAGGGTTGCACGCACTAATTTGTGCGTTTAAGACGAATGGCAGCAAACTGACGGTCCAGTGCTGGCTGTAACATGCGAGTTGCGCATGAGGCTTGGGTCCCAGATAAAAGACGTTGTCGGCCTGTACAATTGGAAACTGTTCTAGTTCGAGTTGACCAATAAATACGAAATCCCAATGCGGCATGGCACTTATCACCTGATTAAGGAGATCATAATCTAGCCAACTAGAAAGACTGCCATAGAAGCCAGCAATTGGACGTCCTCTGTTTGGTAAGTCATTGGCGCGCTTGGTAGGCTGGGAGAAGCGCTGACAATCCACACCATGAGTTAGCAAGCGAGTTTTCCTTTCCGGGAATTTTCTCAGAAGCTTTTCGCTTGCCGTAATGACCATATCAGCCTCTTGAACCAAATGACGTTCATGCTGCAATACCGTGTCATGATCAACTCCTGCGAGCGCTCCAAAATCGTCACCGCAGTAGTAGACAATAGGTAGATTACCTAATCGTTGGCAGACGTCAGCAGCGGTGGGTAATGAACTCCAAATAATGGGATTGTTGAGTTTTAGTCTTTTAATAACGGGAACCAACTGTGACTCCATCAAGGCTGCTGCCAGCTTTCTAGACCATGTTGAACGAGGCGCTGGAATCGTCATCAGGTTTACAATAGTAATAGTCTCTGGTACTGGCTCGGATTCGAGTTTCAGTTGTTTGGACTTATCACGTCGGAGTAGCTTGTTTAGTGCTCGGACCGCATCGTGTTTAGTAAACTTGGGTTGACGTAAACCAATGGAATTTATCCAGAGTACTTTCCGCTGACTGGCAAGGCGCTTGACGAGATGCTGAGTGCTAGAAGGCAAGGCACCGTAGTCTTCTCCGAATACAATCAAATCTCTCATAACATAATCCTTGTTATTCAGTAACGGCCAATTAACGCTATATCGTCTGATCGATATGTCTAACGACTTTCGCTGGGCATCCAGCGGCGATAACATTGGCGGGTAAATCGTTAGTCACGACGCTACCTGCAGCGACGATGGTTCCCTGTCCAATTGTCACGCCAGTTTGCACGGTTACTCCTGTCGCTAGCCAAACGTCTTGCTCTAGGACAATGCTTCCAATGCGATGATCTTCATCGGGTGCACCTTCTGCTCTTTGGCGTGCATTGAGCGGATGTCCTGAGTAACCAAATAATTGACAACGTCCCGCGATTCTCACGTTGTCTTGAATTTCAACTTTTTCGGCAACAGCGATAGTGACCTGCCAACCTATATCAACATTGCTACCGACGATAAGTTCTGGATGTATTGCAGGGTTAGGGTGAGGTGTAGTTCGAGCGCTAAAAGTGGTGTGTCCTGACACTCGGCAGTCATTGCCTAATGCAATTTTCAGGGGACCAGTGACAAGTGGCAATCCGCTGTAAAGATAGAGTGAGTGACCACATTTCGATACGCGCCCTTTAAATGCAGGCGTGTATACAAGTAGTCGAGATAGTGTTTCGATTCCATTTCGCAAAATAGTTAATAACGCATAGAGCGCTTTGTTATAAAACGATGGCGTGGGAATGCCTGTCGCACGCGCTCTTTTCAAAATGACAAAAAGGTTTCTCATTTTGGGATTTGGATGAGACCGAAGCCAATTTTTGAAATCGAATGACGAAGTAGTATTCATTTTGACATTCCTTCTCATTATTCTGAGTCGTAGATTTTAGGATACTAGAAGGGGTATCAAGAAATGCGCCAATAATTATAGTTATATTAATCAAAGGGTTGTCGTCTACTTATGTTCTGGGCTTTCGCACTTCTCAAATTGCGAAGCAATTTGTGACACTGCGATGGTCAGTGCAGCGAGAATATAAATCGGCCATACGAAGCCTTGAGTGAGAAAAGTACCGGATACAAAGGTGCCTATAAGGCCACTGTATACCGCCAGTGCCATTGAGCGCAGATAAGGTGGGATATCCGCTCTACCATCTATGAAAGTGAGCGTTTGCCTAGCACACTTCAAAAGCTGATAAATGAAAAGTAAGAAAACAATAAGCCCAATAAAGCCAGTCTCGGCTAACACACCAAACCAAGTACTGTGAACAGCGTGGTTTAATCCATCCCAATGAGGACTGTAGAAGAAATAGTTATAGTAAAAGTTATCCAGTCCAACACCTAAGACAGGGTTGTCTAGTGCCATTTTATAGGCAGCTTCCCACGCATAGATCCTGCCCATTGCAGATTCATCAATGCCTTCTTCCGCAGCTCCTCCAGAGGCTCGTCCGGATATGCCAGCTAATGAGTAGAGCGCAATAGCACCGATAACACCTAAAAAGGCAAATAGAGTCTTTGATGGAATGATGCGCCAAGCGTAGAACCCTAGCACCGCAAGTGACCCTAACAATCCTCCTCGGCTTTGAGTTGCGACAATTGCAAAAAACAGAACCGCAGAAGTTAGGAGCGATAGGGCTCGAAATGACCACCCGATTCCTTTCGTCGTCATAGTGGCGACAGTAAATGCAAGAGGAAACAGCAGCACTAAGGCAAGATCATTTGGGTCGCCAAGCATAGAGCCGAAACTTCGACCAATAGTGACCCTTGAGCCTTCGACTAAACCAATACCATTAACGGAGTTATAGAGTGCAACACAACCTACAACAAGTCCCGAAATAACAATCAGAAATGAAAAACGTGATAGCTCTTTGGGAGAGGTAATCAACCATGACACGGCCAATGTCATGATAATTATTTTGACGTAAGTGCCACTAAACATCGCGATGGCAACGCTTCTATTCGCGGCAAACACGACTCCTATAATGACAATCCCCCAAAATATAAATAGCCATCGGTAAACCGGATGCCAGTAAAGCTGTATTTTTCCACTAATTAAGGTATGCCAAAGTAACGCGGACAGGGCGGCAGCCGAGAGCATTAACGGAATTTTCAATGGATAGAGTGCGGGAAAAACTTCATGAATTCGGAAAAAAGAAAATACGATAAATAGCGTTACCAACCAAAAGGTCTGACTCAAAACAACCAATATAGCGATTGGAATTAGTCCGATAGCCAGACCCACAATAGGGTGGGGTACCAATGCCCATATAAGGCCTACCAGAGCGCACAACGTAACACTCAGTAGTGTATGTTTAGAGTGGTTAGAAGAAGGAGTGGCGGTATTCATCGCCATACCTTGCTTACAACGATATCTAGCCCATTCCAATTGGAATCGTGCGCATCGACGCTAGTCATGACTAAGCTCCAACTCAAGAATGGAATTGCATGTAGCGAGTACGTAAGTAGTGATTGGGCGATAACTCTTCTCAGCATCGTAACACTGAGCAACCTTCATCGCTTCGACGGCAATCTCATCCCTTGAGAAGGGGTCTTTGTAACAATGGTGGAGAACTTTTGCGAGAGAACTGGGTTCATTGCCATTATATTTCAGACAGCTGTAACCGTCTGATAACACTCGACCCCAATATCCATTGTCCCTCGGAATAATAGGGCACATGCCCGCAGCCATCGCTTCTAAAATTAACAGGTTAGCCGATTCATCAGGCGCAGTTGATACAAAAATACTGCATTGCTGTCTTATTTCATCGATATTTCGCCAGCCCTGATACCAATGTAGCCCTTTAATTGGGCGGGGGATAGAGGTGCTTTTATCAGCTGATTTCAGTAATGATCGAGAGTAGTAACAGATATCTCCGTCAATAGGCCGAGGAACTTGTGCCACCGCAGTTAAGAGGTGCTCGATATGATCTTGATTAAGGTCTCCTGCCCAGAAAATTCTCGAGTCTGCGGTTTTTCTTACGGTTGGCCAATCAGCGATTGTGATACCACTTTGGAAGCTTTGCCAGTTTTCATCTTTCAACGTGTTGTTTTGTTGTCGCAGATGTCTGTTTAATTCTTCAGTACCAGCTAGGTAGAAAACTTTCGTGGCTTTTGTTAGGCACCACAGGTTTGTGGCAGAGTCATAGAGTTTTGAATAAACCAAGTGAACGAGCGCATAGCCCCAACACACTCTCAACCGGTAGACTGGGAGGGCCATTTGAGGCTGAGAAAACGATAGCATCACATGCACCTTTGGGAGTGTTGTTAAGAAGTAGAGACAGTAACAAAGCTGGCAGAAGCTTTTGAACCAATCAGTAATTGATAACCGCTCTTTAGAGTCAATAGGGAAAGGGAGTGAGTATATCTGCAACGGGATTTCGTAGTCTTTCAGTCGTGTCCAATGACTGGCTTTCGCGGCTAAGACGCTTATCTGCACACTTTCATTACCGAGCTGACGCAGCAAAGAGTGCAACGCTAAAGTATCGTTGTCTTTAGTGGAATAAGCATCGAAGACTACAATATGTTTTTGGCATTGTTTGGTCATATCTAAGGCCTGATTGAGATGAATAACTATCTCGAGGGATAGCCCATCAATTTGCGTAATAGATATGTTTAGAGCAAGTAAGATGCCACGTTACTAACTCCTTATATTACAAATAGTTAAGGATGAAACTCTTCAGGTGCGGTTGTACTTGATAATGGAATTCTCAATATAGGAATCACAATGACAGCTTAATGATAGGTGTTACTGGGTTACGGCGTCGCCAAAACCATAAATGGAGAGTACTTGGGGAATGATGACTTTGGTGGAGTAGTTCTGTTCTATCGTTTGTTGCGCGTTAAGCTTTACTTGCGCTTTTTCAGCGGGGGAGAGTGAAAACCAGTGCTTTAGCGCGTCATACATCTCCTGGTTACTGTCAACGATCCATCCATTGATCCCCGAGTCTATCATGCTAGGCAGTTCGCCCAGTTTAAAGCTAATAAGTGGAATGCCACGAGACATCGCCTCTAACGCAGCCATGGGCAGCCCTTCATACTTCGAGGTGATGAGTAATACATCGATGTCAGGCCATACACGGGCCATCTCTTTTTGGTGGCCATGGAAAGTGACGTTAGGTGAATTTTGTTGTTTTAACTCTAGCTCCATATCACCAGAGCCATAAACATGAAAGGCATTGCGAGGAAACCGATTTGCGATATCTAGAAAAGTGTCAGGGCCTTTTTCTGGACTTAATCGCCCTACGAACGCTACGTTTTGATTTGTGGATTCAAGAAACTCAGTTTGTGGGACAAAGTTATTGACCAGTACACTAGAATAAGGAACTTTGCCTTGGATCGCGCGACTTACACAAATCCGCTTATGACTGACTATGGCACTGACTCGATCTACAGCGTCGTACCAGCGAACTTTTCCGATCGGTGTTTCACCAGCATGAAAAGTCGATACTATGTTAATTGCAGATGTCGCACCGCAAAGGCGAGATAAGCGAAGTAGTATGTTCGCTTTGTAGCCATGTGCATGAATAACAGTGGGTTTTTGGTTTTGCGAAGCCGCTTTGTCAATGGCTTTGTTTAGCCTCAGCCAAATAGAGTGATGCGGATAGTCGACATCCAATATAGTGGTATCAATATTAGCGGTTTGAAGCTGCGCAATGAGTGGCGGCGTAGGTTTATGCGACGTTAAAAATACAACTTTTACGTTTTGCTTAAAGGCAATCAAGCCTTTTGCTAGCTCAAGGACGTGCGTCTCTATACCGCCAAAAGTACTACTGTCTAACAGTAGCCAAACCCGCTTGCTACGAGGCACTGTCTTCTGCCTCCCAAGCTTGTTTTTTCGGTAGACAGTGGATGGGCTTAATTCTAGAAGCACGGCCGCATTGAGCACATTGCCATCACAAAAATCGATAGCCTGCTGTATGGTTTCTCGCTCAACCTGCCACATAGGACGAATGTTAGGTGTTCTAGGCTCAGTATCACTGTCAGGCTGAGGTTGCACGGCGGCCATTTGGACCGTCTCTACCATATTGTGGTCAACGGTGTTTTCTGGCGTTGGATGTTGTACCACTGAGAGCAGACTTTGTGGGGTGCTAGGACGAACAACTGTTGCTGGTCTTGTTTGGACCATTTCGGCGGGCAGATGATTAACGCCCAAAGATTTGTCATCGTTAAGAACCACAATGTTACGTATTACGTTTTGCAACTGTCGAACGTTCCCAGGCCAGTCATATCGTTTGAGATAACGCTGTGCTTCTTTGGAAATGGATTCAAAACGGCGTTTATCTTGCTTCGCGTAACCTTTCAAGAAGTGTTCTGCCAGAGTGACGATGTCACGGTCTCGCTCACGCAGTGGCGGCATATGAATTGGAACTACATGCACGCGATAATAAAGGTCTTCACGGAAACGACCTTCTTTTACTTCAGCTAATGGGTCACGGTTCGTCGCGCAAATAATGCGAACATCTACTTTTTGTTCTTTGGTTGCACCTAGTGGTGTAAACGTGCCAGTTTGCAAAAAGCGCAGAAGTTTCTTCTGCATTTCTAAGTCCATTTCGCACAATTCGTCCAGGAACAAAGTACCGCCGTGTGCAAGTGACGCAGCGCCCTTACGATCCGTTGTCGCCCCTGTAAATGCGCCTTTGACATGTCCAAAAACTTCGCTTTCCATTAAATCTTTAGGAATAGCGCCACAGTTTATGGCAATAAAAGGCTGCTCTCGACGTTCGCTTTCGTTGTGAATGGCGTTGGCGCAAACCTCTTTACCGGTGCCACTTTCACCAATAATAAACACGCTGGCGTTGGTATCCGCTACTGCATCGATAATTTTGTATACACCTTGCATGGGAATACTGGCGCCAATAAAATCATGAAATCGTTCACGTTCCATCTGCTGTTGAATATCATCGAGCATAGTTTCCAATTGAACTTGCTTTAGATGAATGTTGACGGACGTTTTTAAGCGGTCAGCTCGAATTGGTTTTTCAAGGAAGTCTTTCGCGCCTTTTTGAATAAGCTTGACGGCAGTATCTACACTGCCATGTGCGGTAGCGACGATAACCGGAATCTGCAGGTTTTTTTCTTCCATCCATTCAAGGATCTCGTCTCCCTGCATATCGGGCAATTGCAGATCTAGGATTATCAATGAAGGCAAGGTTCGTTCTAACAGACGCTTTGCTTCCGCGCCGGTAGCCACATGCAATAATTCGTAGGGCTCGTTCTGCAAAAACTGTTTATAAAGTACTGCGAGTGAAGAAGAGTCTTCAATAAGGAGCACTTTCGGTGTCATATTTACTTCCTTGTTTAATATCACTGCTGATTAAAGGATAGTACAAATAACGACGATTTTTAGTAAATTACTGTCTAACGCGCTGAATATAAAGAATTTGCGCAAAAGAGTGTCAAATAGGCAACGACAGGAATCTATTGCTGATCACTTTCTTCTTAGCCCACGATGTTATTTTGGAAGGTAACCAACCCAGACGATCAATCTCGCGGCAAATCTCACTTGCTAGTGAAGGTTGATCCCGGTAGTTAAGTACGGTTCCCAATAAGTGGGTGTGGGTACCTTCTTGTAATGCCTGAACTGCATCGGCTACTTGGTTGGTGAGCGTGACCCCGCTTAGCACAACCAAATAAGTACCATCACATGCGTTAGCGACACAGTGCGCTGGGATGTTGTTTTGATTAACGTTTAGGATAGGTGAAGTATCAATAACAACTCGATCGTATTGAGTTAGCCATTCCGCAACTTGTTGCCTTAAGTTGGTTGGGTCCTTATACAACAAACGAGTTCGTGGATCGCTAGGTGCGGATACCCCAAGAAACACTTTTGGGGAGTTTTTATCTTGCACCCAGTGGCTGTTCTTCGGCGTGAGTTCTGATGAAAGAGAGGGAACATCAGACAGTTCTATGCTCATCAGACTTGGGTGGTATAGATTGAGGTCGACCAACAGTGTTTTATGACCAGCAAGAAGGTAGCGCTCAGTCAAAGCTTGCGCTATCGAAGAGGTGCCTTCTTGGCTGTTGCAGGCTGTAATACTGATTGAGCGGCATTGCTTCAATTCTGCATTGAGATAAAGCTCTTCAATTTCAGCATGAGTCGCGGGAATAGACATTATAGCGCTTCTATTACAGCGATCGTCGAGACGATCCTGAAGATATCGGTTAAGCCCAGTCGAGCTTGTTCTGCAAAGCTATTACGGCGGTCCGGGATATAAATAGTATCGCCTGCGCGAATCACGGGTAACATTTTGATATCAGCAGTTTTACTGAACTCCACCAGATCAAAGGTTCTTGCTTGTCCTTGGCAGCAAGACATGTTGACGACGCTAATCTTCTCTACATAAGCTCTATCACTTGGTCCTCCTGCCTCTGCTAAAACGTCAAGAATTGTCATATTGTCGTTAAACACGTATCGTCCGGGGTTATTGACAGCACCTAATATGCGAATGGTTTTCTCTTTAGGCGTATCTAACCAGTTACGGTTTTTCTCTGGGACATAAATCGTATCTCCGCGCTTAACCAGTGGAATAATGGACTCATCACCGGTCTCAAAGTAAAGCGAGAGATTGAGCTTGCTTACTTTCGAATAAGGCTTGTCTCGGTGAGTCACGCGAATGTTGTGAATGTCCGCGTCTTTAGTTGGTCCGTCTGCCGCAGATAAAATATCAAGAAAATGCATATCGTCCGTGAATCGATAACGGCCCGGAGCATTGACTTGGCCGAACACGTAGATGGAGGCATCGGAGCTTTGTCTTACCCACTGAGCTTTGTTATCCGATGGATCTTGTGGTAAATCATGAACACGGACAATAGCGCCAGCTGAAATGTAAGGCAGCTCTGATTGAGGCGCGCCTCGTTTTATGAAGGCATCAAGATCAAATACCACCATTTTATTGCCGTTAGCGACTTCGATTTTTGAGGTGTCAGCGCGACCGCTAGGGCCTCCAACATGCGCCAGTAAGTCCATCAGATCCATTTCGTCTGACCACTCAATTCGACCAGGACGAACCACTTCACCGATAACGTTGACTGCCCGGTCTGGGGACACTTTAAGCCACGATTTCTCGTTGATATCGGTTTTCTCTGGTACAAAGATAGCATCGCCAGGCTCAATTTTTGGTGCTTGGCTGCCTTTTAGGCCTTCGGTATACGCCGTCATATCAAAAGGGACTACCCGGCCATCGGATTTTATTACGCGAATCTGTCTAGACTCTGCAAATCGTGTTGGGCCTCCGGCATTGGCAAGGATATCCATAAAGGTCGCGCCTTTTTTGCCCTCAAAAGCACCGGGAGCGGCTACTTCACCCATGACATACACAGTATTGGAGCCAGATTTAATTTCCTCTTCTTGTTTAGGTACAAAAATCGTCGCTCCAGCTTGTAGAGGAGGTAACAAGGAAACATCACCGCTGTCTAAATAGCGTTTTAGGTTGAATAGTGTAGGGGTGTTATTGCTGATTACTCTAATTTGTTCCACGCTCGCATAGCGCGTAACACCACCGGCTCGCATCAATACATCAACTAGGTCGCTATTCGATTTATAGGAGAAAGAGCCGGGTGCATTCACTTCGCCAAATACTTTAATGGCTTGGCGTGAGTCTGCACTATCACCAGAATCAGCAAGTTTAGCCGGATCGAACTCTTGTTCAATATTACCGACTAAAGGGGAAGCTGGGACAAATAAGGTGTCCAAAGATTGCAGTGCGGGAAGGTTTTTGTCATCACCGGTGTCAAGGAAGCGCTTATAGTCGAATTCCTGTCTATCTGCGCCACGCTTTAACAACATTTTGTTTAACTGGGCTCCGGAGCGCAGTCCGCCAGCGGCGTGCAGTGCCATTTGGACATTTGAGTTGTAGGGAAGCGTATATTCTCCGGGAGAGGCAACATAGCCCTGCACTGAAATCAGTATTTGCCGTTCTGATACATAGACTTGGACGTTTGAGGTGTCACGAAAAACTTTATCAAGCGCACCCTTAACCGCCGTGGTGAGCTGTTCTTCGTTATAGCCTGCAACGAATACAGGGCCAACTTCTGGTAGTGTAATTCGACCGCGTTTATCAACCTGAAATCCCCTATTTAAGCTTGATTCGCCAGGCAAATCGACTTGAATGAGGTCTCCGACTTGTACCTGCTTCTCGTTAGCTAGGGAAAGTGGTGCAAATAAGGCGAAGAGAACAGTTACGCATAGTAGTACTATTACTTTAGCTTGGTTCATCACAACGCTCCTTGAGTGGCATTGCTATTTTTATCCGCGATGACTTCAATGCTGACTCTTCGGTTGGTGAGTCGAACTCCTGGGCTGTCCCCCTGATAGAGAGGCAGTTCTTCACCAAGTGAGTGTGTTTCGATACGTCCAGGTGCTAGGCCAAATATAGTTAGGTAACGCTTGACTTGCTGGGCACGCCCTTTCGCAATCTTTTCATTGTATTCGGTACCTCCGGTAGCATCGGCGTGTCCGGTAACGGAAAGGCGAATGGTAGGATGTTGTTTAAGGATGTTTGCTGCTTCCGCGAGATGACCCATGTATTTAGGATTAACTTCGACAGAGTTATACGCGAACTGGTTATCGACATTAAGAAGTTGGTAGACACGCTTAACCACTTGCATTAGATCATCAAAATCCTTGCCTTTAAGAGGGGGCGCACATGTCGCCTCATTCAATACGTAGTCGAGACGCAGCTCTAAGTCATTGAGCTTTTTACGTTGAATGACGATGTCGTTAGCAGCGTCAATCCATAGGCCGCCCTCTAACTCTCTTGCGATGCGATTTTGTTTTTCTTGTGCCTGAAGAACGGCAGCGGGGAAGCACCATTGTGCCCCTTCTTCAATCAGAGAATCTAGGTGCAGTGCGGCTAACTTCCAGTCGAATCTCAAACCATGCTCTGGTCCTAACGGTTCATCTGGCATTACTGGTGAAAAATCAGAACCTGCATAGTTCTCGGCAATACCACCTGTTCCCTCATCGGGGTAGCTTGTACAAGCTAAAAGGAGATATGCCGAGAGACAGGTAATGCATAGCTTTACACCCGTTTTTACATCCATGTAGTTACCACCTATTTTGCCAACAAATTAGTATAATTATGTGTTACAGGTATTCGTTACTCGCATGCGTGTTCACAGGAATTGCTTGGCCAATTCGAAGCAACTGTATGATTTGTAGCGGTTGTCCCGTTACGTTCTCTAAACGCATTTTGCGTTCGCGTTCAACTAGACGCTTATATAGATAAACAATAGCACCGATGCCTGAAGAATCCATAAAGCGGACTTGACTTAGGTCAACCTCTATCTCTTGGTGCCAGTCATTGTGGATAATGTCATCGATTTGAGGCTGTGCTTCGCGGCTTCCTCGAGCATCAAAATCACCATAAAGTTCCAATTTCAAAGTGTGGTTGTTGGTTTCTGCTCTTAGTAGTTCCATCTTGCAGTCCTTATCAAGGGGGAGTGTGTTTCAAGTATCAGAGCATGGACCGTGCCAAACCTATAAATGTCAATAATTCATGGGCTTATTAGCATTTCTAGGGGCTTATCGCAAAATAAAAAAAAGCGCTTCTCAAATTGAGAGGCGCTTTTCTATATTGACGTCAGACTTAACGAGGTCGTCGTTTAGGGCTTCTGGTTGGTTTTCCATTGCCAGATGGTTGCCCTGATTTGCTCTTAGGTTTCGGACGTTTACCTGAATTCCTTTGGCCGTCAGTTCTGATATCTGGTTGACCTTTAGTATGTTTGGTCGCAAATCTGTTTGCACCGTGTCGACCTGACTTTCTTCGTTGGGCTGGCGTTTTAGCGTCTAGATCTTCTGCAGGGACTAAGCAGCCCGGTTTGTCACCAATCAAGTACTGTTTACCCATACTCGTTAATGCTTCTCGGATCAATGGCCAGTTTGCTGGGTCATGATAACGTAGCAACGCTTTATGCAGTCGACGTTGACGATCGCCTTTGGCTACAGGTACATCCTCACGTTTTTTATACTTCACACGCTTGAGTGGATTGGTCTCTGAGTAATACATTGATGTTGCATTACACATAGGCGATGGATAGAAGTTCTGAACCTGATCACATTCGTAGTTGTTCTTTTTCAACCACAACGCGAGGTTCAACATATCTTCATCTTCAGTACCTGGGTGCGCAGAGATAAAGTAAGGAATGAGGTATTGTTTTTTACCAGCCTCTTCACTGTACTTTTGGAACATCTCCTTGAAGCGGTCGTAAGCTCCCATGCCCGGTTTCATCATTAAGTCGAGTGGATTCTTCTCGGTATGCTCAGGAGCAATCTTCAAATAACCACCGACGTGATGCGTAACAAGCTCTTTCACATATTCCGGTGATTCTATTGCCAAGTCGTATCGAACACCCGATGCAATCATCACCTTTTTGACCCCTTTGACTTTGCGAGCTGCACGATAAAGGTCAATAGTGTGTTTGTGGTCAGTATTGAGCTTGTTACAGATGCCAGGGAAGACGCAAGAAGGACGACGACAGTTGGCTTCTGCTTTTGGATCTGAACAGCCAAGACGATACATGTTAGCTGTTGGACCACCTAGATCAGAAATAGTACCCGTGAAGCCTGGAACTTTATCGCGAATCTCTTCAAGTTCGTTAAGAATTGAGTCCTGCGAACGGTTTTGAATAATGCGGCCTTCGTGCTCTGTAATCGAACAGAATGAGCAGCCACCAAAACAGCCACGCATGATGTTCACAGAAGTCTTGATCATGTCATAGGCAGGGATCTTAGCCTTACCGTACATAGGATGTGGTACACGTGCATAAGGTAGACCGAATACGTAATCCATCTCTTCGGTAGACAGTGGGATTGGGGCTTGGTTTACCCATAGCTCACGATTACCGTGCTTTTGAATCAAAGCACGACCTGAATAAGGGTTTGTTTCAAGGTGCATGACGCGACTAGCGTGCGCGTACAAAATGCGGTCGTTGTTAAGCTTCTCGTACGGTGGCAGTCTTACTGCCGTTGTTTTTGCATCGTGACGAGAAGGGCGAATCGTAATCGGCTTAGCTTCAGGCTCTTTCTTTTGTGTATCGCAATTTGACTCTACTTCGTACGGGTTTTGAGGCACGAACGCTTTCCCCGGTTTTTCAATGCGAGAAGAATCAATAATCGTATAGTTTTCTGGTTCTGCTGGAAGGTTAACAGCCGTCCCGCGAATATTGGTCATGTTGCTAACAGCTTCTCCATCAGCAAGACGGTGTGCGACCTCAACTAAGGCACGCTCGGCATTACCAAACAGCAAAATATCCGCTTTAGCATCAAATAACACAGAGCGGCGCACTTTATCAGACCAATAGTCATAGTGCGCAATTCGGCGCAAACTTGCTTCGATACCACCCAAGACAATGGGGGTCTCTTTATAAGCTTCACGACAACGCTGTGAATAAACAAGTGTTGCACGATCGGGTCTTTTCCCGCCTTCGTTGTTCGGCGTGTACGCGTCATCATGGCGTAGCTTACGATCGGCAGTATAGCGGTTTATCATCGAGTCCATGTTACCTGCAGTAATACCGAAAAACAGATTCGGTTGACCAAGCTTCATGAAGTCGTTTTTATTGCTCCAATCTGGTTGGGCAATAATGCCGACACGAAAGCCTTGCGCTTCTAATAAGCGTCCGATGATCGCCATGCCAAAACTAGGGTGATCGACGTAGGCATCACCAGTGACAATGATGATGTCGCAGCTGTCCCAACCAAGGGCATCCATTTCTTTCCTGCTGGTTGGCAGAAAACGAGCCACACCGAAGCACTCGGCCCAGTATTTTTTATGCTCATGGATTGGGGAAACGTCGTTGTACATATTTTAACCTCTAGTTTTGGAGGCGGGCATTATATACCCCTACGTTGATGACTTCAAAGCCCAAAGAAATTGTGGTTTTTCAATGTGAATAGCATTCGAGGGTTACCTGATATATTATCAGCGCCATCAATTACCACTTTGAATGTCAAACCATGATTACCGCTGTTTTAACCCTTCTAGCGCCTGCTTTAACGGTAGCTCTGCTTATCCTGACCCTAATACTGGCAAAAGGTGATATTTGCCCTGGTCAACGCGGACGTATCCACAAGTTGTTTCCAGCTATCGGAATTTTGTGGTTAGCAATCGCATCATTAAAAGTTGAGGCGTTTCTTGTGGTATTCGCGGTGTTTTACTTCTATTCCCAAGTTAAAACTGGCAAAACGCGAGAGAAAGGCCCTTTTTGGGTAGTGCATTTAGCCAATGGTTTCAGTATTGCGTTTGCGGGTATCATTGTTGCTCAACAGCCAAATTTAGCTCAGTCTCTTTCTCTAGTCTGTTCTGGCCTACTGCTAGGTACGGCTTTTGCTCACCTGCTTTTGACTATCGCGAGAACCCGCTTACAGGCGTTTCATCGTATTTTGCCTGTCTCTGGGGTGATCTTTTCAATGCTTCTTGCGGTGAGCTTTGTCGTAAATGCTTACCAGTGGGAACCAGAAATCGTGACTCAATACACGTCTGCTGTGGTTAGTTCATTGGTGATGCTGGTGGTCGGAATAGTTATCTGGAGTTGGCACATCATTCGTCATAGCACGCCAACCAAAGGTCAATTGACGATCGCTTTTCTTAGTTTAATGGTTACTAACGTCGGGTTGTTGCAACTCTATTGGCTGGCGTAATCTGCCACTTAGGTCACTTTCTATTTTACTAAATAAGGCTAGTCTTTAAAGGCTAGCTTTTTTTATGGAGTACGATTATGGATTTAAGTAACGTGAGCCGTTTTGATAGCATTATCTTATTGGGCATCGTTAATGAAAAGCTTCGCTTAGAATGTGATTCGTTCGAAGAGCTTGTTAGCATGTACGAAATGGATGTAGAAGGGGTCGTTGGCAAGCTAGATATGCTGGGTTATCAATATGATCCTTTAACCAATCAGTTTAAAGCGTATGAACGCTAACTCCAGTTCAGCGCTCAGTCGTAGCGAATCCAATGTATGAAATAAGGGAAAGTGAGTTGATTCGCTTTCCCTTATGATCCCCTATCCGCAGCACTTTTTGTATTTCTTGCCGCTACCACACACGCATGGATCGTTTCTACCGACCTTGAGCGCTTGCGTGGTGAGTGGGCGAGGCGGAATAGAATCGTCTAACTCGCCATCGATGTAATACCATTGATCGTCTTCAAAAAGGAAGCGAGATCGTTCGGTAAGACAATATTCAAAGCCGTCCTCTTCAAGATAAGCTTCAAAAGACACGAAACCTTCATGCTCATTCGTTCCGCTCTCAGTACCAGTAACCTTGAGCTTGGTCCAATTGCTATTAATTGAATCTGCGATTGAACTGCGTTCGGCTTCGGCATCGCAGCTAGGGTGATAGGTGGCGACAACAAAGTCGACATTTTTGGTCTTATGAGCACTAAACCGAGCGCGCATAAGCTGTTCAGGCTTGTTCGCCTTGCGAACGTCTTGGTGTATTGGTAGGCAGCACGACTCAAACGGTGCATCGTTACCGCAATAGCATGATGTCATAAAAAATCCAAGTTAAGCGTGGGTGTGATATTCCGTTTCGATCGCTAATAGATCTTCGGTCCATTTGATGGCTTCATCGTAATACTTAGCTAACATCTCGTCATTAAGAGCAAGTTTATCTCTGCAGGCAATCACCGTCGTCCAGTCTGCCGCTTCATAAGCTTTCACCAAGGTTAAGAGTTTTCCAAGTGTGCCTTGTTTGGTCACAAGGGCACTTTTAACCAGATTATCAATTGGCATCTTTTGAACCAACTCTTCTAGAGGTTGATCGAATAACGAGTCAAGTAATGAGAACATGCCAGTCAGAAAACCCAATCCATCATCCAAGTTGGTGTTCATATCATTAAGCAATAATTCACAAAAACGGGCGCGCTGAATCGATAAGCTATATAAGCTGTCAGGCTTATCGTCTTGCGTTGAAGTGATTGCGACTAACGAAATGAACTTTCTCAGGCGATCTTCGCCGAGATAGACCAGAGCTTGTTTAAATGACTTTATCTCTGCTCGTATCAGGTAAGAGGCGTTAACAAATGTGAGCAGCTTATATGAAAGCGTGACATCTAGAGAGATAAGTCGCTCAAGCTCATCGTAATTGATATTTGGGTTTGAAATCTCTTTACAAAGCTGAACTACAGTCAAAAAGGAAGGTTTGATCTGTTTTCTTCTTATCAGCTGAGGACGGCTAAAAAAGTAGCCCTGAAACTGGGTGAAACCAACTTGTTTTGCGAGCTCAAACTCTTCATAGGTTTCAACCTTTTCCGCAAGAAACACGATGTTTTGATCCTTGAGACGCTCGATCAAAGTCTCAGCTTTCGACAAAGAATATTGGCGAATGTCGATCTTGATAATCGAAGTATACGGCAAGAATGGTAGCCATTCTTTACGCGGCACAAAGTCATCAAGTGCAATGGTATAGCCTGCTTTCGACATCTTCTTTACCGCGGCGAGGAGTTCCGCAGTGGGCTCGCAACTCTCTAAGATTTCGATCACCAAGTTATCTTTAGGGAATAGAGTAGGGACCAAATTCACTAAACTCTGGTACGGAAAGTTAACAAAACCTAGCTTATCACCAATAGTACTATAGTGAGTTGCAAGGAAGTGCTCAGACAGGAGACGGTTTGTCGCCAGTTCTGGATCGATATCTGGAAAGGTATTGTTCGGCCCGTCTCTAAATAGCAACTCATAGCCAACAGTCTTCTGTTCGCTATTTAAAATAGGTTGCCGAGCAATGTAGGAGTATTTCAAATTTTGCATCGTGATCTCAAAAACGTTGGACTATCTTAACGTTTTATTGCAGTCCTTGACTAATTATATGTCGAATTTTCTGCGGTTTGGCTCATGCTTTAAGCAAAACGGCGTACTTCTAAATGTTGCGACTCTGGTGTACAAACCAAAACAGATCCTTGTTGGTACCAGTCACCAAGTACGATGCGTGTGTAAGGCTTATTATCAACCTCGAATTGGTGAATATTAGGTCGGTGTGTATGACCATGAATCATCAAGTCGGTTCCGCATTGTTTCATCAGTGTTTCCACTTCTGATTGAGTGACATCCATGATATCGAGCGATTTTTGCGCCTTTACATCACGAATATCGCCTTGGATTTTATTTACGATATGCTGTTTTGTAAAGAATGGAAGCCGATTAAATATCCACTGCAGCCAATGCATATGAACCTTGGCTCTGAATGCTTGATACTTGTGATCTTCAGTGCATAACGTATCGCCGTGAAGGATCACGGTTTTGCGACCATAAAGATCGATCACGCTATGTTCATCGAGTAGTTTTATCCCTGTTTCTTTGCAAAAACGTCTGTTAAGCAAAAAATCACGATTTCCCTGGATGAAATAGCAGGAGACACCTGATTGAGTGAGAGTTTTGAATTCGGCTTTGATCGCTTGAGCAAAATCAGAGGGGTCATCATCGCCAATCCAAAATTCAAACAGATCGCCTAACACATAGAGTGCTTCTGCGTGAACTGCTTCTTCGCGCATAAACTTAACGAAACAATCCGTTATTTGGGGCTGAGAGGGAGAAAGATGAAGGTCGGAAATAAATAGTGTAGTCATAGTTGAGTTAGGGAGGGCAATGCCCTCCCTCGAACGATTATTCGTGAATCGTAGTACCAGTGATGATGACTTCTTCTAGTGGTACGTCTTGGTGCATACCCATAGAACCTGTGCTCACGCCTTTGATCTTGTTGACGATGTCCATGCCTTCAACAACTTCACCAAATACACAGTAACCCCAACCATCTAGGCTTTCTGAGCGGAAGTCTAAGAAAGTGTTGTCGTTTACGTTGATGAAGAATTGAGAACTAGCAGAATGTGGTTCCATTGTACGAGCCATTGCTAAAGTGCCTACTTTGTTGCTCAGGCCATTGTTAGCTTCGTTTTTAATTGGCGCGCGAGTTGCCTTTTCTTTAAGGCCAGACGTCATGCCGCCACCTTGAATCATGAAACCATCGATAACACGGTGAAATAGTGTGTTGTCGTAAAAACCATCGCGGCAGTACTGAGCAAAGTTAGCACTCGTTTCTGGTGCTTTTTCTTCATTTAGCTGAATCTTAACGTCGCCGAAATTAGTATGAAGGGTGATCATGATGAATACCTATTCTGTGTTTTTTATGTTAGAGACAACGATTCTAGCCTAACTGCTGTCACAAGCAAACGTCGAAATCCGGTTATCTGGCATTATTGAGCTCGTTTTTATGCTGACTCGATTGGAGTTAGCTCATTCTTCACGCAAAATGCAAGATTTATTCGCTTAATGACTCCATTATGACAAGGATTATGGTTATAATCGCCGTTACTTTTTAAACGTAATAATCCAGATAGAGATCATGTTAAAAATATACAACACACTGACGAGACAAAAAGAGGAATTCAAACCTATCCATGCGGGCAAAGTCGGCATGTATGTCTGTGGGGTCACTATTTACGATCTCTGTCATATCGGCCATGGTCGTACTTTTGTATCTTTCGATGTGGTTTCACGTTACCTTCGTTACGTTGGTTACGATTTGAAATTCGTGCGTAATATCACCGATATCGATGATAAAATTATCAAACGTGCTAACGAAAATGGTGAATCGTGCGAGTCGTTGACTGAACGCCTTATCGGTGAAATGCATGCGGACTTTGATGCGTTAAATATGAAGCGTCCAGATGTGGAGCCTCGCGCTACTGAATTCATTGCGGAAATCATTGAGCTGGTTGAAAAACTGATCGAACGCGGCTTTGCTTACGTTGCCGATAACGGTGACGTTATGTTTGAAGTATCGAAGTTCGATGAATACGGTAAGCTTTCAAAGCAAGATCTTGACCAGCTTCAAGCAGGTGCTCGTGTAGATGTTGAGAGTGCGAAGCGTAGCCCACTGGATTTCGTACTTTGGAAGATGTCTAAGCCAGGTGAACCTACGTGGGAGTCGCCATGGGGACCTGGACGCCCAGGTTGGCACATTGAATGCTCGGCAATGAACTCATCGATTCTAGGTAATCATTTTGACATTCATGGCGGTGGTTCAGACCTTCAATTCCCACACCATGAGAATGAAATTGCTCAATCTTGCTGCGCACACGACACTCAATATGTGAACACTTGGATGCACAGCGGTATGGTGATGGTTGATAAAGAGAAAATGTCTAAGTCTCTTGGCAACTTCTTTACGATTCGCGATGTATTGGATCATTACGATCCAGAAACGGTTCGCTATTTCTTAATGTCAGGTCACTACCGTAGTCAACTGAACTACAGTGAAGACAACTTAAATCAAGCTCGTTCAGCACTTGAGCGTCTATACACTTCACTTCGTGGTTTGGATTTAGATGCAGAACCAACGGGTGGCGAAGAGTACGTGACTCGCTTTACCGCAGCCATGAACGATGATTTCAACACACCTGAAGCGTACTCAGTGCTATTTGATATGGCACGTGAAATCAACCGTCTGAAAACGGTGGATTTAGGTCAGGCGAGCCAACTTGGTGCGCTAATGCGTGAATTGGCTGATGTTATCGGTATCCTTCATCAGGATCCAGAAGCTTTCTTGAAAGGTGATGCAGGCGATAACGATGAGGTGGCTGAAATTGAAGCTTTGATTAAGCTACGTAACGACTCTCGTGCATCTAAAGATTGGGCGAATGCTGACATGGCACGCGACAAGCTGACGGAAATGGGCATTGTTCTAGAAGATGGTCCTGAAGGCACGACGTGGCGTCGTAAGTAATTTCTCGTAGCCCTTGCATGCAAGGGCTTCTTTTTAAGTTTTGAATTTGGTGTATCACTTTGGCTCAGATGTACTTCTATTACTCAGCAATGAATGCGGGTAAGTCGACAACTCTTCTTCAGTCTTCTTTCAATTACCAAGAGCGAGGAATGAATCCTCTAATCTTCACTGCTGCACTTGATGATCGCTATGGCATTGGTAAGGTTAGCTCACGTATTGGGCTTCAGTCCGAAGCGCAGCTTTTCCAGCCAGACTCCAATTTGTTTGATGAAATCGCAACGCTGAATGCCGAGACTAAACGACACTGTATCCTCATTGATGAATGTCAGTTCTTGTCAAAGGAACAAGTTTATCAACTTACAGAAGTGGTTGATAAGCTGAATATTCCAGTTCTTTGCTACGGTTTGAGAACAGACTTCTTGGGTGAGTTATTTGAAGGCAGTAAACACCTACTGGCGTGGGCGGATAAATTAGTCGAGCTAAAGACAATTTGCCACTGTGGTCGTAAAGCTAATATGGTAATCCGAACCGATGAAGACGGTAAAGCTATCGCAGAAGGTGACCAAGTAGCGATTGGTGGTAATGATAAATATGTCTCAGTTTGCCGTCAGCATTATAAAGAAGCGTTGGGCAAGTAAGCCACATAATGAAAGTAAAAAAGGAAGCATAATGCTTCCTTTTTTAGTAGTGGACTATTCAGTAATCTACAGCGCATCAAGCGTATGATGGTATTTGAAGTGATAACCCAGACCTTGTAGTTTTTCACTAGAGATGGTTTTGTCTGGCTCTGAGTTCACTAAATTCAACGAGGTATCTAAACCTACCGAACGCAAGGCAGCACGATAAAAGGTCACTTTGTCACAGGTCTCTGGTGTGGTGGCGTTTACCACGCTCGCATCCACATGTTCTAAACAAAAAATAATCGCACCAACAGCGTCGTCAAGGTGCAGCATATTGGCGGATGCTTGATCACTCACAGTCTTGAGTTTCGAGGCAAATCGAGATGGATGACGATTTGGACCAAACAAACCACTGCAACGCACGATGACATAATCTAAAGTCGAGTTTCTAACGTGTTCTTCTGCAGTGAGCATAATAATAGACTTAGCGCTAAAGTCTTCTCTGCCTTTTGCTATCGGTAGCCTAGCCATATCTTCAGTCATGATTTCGGCTCGTTCTGGATAAACAGAGCTAGAGCTAATCATGATGATCTTTTCCACACCAATTCGTTTTGCCACTTGAACAAGCTGCGCCCATTGAGAAGCGTAAAGCGCACCGCCTCCTTGCCTAAAGCCTGGAGGAAAGCAGCCAATAATCACATTTATCTGCTTCTTGATGAGTTGATCTGTTAGTGTCAGCTCCTCTTCTTCTGAACGGATAGCATTCAGATCCAAGCAGAGGCTATCCACGCCAGCTTGGGAGATTTCAGCTACGCCTTCAACGCTGGTTCTTGTTGCTATAACCTTATAGCCTCGGCTTTGCAAAGCATGGGCCAGCGGTAGGCCAAGCCAACCTGCCCCTACGACGAGTATTTGCTTTTCTGTCATGTTATACATCCTCGAAACGGTGTCGAAGTAATTCTCGCAGTCGCTTATGACCGGCATCTTTACTCTTACTTGAGTGTTGGATTAGATCGATGTTGGTGATTGCGGATATCTTTTCAAATTCTATCGGAACCTGCACTAACTTACCTTGAGCAAGCGCTTCTTTTGCCATATAAGAAGGAGCATAGGTCCACCCAAATCCTGCAAGGCACCATTCTATAATCATAGCGTAGCTATCAGAGTACCAAACATCAGGACTAAGCACTTGATGAAAGCTACTCTTTTGAGAACTTCTCGAGCTGACGACAAGCTGTCGGTGCAAACTCAACATTTCAAGGTGGGGAGTGATAGTTTTAGCGAGCGGGTGCTCTGAAGACACAAAAATGTCGAACTCGAAATCCCCAACATGTTCAAAGTCTAATGAGAAGGGGATAACGTGCTCTCCATAGACTAAACCTGAGGTTGCTCTGCCTGATTGAACCATTTCTATAATATCGACACTGGAGGCAAGCAAACATTCCAATTGTAGAGAGGGGAACTCTTCCGAGAGTGTTTTGAGTATTGGAGTGATTCTTTCCAGTGGAATACCTTCATCTACTGCTAAAACGATAGGTTGTATCTCATCATGTCCTAGTGTGTCGACTAAATCCGCAAGTCGCTGGTGTTGGGTAATTGCTGCGCGAGCATAGGGAAGTAGTTTATTACCAGCATCGGTAAGAACTGGATAACGACCGCTTCGGTCAAAAACATCAACACCACAATCGATCTCAAGATTCATGATGTTCTGACTAACAGCAGATTGGACCTTGCCAAGCTTTCGTGCTGCAGCGGAAAAAGAACCGGTTTCAACCGTAGTAATAAATGCTTCTAATTGTTCGATACTAAACATATCAGGTTTCCTGATGTTATCTCGTTTCCGTCTTTCTAAAGCATAACGGATAATTACTTTATTGGTAAACGATGTTTCATATTTACAAGGTAACTTCATGAATAATAAAGAAAGAATGTTTCATGCCGTTCTGTTTGAGGCGTTAGCATTAGCTATCATAATTCCTATTGCATCTATAGCTACAAGTAGTAAATCAATGGAACTAATGGTTGTAGGTGTCGGTATGAGCTTATTCACCGTAGTATGGAACTATCTCTATAATGTATTGTTTGATAGATATATTCCTGGTGAGAGGAGCAAGCGTTCCTTGCTTTTGCGTATCGGTCATGCAGTAGGATTTGAAGCAGGGTTGATTGTCATGACCATACCGGCCATAGCATGGTTCTTGCAGGTTTCACTACTGACAGCCTTGATTATTGAGGCTGGTTTCCTAGTGTTCTTTTTCTTTTATACGACGGGATTTAACTGGGTGTATGACAGATGGCAACCCTATCGTCGACTTTTTGTAGCCTAAAAGGTAGGAGTATATTGCAGCGGCAATGAGGTGCCGCTGCTAGAGACATTTCACGTTAGCGCTAAGACGTTAAGACACGAAGAACTCTATCTGCGTGTTCTGCCACTTCAATTCCCTCATCCGTTAGGTAGCCACCGTCAGGTAGGGTACATAGTCCTTTGTCAAATAATCTTTGGACTGCTTCTTGCATCTCTTTACTTGCATCGTGATGGACCTTGATGCCTGTTGCCGCACTGCTTAAGTCAAATTGCAATAACAGGTTCATTTCAGAAAGATGCGTTGGAGTGAATTTCATAGATTTGCCTCTTGGTTGAGATTCTCCACTCAACATAGTGGGGATTGAATGAGTTGACAATCACACAGTTAATAAAGTGTTAGCTTGCGCCGCCTTCTAAAGGAAAACGGTAAATTTTTGTTATTAAGTGGATGAAATATAATCACTTAGGGCTCTATGTGATGTATTTTAGTGAGTAATTTGAATATAGTTCGTAGGTTATGGCCTGTCGATTCGATAGGACGATTTTTCTTGGTTCATATGATGAAACCAGGTTATTAGGAGAGTAGATGTCTACACGCAATTTGGCTGTTGTATTAATGTGTGTTTTGGGCCTTGCATCGTGTGCGAGTACCCCAACGGCTAATGAGTCCCATGCTAATTTGACGCCGGAAGAGGTTCGTCAAACAAGAAGTAGGGTATTTAGCGAGATTTCAGGCACCTATGCCGTATGGTCGAAGAAATTGGAAGGTGCGGATGCACTTCGAATTTATGCGCCAGAAAATTACCGCGATATGATGTCATCTTGGAAAAGTGCGCATGATCTATTCATAGAAATGCGTAAAGACCCGACACAAGTCGATGCGAAGCATTCCGTCTTTTCTAGTGAGACGTATGCGGTTGGTTTCCGAGATCGCATTAATTCTGTGGAGTATAATTATAAGGCAATTCAAGGACTCAAAAAGCAAGCGGATGTATTGCTCGCACCTGCGATGAGTCAAATGGCCTACCTTAATAAAATAGAAGCAGGCAAGTATTTCCGACATGCGATGAACAATTTAAATCGTGATTATCAGCGCTTGTTTGAGTATCTAGTCGTATCTGAAACTGAGCATGCTGAAAGCTATCAAGAGACATTCCTCAATAACGCTGTGGCACTTGAAGTTCGCGTTATTGATGCCATGTACGTCAAGCCATTGGAGCAGCGACTGTCAGATCTAAGTCGGTTAAAATACAATACATTGGCACCAGTGAGCTATGGCTATGTAGAGCAGGGGACCGCTGAATTGGCGAAGTATGTTGCCAAGTCACCACGAAGTTTTTCCGAGATAGAACATCAAGTCGATCAGATCAACTTTCAGTTCAGACGTCTCGAGGCGGTTGTCGCTGAAGTAAACAAGTTGATTAATATCGAGAAATCTCAATTTGAACCTATGGTGCTAGAGGCTGAATCACGTTTGCACAAGATATCTTCGGTGGCAAAGGGTAACGATTATCGAGATCAATCTCTTACAGCACAGTCTGAACGTATTGCTCATGATGTTGAGCAATTGAGGAAGGCGGATCGTTCTGAAGCGCTACAGAAAGAAAATCAACTACTGAAACAGCAAATAGCTCTGTTACAAGAGCAAAATACCGAAGGACATTCAGAGGATACTCAAGTAGCACTAGACCGAGCCGAGCAGAATCAGGCAGACATTGAAGCTTTGAAGAAATTGGTGTCCGCACTTCAAGAGAAATCAGACAAATCTTAATGGCTTGTTTTAAAGTCTCGCATCTTTCAAACCAACGCCGCTTCATGCGGCGTTTTTTTATCAGTTATCTTTATTACCGATATTCAAGTTCAACATTTTCAATAGTGAAATATAAACACTTATTTTTGAAAATCGACGAGTGATCCTTGTCACATAAACCTTAATGCGGATTCATTTTCCACCTGTCAAGAAAAACGCGATTAAAGTGATAAATAGATCTTGCTTTATCTATTGATTGGAGCGATTATCCGCGCCCAGTTGACATGTAACCAAATATGTATAGAGCAAAATGGAAATGAATCAGTTTGATGCCTTACTGCCACCACAAATGGCAGAACGTGCGGCCGAGGCCGGTGTAGGTAAAGCAACAAAAGACCCAATGAAGTCTTTTCTTTTGGCGATTACTGCAGGTCTGCACATAGGTATCGCATTTATATTTTATACAACCATTACAACGGGTGCTGGTGATCTCCCTTGGGGTATCACTCGCTTTCTTGGTGGACTGGCGTTCAGTTTAGGTTTAGTACTGGTCATTATCACTGGTGGAGAACTTTTTACCAGTTCGGTACTGACGTTAGTAGCTCGTGCCAGTGGCAAGATTACATGGCGTTCATTGTTCAAGAACTGGTTCGTTGTTTATTTTGGCAATATGCTAGGGGCGCTACTTCTTGTTGGAATCATGCTTACAGCAAAACAATATATGTTTGATGCAGGGCAGGTGGGACTGAACACCATGCATATCGCTCAGCACAAACTGCATCATGGTTTCTGGCAAGCGGTTGCACTTGGTATTATGTGTAACGTACTGGTGTGCGTAGCTGTCTGGATGACATTCAGTGGTAGAACCTTAACTGACAAAATCATTGTGATGGTTTTGCCAGTGGCGATGTTTGTCTCTGCGGGCTTTGAGCACTGTATTGCGAACTTATTTCAAGTACCAATGGCGATCGGTATTAAGAACTTTGCGTCACCAGAGTTTTGGCAAATGATTGGCGCAAATCCTTCCGACTTTGCAGATTTGAATGTTGCTACGTTTGTCGTCAACAATTTGATTCCGGTAACACTGGGCAACATTATCGGCGGTGGTGTTTTCGTCGGTATGCTTTACTGGTTGATCTACCTAAGAGATTAAATAACGGACTCATTGTAGAAAAGCGCCTTTTGGCGCTTTTTTTGTGTCGGTCTAAATGGCTTTAAGATATAACCACTCTTTTGGTACTGCTGCCTTCCATAAAAAAGGGAATGTCAGCCATTATGTCCTTAAGCTCTTCAGGTTCGTGAATGAGCCAGTTTTTAGCCTCGTTATCTATACCGTCTTCAAAATCCATGTTATTCGGCATGGGTTCCTTCCTCTCTCGATAATACGAACTGCGTTAAGCCACTGCCCGTGTGTGTTTCTATATAGGAGTGACTGTTTAGAACACAAAATAACCAGAAGGTATGACAATAAGATGAAGAAATCTGATCCAGTATGATCAGCACACCATATGTAGTAGTGATAACCAATAATTATACTAAACTCAATAGCTTGGTTATCCACATAAGCTGTGGATAACTTGGTTTAAATTTGGTGAGTAACAATGAAAGTTGAAGATCTATTGAGGATCAATAAATCGAATTTTCGGCTTGCCGGCTTCGTTGAAACTTCGGCGTACTACTAAGTTAAGACTAATGGTTATTGAGATCGTCATCATTACAAAAATCGCAATCATAATGACAAGCTGATATTTGATCGCTATCAGCGGACTAGCACCGCCTAAAATTTGACCAGTCATCATGCCAGGGAGAGAGACTAACCCGGTTGTCGCCATAGTCGCTAAAATAGGAGCTAAGGACTTCTGGAGTGCGACCTTAATAAAAGGCAGGGTCGCTAGAGGAATCGGTGCTCCTAACGCGATAGAGGCTTCATATTCGCTCCATCGGTTTTCTAGAGAGCCAAAAAAGTTTTGTAACGCGACGATATTGCCACTTAGGCTGTTTCCTAACAGCATACCCGCCAAAGGAATGACGTATTGAGCACTGTAAAATGGTTCTGGTTGGATGATGGCAATGCACAGTAATCCGACAATAGGAAATAGACCGACTACTAGACCAATGCTGACGAAGCCCATTAATGGATATTTAGGCAGCTTTGCTTTATTAACGATAGCGTTTGAGCCTACCACTATCATCACCGCTAACCATATAAGATTGATGACTAAACTATTTAAATAAAACAAGTATTCAAGGTAGAGGCCGACTAATGCCAGCTGTACCGTCATTCTCACCAAACCGACAATGGCATCGCGTCCAATGTTGATTTTGTAGTAGCTATTGATAGAAAACGGGATCAGCAGAGTGAGTGAAAACAAGAGTATTTGCCACCAACTTATATCGACGACTTGCTGCATATTGACCCTATTTAGTGGTGTTTGAGAGGCTAAATTCTACCGCAAACTGAATGCTTAACCACCTATTTTTAAACGATAAAAGATACATTTCATTAACAAATGTGTTGTTTAAATCTAAAAATATCACGTCAAAAATCGAATTTCCGAGCTTACTCCAAAGGGTTAAAGTTGCAAAGTTGTAATGTGTTTTACATACTTATAACGATATTATTTTTTCATAACTGTTAACAAAATTACACATCGATTTTTAATTAAATACAACTCTGGATGAACTCAAAAAACGGTTGATTAATAAGGTATGAATGGTCGGAATTGATTGAACCACACGGTTAGTATGGTTTAGCATTTTCCAATAGAGATATTAAATAATTGAGTTGCAAACTAGTGCAATTCGCAAACTATACACGATACAAAATAGGCAAATGTATGAGTGATGTTAACAAAGTTGAGAGTGCTGAAAAGCATGGTATGGAGTGGAAATCATTTTTCTTCATCTGCGCCGTCTTCTTCCCTCTTTTGAGTGTAGCTATCGTAGGTGGTTACGGATTTATCGTTTGGATGCTTCAAATCTTCGTATTTGGTCCTCCTGGTGTACACGGCTAATTCCATAGCCCTTTATTCATTTACGATATTCAAGAGAGTTAGTCATGAAATCCTTTTTAATCAAACTTTGGCGTACTATCAGTCGCCCAGCAGTTCACATCAGCTTGGGTGTGTTGACTGCTGGTGGTTTTATCGCAGGTGTTATTTTCTGGGGTGGTTTTAACACTGCGCTAGAAGCAACAAACACAGAAGAATTCTGTATTAGTTGTCACACAATGCGTGACAACGTTTACGTAGAGCTACAAGAAACCGTTCACTGGAAAAACCACTCTGGTGTTCGTGCTACTTGTCCAGACTGTCACGTTCCTCATAACTGGACGGACAAAATTGCACGTAAGATGCAGGCTTCTAAAGAAGTATTCGCGCAAGTATTTGGCGACCTAGATACACCAGAGAAATTCGAAGCGCGTCGTTTCGAACTTGCTCGCCACGAGTGGGATCGTTTCTCTGCCAACAAATCTTTAGAATGTAAAAACTGTCACAACTATGAGTCAATGGACTTTGAGCAAATGTCTCCAACGGCTCGTATCCAAATGAAATCAGCGGCTGAACGTGACCAAAGCTGCGTTGACTGTCACAAAGGTATTGCGCACAACTTGCCTAAAGATATGGCTAAAGCAAGCGGTATTGTGGGTGACCTAGAGCAAGTTGCAAATAGCACGTCTTACTCTAAAGGCGGTGAAGTGGTGTCCATTCGTCACTTACCTCTTTATACAGACGAAACGGGTACAACTGAAGCGGGTCTACTAAGCCCTGCAAGTAAAGTTGAAATCCTAGATGTGAAAGGTGACATGATTAAAGTTGAAATTGATGGCTGGCGTAAGGCGAAAGGCTTCGGTCGCGTTATTCAAGAAGACTTTGGTAAGAACATTTCTACCGCGATTCTAACTCGTGAAGTATCTCAGAGCAGTGACGTTCATGTCGGCGAGAAGAAAGAAGATGAGTTAACGGGTCTTCCTTGGGAGAAAGTTGCTGTGGATCTTTGGATGAAACAAGGTTCTATGGTGTCTGACTTCAATCCAATTTGGGATGCAGCTGGTGAAGCGTATCAAACCAACTGTTCTACATGTCACACACAACCGGATGTTGCGCACTTCAGTGCTAACGGTTGGGTAGGTATGCTAGACGGTATGATCGCATTCGTGAACTTCGACACAGATACAGAAGCGCTTGTTCTTAAGTATCTACAGAAGCACTCTTCAGATTATTCTGAAGGTCACCACTAATAGACGTCAATTGGAGTAATAAAATGGCAATTACAAGAAGAAGCTTCCTTAAAGGCGCAGCTGGCTCAAGTGCAGCAGCACTGATTGGACCAAGTTTGCTGGCTTCGGCGTCTGCAAGTGCAGCGGAAACTGATGGTACTTGGAAGACATCTGGTTCTCACTGGGGCGCGTTTCGCGCCCGTGTATGGGGCGGAAAAGTTCAAGAAATTAAACCGTTAGAACTTGATAAGTACCCAACTGACATGCTTAACGGCATTAAGGGTATTATTTACAGCCCATCACGTGTGCGTTACCCAATGGTTCGCCTTGATTGGTTGAAGAAGCACAAATATGCTGCTGAAACTCGTGGTAACAACCGTTTTGTACGTGTGACGTGGGATGAGGCACTTGACCTGTTCTACCGTGAACTAGAACGTGTACAGAAAGATTACGGTCCATGGGCACTGCACACAGGTCAAACAGGTTGGCGTCAAACAGGTCAGTTCCACAGCTGTACTAACCACATGATGCGTGCCATGGGCCTACACGGCTATTCTGTTAAGAAAGTGGGTGACTACTCAACTGGTGCAGGTCAGACAATCCTACCTTACGTGCTTGGCTCTACAGAAGTTTACGCACAGGGTACGTCTTGGGAACTGATCCTTGAGAATAGTGACAACATTATTCTTTGGGCTAACGATCCAGTGAAAAACCTGCAGGTAGGTTGGACTTGTGAAACACATGAGTCGTTTGCTTACCTAGAACAGCTTAAAGAAAAAGTAGCGAAGAAAGAGATCAATGTTATTTCTGTTGACCCAGTTAAAAACAAGACTCAACGCTATCTAGAAAACGAACACCTATATGTGAACCCGCAAACAGACGTGGCGTTCATGCTAGGTATGGCTCACACTCTTTATAACGAAGACTTGTATGATAAAAAGTTCATCGATACGTATTGCCTAGGTTTCGAAGACTTCATCAAGTACGTTCAGGGTGAGACCAAAGACAAGGTTGAGAAAACTCCAGAGTGGGCTGCAGACATCTGTGGTGTTCCTGCGGACAAGATTCGTGAGTTTGCACGTATGCTGGTTCAAGGGCGCACTCAAATCCTATTTGGTTGGTGTGTACAACGCCAAGAACATGGTGAGCAACCATACTGGATGGGTGCCGTACTTGCCTCAATGATTGGTCAAATCGGTCTGCCAGGCGGCGGTGTATCATACGGTCACCACTACTCAGGTATTGGCGTACCATCAACAGGCTTTGCAGCACCGGGTTCATTTCCATTGAATATCGACCAAGGTCAAAAGCCTAAGTACACCAACCAAGACTTCAACGGTTACAGCCGAGTTATTCCTGTAGCGCGTTGGGTAGACAGTCTTGTGGAGCCGGGTAAGAAGATTAATTCAAACGGTTCTGTTGTGACGCTACCAGACCTTAAGATGATGGTGTTTAGTGGTAACAACCCTTGGCATCACCATCAAGATCGCAACCGCATGAAGAAAGCGTTCCGTAACCTTCACACTGTTGTCGCTGTTGATTTTGCTTGGACGGCAACGTGTCGTTTCTCTGATATCGTATTACCTGCTTGTACTCAGTGGGAACGTAACGATATTGATGGTTATGGTGCATACTCTGGCCGTGGCCTAATCGCGATGCATAAGCTGGTCGACCCGCTATTCCAATCGAAGACAGACTTCGAGATCATGACTGAGCTTACTCGTCGTTGGGGTCGTTCAGATGATTACACTCGTGGTATGTCTGAAATGGAATGGGTTAAGTCGCTTTATAACAACTGTAAAGAAGCGAACAAAGGCAAGTTTGAATTACCAGAGTTTGAAGAGTTCTGGGAAAAAGGCTTCCTTGACTTCGGTACTGGTAAACCTTGGGTTCGCCACGCTGACTTCCGTGAAGATCCAGAGATCAACGCACTGGGTACGCCTTCAGGCTTTATCGAAATCACTAGCCGTACTATCGGCAACATGGGTTACGAATATTGCCAAGAGCATCCAATGTGGTTTGAAAAATCTGAGCGTTCACATGGCGGTCCTGGTTCTGACAAGCACCCGTACTGGCTACAATCGTGCCACCCGGACAAGCGTCTTCACTCACAAATGTGTGAATCTGAAGAATTCCGCGCGACTTATGCTGTACAGGGGCGTGAGCCAATCTACATCAACCCTCAAGATGCGAAAGCAAAAGGCATTAAAGACGGTGATTTAGTTCGCGTATTCAATGACCGTGGTCAGCTTCTAGCGGGTGCTGTGGTTACTGATAGCTATGCACCTGGTGTGGTTCGTATTGAAGAGGGTGCTTGGTATGGTCCTCTAAACGAAAAAATCGGTGCGATCGATACCTATGGTGATCCAAATACGCTAACTCAAGATATTCCTTCTTCTGAGCTGGCACAGGCGACATCTGCAAATACTTGTCTTGTAAACTTCGAGAAGTTCACAGGCAAAGTGCCGCCAGTGACGTCGTTCGGTGGACCGATCGAAGTAGCTTAATTGCAATTGGTCTCCCATAGTTTTAACTAGTACACAAAACCCATCCATTAGGATGGGTTTTTTTTTACCTAACAATATACTTATTAAGCAACTTCCTAATTTATGGTCGAGGGTTCAATGACCGAATATATCCCTGTATCTCAAGAGCTTGATGCATTGGCTATCAATCCTGAAATTACGGTAACCAAACAAGGCAAAGAGCTGCATTTTGAAAATGTTAGTCTTCATTTCTCTCCTTTGTCGTCCCGTACCGCATTAGTGCAGTTTGAAAATCAGATCGAATCTGGAGCGTACGTTCTTGGTGATGGTTTCCAAATGCTGTGCCAAACCGCAGGAAAACTTGATGGCTTTATCGATATAGGCCGATGCCCAGACAACAACAGTAGTTATCGAATATATCCTGAAGATGCGCCGCGCCGTTTCTACAATTATCTGGTTGTTGAGCAGTCTACTGGCTTTCACCTATATGGTTTTACCTCATGTCATCGCTTCGCCGGTTATTTTGAACTGCAACATACCGGTCATGGCGTAGACATTGTGGCCTTGATTGATGGTGAGGAAAGCTCTCCGCAGCATTGGGAAAACAACCAATTGGAATCGCTAACGGTCTTGCATGGCGATAGCCTAGAGTCGGTCTACAACGAATACGCTAACCTCATTTCAAATCATCATCCCACTAGAATTGGCGTCTCAGGTGACAGTCCCATCGGTTGGTGTTCTTGGTACGCATACTATGCCGATGTAACTAAGCAAAACGTGCTTGAAAACGTCGAAATCATGGCTGATAAGATGTTTGACTTGGAGTGGGTGCTGCTTGATGACGGTTACCAATCTTTTATGGGAGACTGGTTAACACCGTCGGAAAAATTTGAAGGTGGCGTAAAATCACTGATCAACAATATTCGTGAAAAAGGAAAAAAACCGGCCATATGGATGGCACCATTTATCGCTCAAGCGGAATCGGAAGTATTTAAAAATCACCCTGAATGGTTTCTAATGCATGACAATGGTGAACTGCTTAAGGCGGAGGATATTACTTATGGCGGTTGGCGCTGTACGCCATGGTACATCCTTGATGCGTCACATCCAGAAGTTCAAGAGCACTTAACTCGTGTTGTTAAAACCATGAGAGAAGAGTGGGGTGTGGAGCTGTTCAAGCTGGATGCCAACTACTGGGGAACCTTAAAAGGTCAACGTTACCAGAAAGGTGTCACTGGTGTTGAAGCTTATCGCCTAGGTATGGCAGCAATAAACGAAGGTGCTGGCGACGCCTTAGTTCTGGGTTGCAACGCACCAATGTGGCCTTCACTTGGGTTGGTTGATGCAATGCGTGTTTCTGATGACGTAGAACGCGATCCACATCGATTTGAGCAAATTGCTAAGGAGACGTTCTATCGCAGTTGGCAACATCAGAGGTTGTGGTTAATTGATCCAGATTGTGCCACGTTTACTTCACTACCTAATCAAGGCACCGATAGAGCCAGTTACGAATTCCATCGTAATGTTCTGCTGGCGAGTGGTGGATTGTTGTTGTCGGGAGATCCATTACCAGAACTGACGCCATTTGCTGAAGAAACACTGGCGCGGTTGGTGTCACGCCAGCGACACTCGACCAATGCGTCAACATTTACATCACTGTCGATGAATCACGCAACGTTGAAGCTGTCAGAGGATCGCAGAGTGCATTGTTTGTTCCACTATGACGATGATGTAACGGAGTACACCCTAACCGCTGAGTTACCTTGTGACTGGTTCGATTACTGGACGGGAGAGAAACTCAATAAAGAACCGGTTCAGATCCAAATTATTCCGGTTAATCGAGGACTCGACAGTCGTGCAATCGTATCGGTCATCACTTAACCAGTTGACAGAATTATAGTTCAAACAACCAGTAATACCCGTAACCCACGACGATTGCGGGTATTGCCGAGTAAAATGTAGCGGCTAACGCAGCTTTAGGAGCGAGTGCGATAGCAGGAAACAAAGCATCCCCATCGTTAGAGATAGCATTCGAAACTTGCGCGGACATTGGCATCGCACCAGTAATATAAAGACTAGTTACCAAAATTTGCGGTCCGCAACCCGGTAGTAGACCAACCAGCATTCCTACAAGAGGCATATAAACGCCATAACCAGATAGCGCAGAACCTAAATCGATATGTGCAAAGTGGACACTTAGCTCAAAAAACAAAAACGCCACTATGACCCAAGCACTTACAAAATGAGTGTCTTGTGCTGCTTTTTGCATTGGGTGTGATGACGCGATTTTAGCGTCTTCTGCGACCGTGCTTTGATAGTCGTTGATTTCTTTGGTGAAGGCCCACAAAAACATCATTACCACCGCTAAGACCGCACCAGTCCACTCAATACTGTTCGCTGGCAAACCAAGTACTTGGTTTATGTCGACCTGAAATGACATGGCAAAGGCAATTATCAAAGCGGGCACAATAATCCACTTCCAGAATAGTCCTTGTAGATTGATCGCTGCTCTTTGAACCCCCGTTGATTCCTGTGTGGTTTTGCATGTGCAATCGGTATTATCTGTGTTATTTACTTGTGAGACGCGTTTTGCCGAAGGATTAGCGGATTTAGGGCGCAGGAAATCGGCAGCGTGTATTTTGTTTACAATTAACCCTGAGATCATCCCGACAACGACACCCATCGCGACAAGGCCTAATCCCACGCTAGGTTTACTCGCTAGAATCAAGAATGCGGCATCACCCATTGTTGCCGTTAATACCGCAACGACGGAACCGAAGCCAACTCGACCGGAAACAAACTGCGTTGTGACAATTATGGCGCCACCACAGCCGGGCAGAGCCCCTAACAACGAAGAAAAGACAACTTGATGTGTTGGTGAGTGGTGGTAAAGCTCGACGAGTCGGTTTTGACTAGATATCAGTTGAGATATTTGATGATAAACGACTAAGGTAAATACGACATAGCAGGAGACTGCCCAGAAAGCATCGGAAAGCGCATTCATTGTGACTTCTCTAGTAACGCTAGAGGCGAGTAGGGCAGCCATAGCAATAGGTAGTATGAGACGCTTATACTTTGGTGTGAACTGGTCGATAGTTAATCCATTCACGATAGCGAGGTTTTTTACCTGTTGCATACATTTTACCGATATCAAATGAGAATTGTTATCATTATACATGAGTGAGAATAATTCTCAATGTCATTAATGTGGTTTTCTACGCGAAGAAATAGAACGAATCTGACATCAACCGATGACAAATTTAGAAATTCAGGTAAAGTAACGACCTTTGTGAGATGTAAAGCAGGCGCATGAGCCTGATGATCAGAATTAGTTAGGAAGCAAAATGATTTTAGTTGTCGGTCATAAAAACCCAGATAGTGATAGCATTTGTGGTGCACTCGTTGCAACAGAACTTCTAAAAGCTCGTGGTCTTGAAGCACAGCCAGTTCGCCAAGGTGAAATTAACCGTGAAACTCAACATATCCTTGCCACAGCAGGTGTTGATCAACCAGAACTTCGCACTAGCGTTGCTGGTGAAAAAGTATGGTTAGTTGATTACACCGATCTGGCTCAAGCACCAGATGATATCAATGAAGCTGAAATTCTAGGTATTGTTGACCACCACCGTTTAGGTGACGTCATGACCGTTAACCCTCTTGAAGCTTGGATTTGGCCTGTGGGTTGTACATGTACTATCTTGTTCAATCTATTCAAGATGGAAAACGCTGAGATCACTCGTCCTCTCGCTATCCTAATGATGTCTGCAATTTTGTCTGACACTGTAGGCTTCGCTTCACCAACGTGTACTCAAAAAGATAAAGATGCAGTAGCGGAACTAGCAGAGATCGCTGGTGTTGAAGATCTTGATGCATTTATCAAAGATCTTCTGATTGCAAAAACAAACATCGAAGGCCTGTCTGCTGCTGAGCTAGTAGAAAAAGACCTTAAAGCATACCCATTCAATGGTCGTGATGTGGTTGTTGGCCAAGTTGAACTTGCGACACTTGAGCAAGTAGATGGCATGATTGACGCGCTTGAAGCAGACTTAACTCGTCGTTGTGAAGAACAAGGCCTAGCGTTTGCAGCGGTAATGCTAACGGATATCACAACAGCACAAACTCGCCTAATCTACAAAGGCGAGTGGGCTGAGAAGCTGGTTAAGCACGAAGAAAACGGCATGCTTATGATGGAGAATACACTAAGCCGTAAGAAGCAAGGTTGGCCTTGGCTTCAGAACGAGCTGGTGTAATTATTCACTAAGTTTGAAAAAAGCCCTAGTATCTAAGGTACTGGGGTTTTTTAATTTTCGAATCTACATAAAGGTGTTCAGTGATGGCATTAGAGCAACAGCAAATCGATGAAATCTCCAGCTATGACGAAGAGAAACGGCTGAAGTACAGTGTGAAGACTATGGTTCAAGAACGTCAGATTTGGATTCTGACCGATGAACATGGTTGTGTCATGTTAAATACGGAAGATGAAGATTGTGTTCCAGTTTGGCCGCACCAAGAGTTAGCTGAGCAATGGGCTACAGGAGAGTGGGATCACTGCAAAGCTGAAGCTATCTCTCTAAATAAATGGCATAGCCGCTGGACCTATGGTTTGGAAGATGACGAATTGGCTGTGGTTGTGTTCCCAAATCAAAATGAAGAAGGGGTTATTTTATTCCCTGATGAGTTTGATTTCGAGCTAAAGAAGCAGGCGACTAAGCTTTCCAGAAAGTAAGCTTTCCAGAAAGCCAGTGAGTATTGAAATAGTAAATAGACATTGCATGACGTATTCATTTACCTGAACTTCAGGTAGACTCTTTGCCAGTTTTTCTTACGGTAAGTTTCTGTCATGCAACGTTTCTTTCTATTAATCTTGGGCGTACTTATTAGCTCGTTGGCGTCTGCCTCTAATAAGGATAACTGGGATTTATTCAGCGATATTGGCGCCTATGGATTGGTTGGTTTAGCGGCGGGGTTACCAGCCTACCAAGAAGATTGGGAAGGTGTTTGGCAGGCAGGTTTGAGTATTGGCTCTGCCTCGGCTATCGGTTTGGTAGGAAAACATACGATCGATGCACCGAGACCGGACGGTAGCGATAACAAAAGCTTTCCATCGAACCATACGGCAAATGCATTTGCTTCTGCAACTACCTTACACATAAGGCATGGGTGGCAGGTCGGCTTACCCGCATATGGAGTCGCAACTTTAGTAGGCGTTGGCCGTGTACAAGCAGACAAACACTATTGGCGCGATGTTGCTGCGGGTGCGGCTATCGGTGTCTTTACTGGCTGGATGTTTACCGACAAGTTGGACCCAAATGTTCAACTGTTGCCGTGGGCTTCATCTCAGGGTGCAGGTATTTCTATGACCTATGTTTGGTAGTGATTTATGTCAGTACTCAATACTTAGCGTAAAATAAAAAGCTCAGCGTTTGCTGAGCTTTTTTAATGGATGGAAACCAACGATTAATCGCGCTTCCAAAGGATATGACAGAACTTATTCTCTGGATCACGGCTTACCAATAAGCGCGCGAACACATCATCAAGAACATCGTCTTCTTCGTTTACCAACCCAATACGCACTTCTGCGTAGGTTTCATCAACGTCGAATCCTACCTGTTCAGCCCAATCCAAACCTGTTTCTACAACCTCAGCAGCCCCACGGTCGTCGAACTGTGCGGTGAAAAGAATGACATCTGCAGGTTCAAGATTATCAGGGGCCATCTCTAGGAAGATGTCGTAGGCCGCTTCGATAACGTCATCGTATGAAATCAGTTCTGACATAACTTATGCTCTGTTCATGTATTTACGTTCTGCAGTGTTGATCACTACACGGTCACCTGTCGCGATGTACTCAGGTACTTGTACGGTTAGACCTGTTGACAGACGAGCTGGTTTTGTACGAGCAGATGCTGATGCGCCCTTGATTGACGGGTCAGTTTCTTCGATAACGAGCTCGACAGAAGAAGGAAGTTCAAGACCCACAGCACTGCCGTTTACTAGAATAACTTGTACACCTTGAGTGTCTTCATTGATGAACAGTAGATCGTCTTCAATTTCGTTATGTTTGAACGTGAACTGGCTGTAATCTTCGTTATCCATAAAGATATACTCATCACCATCAACGTAAGAGAATGTCACGTTACGCTTGTTCATTTCAACGGTTTCTAGAGTATCATCAGACTTGAAACGCTCATCAACTCTTGAGCCTGTTGCCAAATCAGTACAACGCAATTTATAGATCTTTGCCCCGCCACGACCGCCTGGAGTCGTTACTTCGATATCTTTGATTAGCAACGTTTTGCCATTTGACTCAATCGCAAAACCTTTTTTTAGCTCACTTGCCTTAGGCATGGGAATATTTCCTTCGTTTTTTGTTTAGACAGACAATTATACGTCCGAAGTCGGGCTTTGCTCAAGAAACATGTGATGCTGGCCATGATTCATTTGAGCATTGAATCTCGACATTTCGAAACGTAGAATAGATCTATCCGCAGTACTCTAAATCGATATCGTGCATACTCCGAATTCACTTTCATCGCTGGTAGCTCAACCTCAATATGTTGATGTCGTCCAGGACCTATTAGCTTGTTTGAAAGCTGGGCTTAAAGACAATCTCCACAGCGTTTATATCTATGGTTCCGTGGCGCAGGGGCGAGCCATCCCTAGCATATCCAATCTGGATGTTGTTGTGGTTACTCATCAATCATTCAGTGACAGTCGAACGTCTCTTTTCAACAGTATTAATTGGCGCTTTCAAAAAGAGTTTCCCTTTGTACGAGGTATCTCGATACGTACTGCGCTCGTAAAGCAAGTGGTATCACTTGATGCATTGTTTACGTGGGGTTTCTTACTTAAGCAGTGCTGTATGAATGTGTATGGTGAAAACTTGGCCGAGTGTTTTGGCGAGTATATTCCTAGCTGGGAAATTTCTAAGCAGTGGAATATGGATATTGCAGAGAGCTCTATCAATCTGCGTAGCGAAATTGCCCAAGCAACAACAAAAGACCAAATGCTAATGGCGCAGCGCCAGATGGCGAAGAAACTCTTACGTGCTGCTTATGGACTTGTTCTACATAAACACAAGAAGTGGATAGATGAACCCAAGGAGTGTGGTTTGCAATTCTTAAACTATTTTCCGGAGCGCCAGCAAACTGTTGAACGTCTTGGGATCTTGTTAGGTAATCGAGTCATTCCCAAACGTTCAGTGGTGGGTATCTTGGATGAATTTGGCACATGGATTGCTAATGAGTACAAGAAAACAGAATTCAAAATTGGCTAACTTTACTATTAGAAGAGCCCCATTTGAGGCGCACTCAAATCATCAAAGCTTTGACCAATAAAAGGTAATATTGCCTCAGCAATCGGCCGCAGTTGCTTATCAATGTAGTGTTGATAATCAATGGGTGAACGCTGATACTCAACCGGCTCGGGTCCATTTAAAGTAATGACATACTCTATTCTTCCCTTGTTTTGGTATTGCAATGGTCGTCCCAATTGTTGGTTGATGTCGTCTGCCATGCGAGCCGCTCGTACTTGAGGGGGAATATTCTTTTGATACTCATGCAGTTTTCTGCGCAGGCGCTTTTGATAGACTAATTGGTCATCAAACTCACCTCGTGAAGTGCTTTCCACAAATGAACGGACATAGTCAGATGGATCTTGGTTTTTGAACACCATCATATAGAGTTTTTGCTGAAATTGTTGCGCCAGTGCAGTCCAGTCGGTTCTGGCACTTTCCAATCCTTTGAAGATCAGTCGTTCCTTGTCACCATCTCCAATTAACCCTGCATAACGCTTTTTAGATCCGGTTTCGGAACCTCTTATTGTTGGCATTAGAAACTTCTGATAGTGGGTTTCATACTCCAATTCCAAAATGGACGTTAAGTTGTACTCGTTCTTGAGATGATCGGCCCACCACGTATTCAGATAGTCGATAAGTTGGTTACCAATATCATCCGCGCTTTGAGCATCGAACTTACCATTCAATGAAACAAAGGTTGAATCGGTGTCACCATAAATAACTTGATAGCCTTTTTCTTCAATCAAGCGTTTCGATGTTTTCATTATCTCATGGCCACGCATGGTAATTGAGGAGGCTAGACGAGTATCGAAAAATCGACAGCCTGATGAGCCCAAAACACCATAAAACGAGTTCATAATGATCTTGATGGCTTGAGAAAATGCTTTTTCATTGTTGGCTTTTGCGACATCGCGCGCTTTCCATAATTCTTCGATTAAATTTGGAAGAAAATGCTGCGTCCGATGGAATTGACCTCCTCTAAATCCTGCTACGGCTTGGTCGTCATTTTTACCAATTTCCAGTTTCAAGCCTTCAATCAGTCCCATAGGATCGATCAAGAATGAGCGAATAATGGACGGATAAAGGCTTTTGAAATCGAGTACAAGTACTGAATCATACAACCCTGGGATTGAGTCCATGACGTAACCACCTGGACTCGCGACCCAGTTCTCAGGGTGCAAATTAGGTGCCGCGTAATGAGAGCGATGTAGACGAGGGAGATAAAGATTAGTGAAAGCTGCTACCGAGCCGCCTACTCGGTCAAGCTCAACGCCCGTTAATTTGGTACGTTCAATGGCGAATTCTAGCAAGTGGGTGTGTGCAAAGATGCGGTTAACCAACACACAGTCTTGCAGGTTATACTTAGCGAGTGATGGCTTGTCTTGGCGAAACATGGTGTTAATTTCTGCCATTCGGTCATGCACGTTATGAATCGCTTTTCCTTCGCCTAACAGTTCTTGAGAAACCGACTCTAGAGACCAAGAGCGGAAACTGTAAGTGGCGGTTTTTAAGGTATCAATACCGTCTAACACCACACGTCCCGGAATAGTGATAAAGCTTTGCTGACTAGAAGGTAAGGTACGAAAGTATATATTCTGCTCGCCTCGACCCAAACTGAGCTTCACATGGTTCAATTCTGCTCGTTTATTAAGTAACTTAAAATCAAAATCAATGACATTCCACCCTACGATGACATCGGGGTCGAACGTTTTAAACCAGTCATTTAACGCTACAAGTAAGGCTTTTTCATCGTTGACCCATTGAACTTGGGTCGCGCACGCCTGCGCTTCACCTACCATAATAACGCGACTATCCCTCGCGCTATCAAGGCCAATGGAATACAACTGGCCTTTCTCAGAGCACTCTATATCCAGAGAAACTACGTTTAATTCAGGCGTGTAGTCGTAGGCTTTGCACTTGGCATTAGTGATTCGAATGTACTGGTTGCAAGTGTTGGCATTGATCACTTCACAGTTACCAGTGACCGCTAAACTGCCTTGGATAAAACGCTCCATTAGAAAGCGATCTGCTAACTTAATATCGGCTTCAAGAACCAGAATGTCATTATTCAACAAGACTTCGTGAAGCTTGCGCGCACCGGAAATTGATTGGCTGTAGACCGCGAAGAGGTCTTCACCCTCAAAGCTTTTTAGTTCTACAGGCTTGAGGGCAATAGGAAGTCGAGCATCAGATGCTAAGTCATCGACCAGCTCTGCAAAATGTCGTGGCACGAAGAAAACTGGTTTCTGACCCTCAATTAGAATTTGGACGGGCCCATTCACAGTGGAAATCCACAACTCAATCTGTGGTCCTTGGCGCGTGTCTCTTGATTGTCGGGTTAATAGAAACCCTTTATGGATGTCCAACTCAGTTTTTTCCTACCGGCATAATGGCTTTGCGTAAATTTTAAGCAAAATATCATTGGTTGATAATCACATGTAAGGGAGTAGTGTAACAAAGGCTTACCAACCGCGAAAATCTATGAATATGCGCTAAACTTTAGTAACGAACAGTATAAATTAGAATAGTGATTTATATCGAGTTTTTGTGATTTTTTGGCATATGATGTGTACTGGGTTTCATAGGTGAACATTGGGAAATAATCGTAGTAAAACGAGGAGTTACGTTTAAGCACTAGGATGAGTGACTAATTTGTAACCTAATGATTTTAAAGTTTTTATGATTGACGACGCTTCATCTTCATCGTAATGTGTTTGCCAAAGTTTGCGCTTGTGCACGATTTGTACGAGAGCAATTTAGTTTCAAATGAGGTAAGATAGCTAGCCATGCTGCTATCCACTAACCTCAAGTGGTCGCAGAGCCAATAGACAAGTGTGGAGATACAAGTTTGATTAATGTTTTCCTTGTAGATGATCACGAACTGGTTCGCACAGGGATACGACGTATTATCGAAGACGTCCGTGGAATGAATGTAGCAGGAGAAGCTGACAGTGGTGAAGAAGCCGTAAAATGGTGTCGTAGCAACCATGTTGACGTCATTTTAATGGACATGAATATGCCTGGTATTGGCGGTTTAGAAGCAACAAAGAAGATTCTACGCCACAATCCAGACATTAAGATCATCGTGCTAACTGTACATACGGAAAATCCGTTTCCGACGAAAGTAATGCAAGCGGGTGCCGCCGGGTACCTAACCAAAGGTGCAGCGCCTGATGAAATGGTCAACGCTATTCGACTCGTCAATAGTGGTCAGAGATACATTTCTCCTGAAATTGCTCAGCAAATGGCACTTAGCCAATTTTCATCAGCGTCTGAAAACCCGTTTAAAGACCTGTCTGAACGTGAACTTCAAATCATGATGATGATCACCAAAGGACAGAAGGTAACAGATATTTCAGAGCAACTGAGCTTGAGCCCGAAAACAGTTAATAGCTACCGATACAGACTTTTTAGTAAGCTGGATATCAATGGTGATGTTGAACTGACTCATTTAGCTATTCGACATGGAATGTTAGATACTGAGACATTGTAGTGTCGGAACACATTTTTGATTCAACATCATTTCTAAAGACTGTAACAAACCAACCCGGCGTCTACCGAATGTACGACGCCGAGTCGGTCGTTATTTATGTCGGTAAAGCCAAAGACCTCAAAAAACGCCTTACTAGCTATTTTCGCAAACGAGTCGATAGCGAAAAGACACGTGCCTTAGTCAGCAATATTGCGAAAATCGATGTAACTGTTACTCATACAGAAACCGAAGCACTGATCCTTGAGCACAATTATATTAAGCAGTACTTGCCCAAATATAATGTACTGCTGAGAGACGATAAGTCTTATCCCTATATTTTCTTATCTGGACACAAACATCCACGGCTCTCGATGCATCGAGGGGCACGTCGTAAGAAAGGGGAGTATTTCGGTCCTTACCCTGACTCTGGCGCTGTTAGGCAAACTCTTCACCTTCTTCAAAAGATCTTTCCGGTTCGTCAGTGTGAAGACTCGGTCTATGCTAACCGTAGCCGTCCATGCCTAATGTATCAAATCGGCCGTTGTGCTGGCCCGTGTGTCAGCAGCATTATCTCCGATGAAGAATATGCAGAATTGGTGGGATTGCTACGTCTCTTCCTGCAAGGCAAAGACAGTAACGTATTGCAAATGCTGGTGGAGAAAATGGATGAGGCAAGCCGTAATCTAAAATTCGAAGATGCGGCTAAATATCGTGACCAGATACAAGCGATTAGACGGGTTCAAGAGCAGCAGTTCGTCTCCGAAGACAGCGATGATGACATGGATGTGCTTGGTTTTGCTCAAGAGAAAGGTGTCGCTTGTGTCCATATTCTAATGATTCGCCAAGGCAAAGTACTCGGTAGCCGCAGTCATTTCCCTAAAATCCCAAGTAACACCGACCGAAAAGAAGTGTTTTACAGTTTCTTAAGCCAATACTATCTGAATCAAACAGAATCTAGAACCATCCCTACGCGAATCATCCTCAATGATGACCTTGTGGAGGATATCAATACGTTAGGTGAAGCGCTGTCTGAAATTGCTGGAAGGAAAGTTATTTTCCACGTCAACCCGACGGGATCCCGTGGTCGTTACCTTAAACTATCAAACACCAACGCATTAACGGCAATTACCACCAAAATCAATCATAAGATGACAATCAACCAGCGCTTCAAAGCCCTTCAAGAAGAACTTGAGTTGGAGAGCATAACTCGCATGGAATGCTTCGATATCAGTCATACGATGGGTGAAAGTACGATTGCATCTTGCGTGGTGTTTAATCAAGAAGGGCCGTTAAAGCAAGAGTATCGTCGCTACAACATTACTGGTATTACTGGCGGTGACGATTACGCTGCTATGGGACAGGTGCTTGAACGTCGCTACTCTAAGCAAATCGACGTAGATAAAATTCCTGATGTTATTTTTATTGATGGTGGTAAAGGGCAACTCAACCGTGCGGTTGAAATCGTTTCTCAGTATTGGGGAGAGTGGCCTAAGCATCCATTACTAATTGGTATCGCTAAAGGGGTGACTCGTAAACCGGGACTAGAAACTTTAATTACCCCTGAGGGGCGTGAGTTTAACTTACCAAGTGACGCTCCAGCACTTCATCTAATTCAGCATATTCGAGACGAGAGTCATGATCATGCGATAGCAGGCCATCGAGCCAAACGTGCTAAAACAAGACGTACCAGTCCGTTAGAAGGGATTGAAGGAATCGGTCCTAAGCGTCGTCAAGCCTTGCTGAAGTACATGGGTGGTTTGCAAGAACTTAAGCGAGCCAGTGTAGAAGAAATCGCCAAAGTACCCGGAATTAGCAAATCTTTGGCAGAAAACATCTATCAAGCATTGAAACACTAGAGAAAATCCCGCAACATAAAGGCGCAGTAGAAAAGAGCCGATAATAATATGCGTTTAAACATACCTAACATTCTGTCTTTGTTGAGATTATTTCTCATCCCCGTATTCATTGTAGTTTTTTATCTCCCATACAGCTGGGCGCCGTTTGCTGCCGCAATGGTGTTTTGGGTGGCCGGTTTTACCGACTGGTTAGATGGGATGTTAGCAAGGAAGCTGGGTCAAACCTCTCGATTTGGCGCTTTCATCGACCCTGTCGCTGACAAAGTGTTAGTTGCTACTGCGTTGATTCTAATTACTGAACACTACCACAGCATTTGGGTAACTATTCCTGCTGTTACCATGATTGCACGTGAGATTATCATTTCTGCTTTGAGAGAGTGGATGGCTGAAATCGGCAAGCGCGCCAGTGTTGCTGTTTCATGGGTAGGCAAAGTTAAGACGCTGACACAGATGTTTGCTCTATGGGTACTTATCTGGCGCTATGACGATTGGATGGTATGGCTAGGCTTCGGTGCACTTTATGTTGCAACGGTATTAACCTACTGGTCAATGTTCCAATATCTAGCTGCTGCTAAAGATGATTTATTGAATGCAGATGATTAGAGATAATGAATAATAGAAGGCGAGCGATGAGCTCGCCTTTTTTGTCACTATTGAATGCTTTAATACTCGAAGAGAGGCACTTCGGTAAGTGATATCAGAGTTCTTAGGTTTTGTAGATATAAATACAACAACAAAGCAAAACAAGTTTTCTAGTGCTAAATGTGCATGTTTTTGCTAGAAAATTGAGCAAATTAGCGCTTTTTGGATGTTTCTTAGACAAACGATTCAAAATATAAAAAAACGTGTTGACTCATTTCTCTGATTGCGTAAAATGCCTCCCGTACTCAAGAGGAACTGCTTAAAGCAAAGCGATTAAGTTAGAGTCCAGAGTGACAAGAAGGCGCCTTGGCAGAGTGGCTATGCAGCGGATTGCAAATCCGTGGACCTCGGTTCGACTCCGGGAGGCGCCTCCATTCTCTCTTAGAGAATATGCGACACTAGCTCAGTTGGTAGAGCGCAACCTTGCCAAGGTTGAGGTCACGAGTTCGAACCTCGTGTGTCGCTCCAAGTTTTAAAGATATGGCGAAAGCGGTATCTAGATGGTGTCTCCATCACAATGAATTTTGTGTGCCCTGGTGGTGGAATTGGTAGACACAAGGGATTTAAAATCCCTCGGCGTTCGCGCTGTGCCGGTTCAAGTCCGGCCCGGGGCACCATCTCAAATTAGTCTGAAAAGACAAATGCGACACTAGCTCAGTTGGTAGAGCGCAACCTTGCCAAGGTTGAGGTCACGAGTTCGAACCTCGTGTGTCGCTCCAAACAAGAAAGCCCAGCAACTATGCTGGGCTTTTTCGTTTTTCCTTTCTACTCTCTTTATCTTCTTGATTCTTTTTGTAATGATGTCCGTACTAAAGGCACTTCACTAGTGAAATGAGGCATCTATGTTTACGGGAATTATCCAATCTGTCGCGACAATCGACAAAATTACTGATCTTAACGGCATTCGTACCTTTGAAATCGATTTTGAATCCGGGTTTTGCGTCGATGTTGAAATTGGAGCCAGTATCGCTGTGGATGGGGTATGTTTAACGGTTACCGAAATTCAAAGTGAGACGCGTCTCTCTTTTGACGTCATGCTTCAGAGCCTGAACATCACCACATTGAGTGCATTTGAAGAAGGCCAGAGAATCAATGTGGAGCGTGCGGCAAAAGATGGCGCAGAGATTGGTGGTCATCCGCTTTCAGGACACGTGGACTTCAAAACGCCATTGGTTGCTATTCATCAACAAGAAGATAACTACCGTATACAATTTCAGTTGCCAAAAGAGTGGAAACCATACGTGTTCCCTAAAGGCTATATCGCTATCAACGGGGCAAGCTTGACGGTTTCAGAAGTAGATAAGCAAGAAGGGTGGTTTGATGTGTGGCTGATTCCAGAAACTCGCCGTATGACGACCTTTGAAGGCAAACTGGTGGGTGATGACGTTAATATAGAGATTGAGCGTGGCACTCAAGTTGTTGTTGATACCGTGCGCGATACAATTGCTGACACTTTAGGCCCACTGTTACCGATGTTTGAAAAATTTTTGGAACAAAATGGTGTTGACGTAGATACCATAGGCCAAGCGACCACCAAACGCCTAAGCGATCAAAAGGATAAGTAGCAAAATAAAATAACGCCGCCTCCCACGAGGCGGTTTTTTTATCTAACCAATTTCATATTTTTGGTAGTTGTTTCCATAAGTTAGACAAAACGTAACTGGAGAAAACGGTTGCGATGATAATGATTTCTATGTTACTTTCCCGCGCAATCTCGGAATGAATCTGGGGGAGACGCGTTGTGACCATTCAAGCTGATTGTGACACAACGTAGGGTAGGTACTGGTTATGCCAATAACCAGTAGACGGGATACTGATGCCTAGAAGGGCATGTTAATGGGAAACCCAACATTGAAACAGATTAACTCACACTCAAAAATCAGCTTTGTACTTCCAAACTGTGTATTGCGCTTAAACCGTAGTATCACAGAGCCTTGATTTCAAAACGCTAATACCTTTCTAAATGAAGCAGTTCATTTAGGCCTTTGTCACATCTGAAATACGGTGGGACTTGTTTTGCTATGCGCGTAGCGAGTGATTTCGCACGCCTAATCTAGGTTACAAAAAATGAGTACAGCATTCGAATTTGATTCCAAAGAATTCGCGTCTTCAATTTCGGTACACGTTCCACACGTTGAAGGCACCTATGACCTGACACCTGATCAGGTTCTACTTGATCAAGCGGAGCACGAATCAGAAGTTCGTTCCTATCCACGTCGTCTGCCTATCGCCATCAAGCGTGCGTTTGGTGCTTTGGTGGAAGACACTCGTGGGCAAATCTTTCTTGATTGTCTTGCTGGAGCAGGCACGCTTGCGATGGGTTACAACCATCCTGAAATCAATCAAGCTCTCAAACAGCAGCTTGATTCAGGTTTACCGTACCAAACTCTTGATATTACGACAGAAGCGAAAGATCGTTTTATCAAACGAGTGAAAGCGTTTCTACCGCAAGAATTCGCTGACCAATCGGTGATTCAGTTTTGTGGCCCTTCGGGTGCCGACGCTGTTGAAGCCGCTATCAAATTGGCGAAGCAAACTACGGGTAGAAATACTATGTTTGCCTTCCGCGGTGCATATCATGGTATGACGAATGGCACCATGGGAATGATGGGTAACCTTGGCACCAAAGCGCGTCGTACTGGGCTGATGTCCGATGTTCACTTCATGCCATTTCCTTATAGTCTTCGTTGTCCGTTTGGTCTTGGTGGCGATGCGGGCGCAAAACAGAGTATTCGTTATATCGAACGACTATTGAACGATGATGAAGCCGGTATCATGAAACCAGCTGCCATTATTGTTGAGCCAGTTCAAGGAGAAGGGGGCGTTATCCCTGCTCCGGCGTTTTGGCTGAGAGAACTACGCCGACTTTGTGATGAGCATGAGATCTTGCTCATTTTGGATGAAATCCAGTGCGGCGTAGGCAAAACAGGCTACCGTTTTGCATTTGAAGAAGCGGGGATTAGCCCAGATATTCTCTGTTTATCCAAAGCGATTGGCGGCGGCTTGCCGATGTCACTACTGGTATTCAACAAAAAAGTGGATACGTGGAACGCAGGTGAACACACGGGCACATTCCGCGGTAATCAACTGGCCATGGTTTCGGGCGAGAAAGCACTTGAGATCATCGAGCGCGACAATCTTGTTGAGCATGTCAGAGTCGCTGGAGAGTACTTACGGCTTGGCCTCAACAGAATAAAGCAACGTGTAAACTGTATTGCTGAGGTTCGCGGTAAAGGACTGATGCTGGGCGTCGAGATTGTCAAGCCAACGGGTGAACACAACAAGTTTGGTGAACCTGTTGCCGATGGTCAGCTTACCCTAGGCATACAGCGCGCCGCGCTAGAACGTGGTTTGATGGTTGAAAAAGGTGGGCGTGATGGTGCCGTTATTCGCTTTCTTCCACCACTAATCATCAGTTTCGAGCAGATCGATTTTGCATTACGCACTATTGAAGAGGCTATCGTTGTAGCTGGTGGCGGGCAAAAGTCACAGCAAGATAACAAAGCAAAGTCGTGGAAAAAGTACTTCATCCATACGGGTGTGCAAGGTGCGACCGAATTCTCTCAGGTAATGAATCACACTACTCAAGCGATGAAAGAAGTGTTTGAGGGTGTCTCTAAACCGTATTCGGGGTTAGATCCAAAAGTGCTTGAATCGGCCATTAACAATGTCAATCTTGACGGTAGTCATCATGATCTACAACGTGTTGTTGATGAGACAGCAAGTTTGGTTGCAGACCATTCAATATTCACTCAACACCCTAATTGTATTGCACATTTGCATACACCACCTTTAATGCCAGCTGTAGCTGCAGAGGCGATGATCGCGGCGTTGAATCAATCTATGGATTCTTGGGACCAAGCATCGGCGGCAACTTATGTTGAGCAAAAAGTACAGGATTGGCTTTGCGAGCGCTATGAGCTTGGTGCGTCAGCAGATGGTATTTTCACCAGTGGTGGCACACAGAGTAATTTAATGGGTCTTCTGTTGGCACGTGACCGAATTGCGGATGTGACGGATGGTCATTCTATCCAAAAGCAAGGTCTTCCGAGTTATGCCGATAGACTTCGTATTGTTTGTTCCGATAAGTCGCATTTTACGGTTCAAAAGTCAGCCTCGTTGTTAGGCTTGGGTGAAAAAGCCGTGCACTGCGTTGCAACCCACGACAACGGTACCATCAAAACGGATGCACTCATCACTGACTTACAAGCGATGAGAGCTGAAGGCTTGATACCTTTTGCTTTAGTCGGAACAGCAGGGACGACAGATCACGGCGCTATTGATGATCTAAACTCTCTCGCCACCATTGCTGCCGAAAACCAGCTTTGGTTCCACGTTGATGGTGCTTACGGTGGCGCCCTTATTTTAAGCAGTCACAAAAACAAGCTTAATGGTATTGAAAAAGCGGACTCCGTCAGCGTCGATTTTCATAAATTGTTCTATCAAACCATCAGTTGTGGCTCGTTGCTGGTAAAAGATCGCAGCAACTTTAAGTACCTGCTTCATCATGCGGATTACCTCAATCGAGAGCACGATGAGCTGCCAAACTTGGTCGATAAATCCATTGCTACAACCAAGCGTTTCGATGCTCTAAAAGTCTTCATGACGATGCAAAACGTTGGTCCACAGGCACTAGGTGATATGTATGACCATCTGATGGAACAAACGCAAGAGGTGGCCAAACTTGTTCAAGCGCATGAACGATTTGAGCTATTGGCACAGCCATCATTATCAACGGTCTTATTGCGCGTTATTAATGATGACGTCAACGATTTGAATGAGCTGAATAAAGCGATCCGTTTACAAGCACTAACACGTGGCGTTGCGGTGTTAGGGGAAACGGTAGTGAACGGTCAGTCAGCACTGAAGTTCACGATTCTAAACCCATGCTTAACGCTCTCAGATTTTGAGAGTCTACTGAATAACATTGATCAGTTAGCACTTGAGCAAGCTAACTCGTACTAACCGATAAACAGAATAAGGAAAGAAAATGGCAGTTTTACAGATTGGCGCTGGTGGTGTTGGTTGGGTAGTCGCGCACAAGGCGGCTCAGAATAACGATGTATTAGGTGATATTACGATTGCGTCACGCACCGTCGCGAAGTGTGAAAAAATCATTGAATCCATTAAAGGCAAAAACAACTTAAAAGACACGACTAAAAAGCTAGACGCTCGTGCCGTTGATGCGGACGATGTTGAAGCGCTGGTTGCCCTGATCAATGAAGTGAAGCCAGACCTAGTGATTAACGCGGGTCCTCCTTGGGTAAACATCACCATCATGGAAGCGTGTCTGCAAGCGAAAGTCTCTTATTTAGATACTTCTGTCGCTGTCGATCTATGCTCGGAAGGTCAGCAAGTTCCTCAAGCTTATGATTGGCAATGGGGTTTCCGTGACAAATTCAAAGAGGCAGGTATCACGGGTATTTTAGGCGCAGGTTTTGATCCTGGTGTTGTAAGCGTATTTGCAGCTTACGCAGTGAAGCATTTATTCGATGAAATCGACACCATCGATGTTATGGATGTCAATGCTGGCGACCATGGTAAAAAGTTTGCCACTAACTTTGATCCAGAAACCAACATGCTAGAAATTCAAGGTGACTCTTTCTATTGGGAAAACGGTGAATGGAAACAAGTTGAATGCCACACTCGTATGCTTGAGTTCGATTTCCCATTAGTCGGCAAACACAAAGTCTACTCAATGGCACATGATGAAGTTCGTTCAATGCAAGAGTTCATTCCTGCAAAGCGCATCGAGTTCTGGATGGGCTTTGGCGATAAATACTTGAACTATTTCAATTGCATGCGTGATATTGGACTACTTAGCCCTGACCCTCTAACTCTACATGATGGCACTGTGGTTCAGCCACTACATGTGTTAAAAGCACTGCTTCCAGACCCAACTTCTTTGGCACCAGGTTACACAGGTAAAACTTGTATCGGGACTTGGGTTCAAGGTAAGAAAGACGGTAAAGAACGTTCAGTATTTATCTACAATAATGCAGACCATGAAGTGGCGTACGAAGATGTAGAGCATCAAGCCATTTCTTATACAACGGGTGTCCCAGCCATCACGGCGGCACTGCAATACTTCCGTGGTCAATGGGCAGACGCTGGAGTGTTCAATATGGAGCAATTAGACCCTGATCCGTTCCTAGAAACCATGCCTGAAATCGGTTTAGATTGGCATGTTCAAGAGCTGGAAGTCGGTGCTCCGGATATCAAGATTCTTAAATAAAGTGACAGACCCTAGGTAGCTATCTAGGGTCTTTAAACTTAGGTCTACAAAATGATTAAAAACGAACTCAAAACTCCATACTTCATGATTAATGAAGACAAACTGGTTGAGAACCTAGAGAAAGCAAAACACCTTAAAGAGGTCTCTGGCGTAAAGCTAGTGCTGGCGCTTAAGTGTTTCTCGACTTGGGGTGTGTTTGACATTATTAAACCATACTTAGATGGCTCAACCAGCAGTGGTCCATTTGAGGTAAAACTTGGCTACGAGACTTTTGGTGGTGAAACGCACGCATACAGTGTTGGTTACACCGAAGACGACGTACGCGAAGTGGCTGATATTAGTGACAAGATGATCTTCAACTCGCAGTCTCAATTAGCCGCTTATCGTCATATCGTTGAAGGCAAAACGTCCATTGGTTTACGTCTTAACCCGGGTGTAAGCTATGCAGGGCAGGACTTGGCCAACCCTGCTAGACCGTACTCTCGCCTTGGAGTGCAAGCCGATCATATCGACCCAACAATCTTCGATTCTATCGATGGTGTTATGTTTCACATGAACTGTGAAAATAAAGATGTCGATGCATTTATCGGTTTACTTGATGCTATTTCAGAGCGATTTGGTACTCATCTAGATAAGCTCGATTGGGTTAGTATGGGGGGCGGTGTGTTCTTTACGTGGCCTGGTTATGATATCGATAAACTTGGTGCTGCATTGAGTGCGTTCTCGAAAAAGCATGGTGTGCAGCTCTACCTAGAGCCAGGTGAAGCGATCATAACTAAAACGACTGACCTTGTTGTTACCGTTGTGGACATTGTAGAAAATGAGAAAAAGACGGCGATTGTAAATTCTGCGACGGAAGCGCATCGTCTGGACACGCTCATATACGATGAACCCGCTTCGATTTTAGAAGCCAATGCAGAAGGTGATCATGAATACGTCATTGGCTCATGTTCTTGCCTAGCTGGTGACCAATTCTGTGAGGCCAAGTTTGATGAGCCGTTAGAGGTGGGGCAACGACTGCATATTATGGACAGTGCTGGCTATACCATGGTGAAACTCAATTGGTTTAATGGTCTGAAGATGCCGTCAATCTACTGTGAGCGCTCAAGCGGTCAGATCGAAAAGCTTAATGAGTTTGGTTACGATGACTTTAAATGCTCATTGTCACGGTGGTCGATTAGCTAAGTTATCCTGACTAAGTTAACACTTGCCTGTGACACAAAAACACCCTACCTTTTAATAAAATAAAGCAGACTCAAAGGTCTGCTTTATTTTCTCTTATTCCGATATTCTGAGAGTGCTACCCGTTATGAAAAACAGATTCGCCAAACTCCTGTGGGCTTCATCAGTGCTGTTATTGTCAGGTTGTGTGAGTTACAGCATCACTGAACAAGAAATGACGAATTATCTCAATGACAACCTACAACTCAACCAATCTATTGGTGTTGAAAACGTCATGTATGCCAAGCTTTCAGTCGATGATCTTCAGGTCAAAATTGGACGCTCTGACGCTGATCGTGTAGCGGTATTTGCCAACACCAAGGCTCAACTACAGTTGTTGGATGAACAGGATATTAACCTTGATTTGGATATAGAGTTCAGTGCCATACCTAGATATGAACAAGAAAGTGGTGAGATTTTTCTACAATCACTCCGTCTAGAAAAAATTGATCAAGAAGGGCAGCTTCTAACCCCAGAAATCAAGAAGCTGATTAAGCCCGCTGTAAGTATGATTGGTGCCGCTGTATCTACCTATCCTGTTTACAAACTCGATAGCAATACGGTTAAAGAGGCGCTACTGAAATCCTCTAATCCAGAAGTTGTGATTAAGAACAACCAGTTAGTAATAGAGTTTTTCGAATAGCTTCTTATAGCCCGTCAAATGATCACTCGTTAAACGATAATCAAATATGGCTGCGCTTTAACTTAGTTTAGGCGCAGTACTGTCTCTTACTTCGAGATGGTAGGGAATAAAGCTTACGTGGTCGGTCAAATCCAGATCGGGCTTTTCAATCAGCATATGCAGTAAATGTGCACTGGTTTTACCTGACTCCTCAAAGTCATAAACCAGCGAGGTAATCTTAGGGTTGTAATAACGAGACATATTACCACCACCAACGCCACACACGCTGACATCCTCAGGGACCTTAAAGCCATGTTCAAGTAAGTAGGTAATCGCACCAATAGCCATTTTATCGTTGGCAGCGAAAATAGCGTCTGGGCGCTGCATTCGCTCTTCATAAAGTTCCTGACAGGCGGTATAACCACTTTCTACAGAGAACTCACCATTGACCATCATATCGGCAGAAATGGGTAATCCATGCTTTTCTAAACTGTTTAAGTAACCTTGCTTTCGTTTCACACCAACAGATACGTCACTTTCAGATACACCGATAAGCGCAATATTACGATGTTGCGACGCTACAAGATAGTCAATGATCTCTTCCACCGCCGTCACTTCGTCGAACAGCACACAAGGTGTTCCATCGGTGGTGGATTGCCCCATAACTACAACGGGTTTGCCTACCTTTCTGATTTTTTCTTTGTGTTCACTCGTAATCGTAGTCGCGATTAGGATGATGCCATCGACTTGCTTTTCTGCAAATAAATCGAGAAATTCTAGCTCGCTTTTTATGCTGTGGTTGGTGTTACCTAAGATGATACTGTAGCCGTTATTGGCAAAGTATTGATCAATGCCAGCGATGTTGTCACCAGAGGAGGTGGCGTTTATTTTTGGAAGAATAACTCCGATAGTCTGACTGCGTTTTGAATGCAGTGCTTTGGCCAAGGCGTTAGGGCGATAGCCCGTTTCATCAAGCACTTTTTGAATGCGCTTTCGAACGGGCTCACTGACATAGCCAGAACTGTTTAAGACACGGGAAACACTTGAAATTGAAGTTTCTGCTAACTTGGCTATTTCTTTAATTGTCGCCATTTCCCGTTAATCCTTTGGTCAGTAATCGTATTTAATAAAGCGCTTGATTATACATGACTTTCCAGTTTCAAGTGTGATTTTTGACTGATCGGCTTGCGGGAACACGCGAGATGTAAACACGGCTTCACCATGATTGATGAAGACTTCAACAATAGACTGATCAAAGAAAATCTGCAGATTGAGGGATTGCTCACTGTCTACTTTGCACTGTCGTTTCCCCGGTAAATAGTCGGAGTTTGAACGATCTAAAGTGACTACGCCAGTCTCTGCTTGATAGTTTAATGCCAGCCAACGGTCACCTTCATCTGATAACTTGATCGTGACATCATCAGTAATATGCTCGATATCCAGATTCAATTCAAAGCAGTGGTTGCTGTCCAGTGATAAGTGATTCTGATTGGTAAGCTGCACCTCTTCAAACGAAGACATCGCACCGCGCAAAGATTCATGCTCGCGAGCGGGTTTTTGATGCACCTTCCCATCAACGACGGAAAGCTCTCGCACTAAGGATAAAGCGTGAATCCAGTCATTGGTGACGCTAGGTTGTTCATCTTCCTCAGGAATACCAACCCAAGCACTCATCAGGCGGCGTCCATCAGTCGATTCGGTGGTTTGCGGAGCATAAAACTCAAACCCATGATCGAGTGGCTCAAAGTTGCCGTGTGTATAGCACGTATTTAGGTAATCCATCTTACCTACAAAATAGCCATTATTGTGGCGATTTTGGAAGCTTAACCCGTTGGGCTTAATTCCTTGTGGGCAACCTATCAAAACATCAGTGTTATCTAGATGGAACAGATCTGGGCATTCGAACATATAGCCAAAGTCGCGAAGTCCATTGATCTGGTTGCCAGCAATTGGGCCGAGAAACGTCCAGTTAGAAGCATCTTTTGAGCTGAAAAGAAGCACCTGACCAAGTTCATCATTTGTCTGAGCACCAAGCACGCAATACCAAGTGCCATCGTGTTGCCAAATTTTAGGGTCGCGAAAGTGCGCCGTATATCCCTCAGGTTGTTTTGGGATAACCGGGCCTATTTTCTCGAAATGAATGTTGTGGCTATCAATAGATTTGGCGAGACATTGAGTAGTAAGACGAACACCGTCGTCGGTTTTTACATTTCCGGTATAGAAAAGATGAAGTCGCTCATCCAATACGAACGCGCTACCTGAGTAGCAGCCGTGGCGATCGTAGCTTTCGTCTGGGACTAATGCTTGACCTTGCAGTGTCCAGTTTACTAGATCCTGACTGGTGCTGTGTCCCCAATATTTTGCCCCGTGCTCACAAGCGTGTGGGTTCCATTGGAAAAACAGATGATACTCTCCATCGTATTCAATAAAGCCGTTTGGGTCATTAATCAGTCCGTACGGTGCAGTTAGGTGAAACCGTGGGCGCAAGTGGTCAGTGTTTGGTTGGTGCGACACTGAAGATTCGCTTTGTGAACACAGTTCTGTTGAAGTCATTGCTATTAATACACTCTGTAGTTGGACTTGTTGCTAACATTGAATTATTCAATGTTTTAAAACGAACCGTGGCGGTGACCCTAAGGTACACCGCCACGAGGGGAAGTTTACTTATCTAAAGCAACCGTCATCGTTGCTTCGTTGCTTGTTGGCTTTACTAGTAATTTAGTTAGCATTGCTGCGCTACCCATACCAATAACAATCATCACTAGGTACATACCAAGACCATTGCCTAAGTAGGCAGGAATAGCTGGAATGAAAGTGACACCCATAACAGATGGTGCGATGTGCATGATGGTTGCGAATGCACCCGCAATGGCACCGCCGATGATACCTGATACAAATACACGGCTATTAGTTAGCGTCACACCAAACAGAAGTGGTTCAGTGATGCCGAAGAAACACGGTACGATTGAAGAGTAGTTAAGCGCTTTTTGTTTCTTATCTTTGATCGACATGGTGTAGGCAATCGCTGCGCCTGCTTGACCTGCCATTGATGCAGTAATCAGTGCATTTAATGGGTTGATCTTGATAGTCGATAGGAAGTTAAGCTCTACAACCATTAAGCTGTGGTGAAGACCCGTTACAGTTAGAACCTGTTGTAGACCGCCAAAGATTGCACCGCCGATGCCCATTGGTAAGTTAATAATTGATTCTGTAGAAACCATTACGCCATGTTCAACAATGTTGAATACCGGGCCAATAATGAATAGACCTGCTAGCATGCCAATAGTGATCGTCAAAAATGGAGTAAAGATCAGCGAAACCACTGATGGCATCCATGAGTTAATCCAACGCTCTAGGTTAGCGCCCAAGATACCTACAATTAGAGCTGGAATTATGGTGCCTTGGAAGCCTTGAATCTTAAACATACCAATGCTCAGCATTTCTGCGTTACCGCTTGCCACATCCCATGCGTTTGGCAGCATCGGTGCGATAAGCATTAGACCCAGCACCATGCCGATAACAGGCGTACCACCAAAGCGTTTAAAGGCAGACCACACGACAAGCGCTGGTAGGAAGATGAATACCGTATCAGTTACAACTTGCGTCATAGTGAGTAGCTCAGGAGAGAACTCAAAGCCTAGCTGTTGGGCGAATCCGCGTAACCCCATGAACAGACCGGTCGCAACCAGCACGGGAATCAAAGGAATGAATACGTCTGCTAAAGAACGTAGGGCCTTTTGGAATGGGCTCATGTTTTCGTAAGCAGCGCCTTTCGCGCTCTCAAGTTCGCCATCTAGTTCTTGCTGGATAAGGGCGAAGACCTTGTTAACTAAGCCTGTGCCAAGGATGATTTGGTGTTGGCCCGATTGGAAGAAGTAACCAGCTACATTATCTGTTGATTTGATTTGGTCGACATCGATAAGTGCATCATCTTTTACAACAACACGAAGTCTTGTCGCGCAATGTTCTAGGGCTCGAATATTATTTTTTCCGCCGAGAGCCGCAAGCAAGCGGACCGCGATTTTCTTATTCATTTGTTCTATCCTGATACGTTTTAAGAAAAGGTTTTCACACAACATGAAAAGGTTTTCATGTTTCAATGTGGTAAGGTTTTCACATTTGCATCATTCGATCAACTTGATCAGTAGGATTAAGTATAGTTTTTATTTATGGTTTTGAAGCTTGTCACAATTGTTGAGCAGCTCAACGCGGCGTTTGTTATGTCGAATAAGCGCCAGAGTGCTATGCGTATTAATGAGCATCGTTGCTTTTGTTTTAGAGGACAATTGAAAGCATTGCTGTTGTTGGCGGGTCTATATGGCCAGTCTTCTTTATTGGAGGAGAGGCAAATGCAGCTGCGATTAACTCTTTTGGTCTTCATATTGTTGTCGTTTCCGATATCACTATTGGCGAAGGTGCTCAATGGATTCAACATAGACAATGCATCTGTGCCCTCACAATTCATTCAAAAAGGCGGGCCACCTAAAGATGGCATTCCGGCGCTCAATCAGCCCGAGTTTATTAAAGGCAACGAGGCAAAATTTATGCATGCACAGGATATCGTATTGGGGTTGCAGGTTGGTGATGTGGTGAAGGCGTATCCTATTCGAATTCTCAACTGGCATGAAATCGTTAATGACCAATTCAGCGGAACACGTTACGTTATCAGTTATTGTCCATTATGTGGCAGTGGAATAGCATTTCTTAGCCAGCCGACGGGAGAGCGTGAAGCTCTGGATTTTGGAGTTTCTGGTTTGTTGTATAACTCGGACGTACTTATGTACGACCGCAAAACCGAATCGCTATGGTCGCAAATTCATGGTGAGGCTATAGCTGGAACATTAGTTGGCCGTAAACTCAAACAAGTGACGCTTACACTTAGTCGTTGGTCGAATTGGCTAGCTCGTTACCCTGACTCGCTAGTTCTCTCCACCAACACAGGTTATCAACGCGATTACCAGAGAGATCCTTATGCAGGTTATGGAAAAAACGCTGCCATCTACTTTCCTGTAGCGAATCAAGCACCCAATGAGTATCACCCGAAAGAGATGGTATTAGGGTTTAAAGTAGAGCAGTCAACTATCGCGTTTCCATTTAGTGAGATATCCCAGTTAACAACTCAGCAGCAAAGCTTTGAATTGGGCGGGGATCGCTATTATGTTCACTGGGATAGCAGCAACCAGTCAGCTTGGATAACTGATGAGAAGGGTGAAACCCAACCATCAACCTTACTATTTTGGTTCGCGTGGTACGCTTTTTATCCAGAGACACAAGTCTATAAATGGCAATAGACAACAATACGTGTCGTGAGAACGTTGCGTTACGTTAACACGACACGAACGGTTACAGCTGTGACAAAAGTTAAGATAAAGCCGCTACGATCGCTTTTCCGACAGCGTGTGCGCTGGTTGGGTTTTGGCCTGTGATTACACGTTCGTCAACAATTACAAACTCTTGCCAAGGTTGTACTTTGCTGTACTGAGCGGCAGTACGTGCCAGTGATTCCTCCAGTAAGAAAGGAATATCGCCGATAGTGCCGAAGTCGATTTCTTCTTCTCGTGTAAATCCAGTGACTGACTTCGATGCCAGTAATTTGTCGCCATTGCTCAGAGTAATAGGTAGAAGAGCTCCGGGGCCGTGACACACTGCTGCAATTACACCACCTTGCTCATAATGAGTAGCTGCAAGCGCAGCGAAATCCTCGTTACTTGATAGATCAGATAGCAATCCAAACCCTCCCGGGTAAAAAATAGCATCGTAATCATTGATATTGATTTGCGAGACAGGAATGGTGTTGTTAATACGATTCTGAAACGCCTCGTCCGTTAGGATTTCTGTATTGACACTGTCACCCTCGATGTCAGTACCGTAAAGTGGCGCTTTGCCACCTTTAATGGATGCGATGTCATAGTCATAACCTGCCGACTGGAGTTCACGTAAAGCGTGAGTGAGTTCTGGAGCGTAAGTTCCGTTTGCTTGGTCTGTCTCACCTAATGTTGCATGGTTAGTGACGGGAATAAGTACCTTTTTCATCGTTATGTCCTTCTGGCTGATTCGTTGTTGTAATTACCTTAGTTATACTAATTGCTAACTGATTTGGTGATAATATAGCTAAATGACAAAATATTATTGCTATATGGCAAAGGTGAGATGTGGATAGCTTTGAAGGAATCAACGAGTTTGTAGCGGTAGCAGAAAGCCACGGTTTTTCTGCGGCAGCTAAGCAACTTAGTTGCAGCACAAGTCATGTGAGTCGACAGGTATCGCGTTTAGAAGAACGCTTGGGCGTCGCTTTGCTTGCCCGCTCCACTCGAATGGTGAATCTCACACAGGCGGGGCAGGTGTATTATCAGCAGTGCAAAGACTTAGTTATTGGACTTCAACAAGCTAACGAGCAGCTTAGTTCCGAGCAAATACAGCTAAATGGCACTTTAAGGGTGAGTGCCGCTGGTGCGTTTGCCGAAAACCACGTTGCTCCTGCATTGATGGAATTTGCGAAAGGGTACCCGGAACTAACGGTTGAGATGGATTTTGATACTCGAATGGTCAATTTCATCGAAGATGGTATCGATTTTGCGATTCGGTACGGCCGATTAAGTGATTCGGGATTAGTTGCCCGGAAGCTGGTGGACAGGCCAATGGCAGCCGCGGCCAGTCCTGAATATCTAGAACGATACGGAGTACCAACTCATCCTGATCAACTTCGACACCATAGTTGTATCATCGCGAATAATGACCATTGGGTATTTGAAGATAATGGCAAACCGATGGGGAGTATTCGAGTAGATGGACGTTGGCGCAGCAATAACTCCAGTGCTGTGGTCAATGCTTGTGAACAGGGGTTAGGCATTGTCTATATGCCAAAAAGCAGTTTTAGTGACGCTTTCCATAACGGGCGACTAGTTCCCGTCTTAATACCCTATTGGGGCAAAGGCTCTAGTAGTTGGATTGTTTATCAGAATCGACGGTTTTTGCCAATGAGGGCTCGTTTAGCGATAGACTACTTGGTTTCGCATTTCGCCAACTGGCAGGAGTGATGGAATCAGGTAGTACCCAGTTAAGGTCTCAAATGATAAACTGCGGGCAATTTCATTTGATATTGATAAAGGTAGTGAAATGAATCCAATAATTGCAATGCTAAAAGAGAACAACATCAGTGATGAGCAAATCAGTGAAATTTTTGAAGTACTGACACAGAACCCTCTTGCAGCAATGGCAACAATCAGCCAGCTTGGTTTGCCACAAGAGCAGCTTCAAGCGCTAATGGGTCAAGTTATGCAAAACCCTGCGTTGATCAAAGAAGCAGTTGAAGAGTTAGGACTTGATTTCGCAAAAGTTGAAGCAGCAAAAGAGCAACTTCAAAAGTAATCGTTTGAGATTCCTCGTCGCCGTTTCAGGGCCTGCAGGCTCTCAAATGGCGGCTTGACTTACAAAGCGCCCACAACATCCTTTTCCTTATCGATCCATTTCGCCAGCGTCATTGTCCATACTTAACAATACAAAATCTCAGTTGCTTCTGTGAAACGAAATTAATACCCTTTTAGGGTTATTTCTTACCCTTGTAGCCACTATGGACTCCATTAAATACTACGTATTGCAGCTCGAATCTCCGATTGTTTTTTATCCAAGCAAAAATAAGCTTGAAGTCGATGGTGCAGAACTGCATTTAGAACCATTGCAATCTCGTCTGTTGAAGTATTTTGTTGAAAACCAAGGGCAAGTCCTGACGACTCAACAAATCGCAGACAATGTTTGGCAGCGTAATCATGTGTCGGACAATTTGGTTCGCCAAGTGATTAGCTCATTAAGAGGCCAGCTTAAAGACAAAACGCGACCTTACCGTACGATCAAAACTATCCCGAAGAAAGGGTACCTATTTGATCTTGAAGTGATTGCTCACATTGAAAAAGCACCACAAGTCGTCGCGGTTGAAGTCGATGATATTGAGGAGCCACAATTTTCGGAAAAAAGTGGGCGCAAAGGCGGTAACAACAAGCTTTGGGCTACCCTTGCTGGGTGTTTAGCGATATTGGCAATGGCGTCATGGATTGTCACTTATGTTGTTGAAGAGAACACAGACATCGTGGCAGAAAATACCAATCCGCTTGGTACTGTGCCGGTTTATATCCATGATATTACTTCAGATTCGATGCAAGACTATCAACTGTCGGAAAGCGTTTACAATTATCTATTCTATGGCCTCAACTCGTCGCGAGCGTTAACCGGCTATCACTTTTCCCAGTTGTCTAAGGAGAGTAAAGCGGCATTAAAGCAACAGGGTATTGAGCTTAAAGGCTGGCTTAAAAAGAGCGGCGAGAGTGAGTTCTTACTTACTTTGATGATTCAGAACAACCAATTACCATCTAAGAATCAGCGTATTGAAAAATCTTTCAACAAAGAAGATTTTTTCACCGCTATTGGCGATGTAGTATTGGAAATTAAGGCGTTGGTAGAACCTAAAGAAGACGGGTATGAAGTGACCAGTCATCGTGTGAGTGCCATTAATAACTACGATGATTGGGAAGTGATTTCAGACGGTATTTCTCAGTTCTACTTAGGTGGCGGAAACGATGCCTTTGTAAAGCTCTCACCTATGCTAGAGAATATTCAGTCTCAAGGTCGCGGTAACTATTTAGTCAGTGCTTTACTCTCTTACTCAGCCTCCGTTGACTATTTGCAATCGGGTGATGCTCAGACACGCCTTGAGGGTCTTAAATTGGGACAAAAAGCGTTCGAACTTAACCCTCGTTGTGATATCGCGAACCTGACGTTAGGGCTTGCCTTGTTGTTAAACCAACGCGCTGACCAAGCCATTCCTTACCTTTTCTATGCTGCAGAGAGCACGCCAACTCCCATTGGCTACTACCTATTAAGTGTGGCTGACAAACAAGTTGGTAATCTAAAAGGTGCCGATTTTAACTACCAACACTATGTCGCGATGAAGAAAGAGAGTGGTGGGCAACTCTATGATTTAATTGAATCTTTACAAAAATCAAATTTAATTCAAACCTTGCCATAGTTCATAGGGCTACGGAGAATGGTTTATTTGAATTTACTTTGTAATTAACGCCGATTGCCTTGCATCAAGCGTCTTTAATAAAGGCAAACTCATAATTGTTCTTGTGTTATTTATGCTAACAGGAACAAAAAATGTTAAAGAAGCTCGCGTTTCAAATCATTCCAGTGCAAATCTTTTTATTTGTATTCTGGTTTAAGAATGGCTTTATCGACAAGGTAATGGGCGTACTACTTGGGGCTGTCACTCCTGAGACGGCCTATGCGGGTGATACTTGGGCCGGATGGAAAGGCTATATTGTGGGGACATGGGATAAAAGTCAGGTTGGTCATGCTTTGTTAAGTCCAACATTCGACTTCATGTTTCCGATTCTGATTTTGTTGCAATGCCTACCTTTTATTCTCATTATTCGTTCGGTATTGAATCTAGAATTTATGACTGATAGAGAACGTCCTTGGTTGCTTTATTCGGCAATCGCCTCTCTTTTCGTCGCAGGTTGTATGGCATTTACTCAAACGATTTCGGGTGCTAGTGATGGTCAGTACCTATGGCAATTTATGGGCTTTAGTATGGTCGCGATTATGTATATCCGAAATGAGCAAAAGCGTTAAACTAATCGAATATTGATTTGATAAAGCAGTCAATGCACTGCGGTTTTGAACTCATGGCTTGCCATAACGAAACGTTAGGCAAGCCTTTGTTATTTTGTCAAACCGTTGCATTGGCTAGCGATCAAATCCTGCTTCGTCCTGAACAATGATGTCTTGCTCATGACTTGCTTGTATTAACCACGTTTTTATTGCGTCACTATTTAGCACTTTTTGTTGATACTGCTGCGCTAAAGGTGACAGTTCAATGCCATAGGTTCGGAAACGAAGTGCAACAGGAGCAAACATGGCGTCGGCAATGGACCAATCGCCAAATAACCATTGACCATCGTGCTTTGACATCTGCTCTGCCCATAAGGTGTCAATCCGTTGGATATCTTTTCTAGCTTCTGCAGAAAGTACGACCTGGCGCTTGGCTCGGCAGTTCATTGGTAATTCATTGCGTAGAGCCAAGAATCCAGAGTGCATTTCGCAGGCTACTGCTCTTGCCTTGGCTTTTCTCACGCTGTCATTTGGCCAGCAGCAACCATTGAGATATTGCTCATTCACATATTCTAATATCGCAAGAGAGTCCCAAACTGTGGTTTCGTCATCAATGAGTGTAGGAACCTTGGCTGTTGGCGTCAGCGTTTCAAGTGTTTGATAAAACTCGGTTGAAAACAGTTTGAGTTTTTCTACTTCGACCTCAAGCTGGTAATGCTCAAAGATAAGCCACGCACGTAATGACCAACTCGAGTAATTCTGATTTCCAATATACAGTTTCATATTTGACTCCTTTGCCTGTTTGATTTTGATACTAATCAATGGTGAGATGGGTGACTAACGCAAAATTTGAATGTATTTCATCAATGAAATCGATGGATTGGGGGCGATATGGATATCGATGCGCTGAGAAGTCTTCTCGCTTTTTCCGAGACGGGGAGCTTTACGCGAGCAGCAAAACAAATAAACCGAACTCAATCTGCGTTTAGCGCGCAGATGAAAAAGTTAGAAGCCGAAACTGGGGCTGTATTGTTTGAGCGTGATGGCCGGAATATGGTGCTAAGTGAAGCTGGACTATCATTGAAAGCACACGCTGAACGCATACTCTCCTTACATGATACCGCCTTGCACCAGGTGAAACGCTATCAAAACAAAACGGCGTTGAGGCTTGGTTGCCCTGAAGACTACAATGACACTGTCCTACCGAAAGTGGTGGCGGCAATTAACGAAGTTGAACCTACTTGTTCAGTTCAAATATTCAGTCAGCCCAGCATTATGCTAAGAGAGTGGTTAGACGAGGGGAAGTTAGACGCCGCGATTGTGACGCGAGCACCTGACAGTGAAGAAGGTTATTGGTTAGAGTCAGACAAAGGCGTTTGGATTGCGGGGCATGATTTTGATACCGCCATCACCCCATTGCCGTTGGTACTGTTTCAAACCGACTGTAAGTACCACGCCGCGGCGTTGGATAGTTTAACCAAGCGTGGGATCGCTCATCGACTACTTGCTTGTTGCAATACCGCTTCAGCTCAGCGAGCATTAGTGGCTAAAGGAATGGGCGTCGGTGCGATGGGGCGTCTAAGTACTAACAAAGACGTTAAGATACTAAACGGAATGCCACCACTCCCTAGTGTGGATATTGTACTGTTGACTGGCACTAATCCTCATCCAACGTTGGCGAACGTATTTATTAAACACCATTAAATGGTATTTTTCTTTGAGATCAAATGGTGTTGATATTCATTTATAAAATGGAATGCCTATCAATACGATAATTTGCCTTTCAATTAAATGGCAAATTATTTGTTTCTATAAATGAGTGATTTAAAAATATTCCACCAAATGTCAGAGAATTGTCAATCCACTAACCATTAAGTAGTAGTGTTGATTTTTATCAACAGTTTCTAAAGGTTTCGTTAGTAACATTCGCTCGATGATGCATAACTATAATCGAGCATGTCTTTATGAATAATAAACTGAAGCAATTATTGACGCCGTCGCTGACGCGTAGAGGGTTCATAAAATCCTCTTCGGCCATCGGCGGTCTTGCTGCTGCAACCAGCGCCATTTCTCTTCCTTTTAAATCTGCCCAAGCGGAAAGCAAACCACAATCAAACGATGAAAAAGTGGTGTGGAGCGCTTGTACCGTAAACTGCGGCAGTCGATGCCCACTGCGTATGCATGTCGTTGACGGTGAAATAAAGTGGGTAGATGCAGATAATACCGGCAAAGATGATTACGCAAACAAAGATGTCCAGGTGCGCGCATGCTTACGTGGGCGTTCTATGCGTCGTCGCGTGTACAATCCAGACCGCCTGAAGTACCCAATGAAGCGTATCGGTAAACGTGGCGAAGGCAAGTTTAAGCGTATTACTTGGGATGAAGCTTACACCGAGATCGTAAATAGCCTAGACCACATTAAGAAAGAATATGGTAATGAAGCGATTTATCTTAATTATGGTACTGGCACATTAGGCGGTACGGTCACCAAGTCATGGCCTCCTGGTAGCACGTTAATCGCGCGTCTGATGAACTTAACGGGTGGTTATCTGAATCACTATGGCGATTATTCGACGGCTCAAATTGCCAAAGGCCTGAGTTATACCTATGGCGGTTGGGCGAACGGTAACTCTTTCTCAGATACCGAAAACAGTAAGCTCATTGTTCAGTTTGGCAATAACCCAGCCGAAACACGTATGTCTGGCGGTGGTTTGATTCATCACTTGATTGAAAGCAAAGAGAAATCCAACGCAAGAATGATCATGATTGATCCACGCTATAACGATACTGCGGCGGGTCGTGAAGATCAGTGGATTCCTATCAAACCGGGTACTGATGCAGCGTTCATAGCAGCAATGGCCCACGTGATGATCAAAGAAGACTTGGTCGACCAAGAGTTCTTAGATACCTACTGTGTTGGTTACGATGAGAAAACCCTGCCAGCATCTGCGCCAGCAAATAGTGATTACAAATCTTATATTTTAGGTTTGGGTGAAGATGGTATTGAGAAAACGCCAGAATGGGCGGCACCAATTACTGGTATTCCAGCGGATATCATTATCAAGACAGCTCGTGAGATTGGTTCAACTAAACCTTGTGCAATCTATCAAGGTTGGGGTCTTCAGCGTACGCAAAATGGTGAAATCGCGTCACGTGCGATTGCCATGCTAGCGCTCTTAACCGGTAACCTAGGCATTCATGGCGGTGGTTCTGGTGCTCGTGAATCGGATTATAACATTCCGTTTGTGCGCTTCCCAACCTTAGAAAACCCAGTGAAAACGTCGATCTCTATGTTCCTGTGGACTGATGCGATTGTTCGTGGTCCTGAGATGACTGCGACACGCGATGGTGTGCGTGGTAAAGACAAACTCGATGTGCCAATCAAGTTCATTTGGAACTATGCGGGCAACTGTGTCATTAACCAGCACTCAGATATCAACCGTACTCACGATATCCTTCAAGATGACAAAGCATGTGAAATGATTGTCGTGATCGATAACCACATGACGTCTTCAGCAAAGTACGCCGACATCATTTTGCCTGACCTCACTACGTCTGAGCAGGCAGATTTCTGTATGGATGGTAAAGCGGCAAACATGCCTTACTTTATCTTTGCTGACAAAGCGATCGAGCCTCAATTTGAAGCACGCAGCATCTATCAAATCTGTTCTGATTTGGCGGAGCGCATGGGTGTGGGTCAGGCATTTACCGAAGGTCGTGACCAAGAAGGTTGGCTACGTCACTTGTATGCTGAAACATTGAAGTTAGACCCGACATTGCCAGATTTCGAGACGGTACGTCAGCAAGGTATCGTCAAACGTAGCGACCCTAATGGTCACTATGTCGCTTACCAAGCTTTCCGTGCAGATCCGGTGAATAACCCGCTTAACACACCTTCAGGCAAAGTAGAGATCTACTCGGAAGAGTTAGCTCGTATTGCTGCTGAATGGGAGCTGCCAGAAGGTGATGTGATTCATCCACTACCTATTTACGTGAGCACATCAGAAGGCTGGGATTCACCAAAACGCGATAAGTATCCATTGCAGTTAACGGGCTTCCACTTTAAAGCACGTTGCCACTCAACTTACGGTAACGTCGATGTGTTGAAGCAGGCCGCACAACAAGAAATGTGGATCAACCCTGTAGATGCTGAACGTCGCGGAATTAACAATGGTGACCGAATTAAGATCTTCAACGATCGTGGTGAAGTTCGAATTAACGCTAAAGTCACGCCAAGAATGATGCCGGGAGTTGTGGCTCTCGGAGAGGGAGCATGGTATGCACCTGACGGCAACAAGGTTGACCATAATGGTTCGATCAACGTTCTGACGTCTCAACACCCAAGCCCGTTGGCGAAAGGTAACCCTCAACACACTAACTTAGTCGAAGTTCAACTGGCAAATAAGGCGTAAGGACTAACTCATGAAACAATACGGTTTTTATATCGATTCGAGTAAGTGTACTGGTTGCAAAACCTGCCAGTTAGCTTGCAAAGACTTTAAGGATCTTGGTGTTGATCGCAGCTTCCGTCGAGTTTACGAATACGCTGGTGGTAACTGGATCGAAGATAACGGCACTTACCGTCAAGACGTGTTTGCCTATTACACCTCTATTGCATGCAACCACTGTGACGAACCGGCGTGTGCAAAAGTGTGTCCATCGGGTGCAATGCACAAACGTGAAGACGGCTTTGTGGTCGTGGATGAAAAGGTGTGTATTGGCTGTAAACACTGCGCTAACGCTTGTCCTTACGGTGCACCACAGTACAGCAAAGAAAAGGGTCACATGACGAAATGTGACGGTTGTTTCGAGCGCGTGGCAGAAGGCTTTGAGCCAATCTGCGTCGGTTCTTGCCCACTTCGTGCGTTGGAGTTCGGTCCTATTACTGAGCTTCGTGCCAAGTATGGAACCAACGCTGACGTAGCACCACTTCCATCATCAACGTTAACGAAACCAAATATCGTGATCAAACCAAATCGTCATGCGCGTCCAACGAATGACACCACTGGTCACCTAGCAAACCCTAAGGAGGTTTAACATGGGATGGCATGAATGGCCTCTGATTTTCTTTACTGTATTTGCTCAAACAGCAGTCGGTGCGTTTATCGTAATGGGCTTAATCACATTATTTGGTAAGGCGGATGCACACGTTAAGACAGCGATAACTCGCAATATGTTCTTTATTTGGGTTTTCATGGGACTTGGCTTTATGGCGTCAACCATGCACTTAGGTAGCCCAATGCGTGCAATCAATGCGTTAAACCAAATTGGAACATCTTGGTTATCGCGTGAAATCCTATTTGGTTCGATGTTCTTTGGCTTAGGTGGTTTATATTGGCTATTGTCTGTCATCAATAAAGGCAGTGAATCGATTCGAAAAGGGTTGATGGTAGCGGCGATGGTGATCGGCGTGGTCTTTATGGTCGCCATGACGAACGTCTACATCATCGATACGGTTCCAACTTGGGATACACCGTTTACGGGTCAATCATTTACGCTTACGGCTGTCATTTGTGGCGTGATGCTGTCACTTATTTTGATGCGTGGCGCTAAGTTGGAATGTCCACGTTTAGGTAAAGTCACGGCGATTGTGGCAAGTGTAGCCGCAGTGACAATGGCAATGGTCACTATGTCAATGGTCGTCAACTTGCCTAATATTCATTCTGCGATTGTTGCAGCTAGTGAGTTAGTGCCAAATATGGCAGAGATTCAAAACTTACGTTTTGTCCTAGTGTTTGTTGGCCTAGCTGCGTGGATGTGGGCGATGCGCTCTGAGTCTCGTTCTATGCCGATTGCCGTCATTGGCTTTGCGATGGTGTTAGTTGCGGAACTCATCGGACGCAGCGTGTTCTTTGGTCTGCACATGACAGCAGGCATGTAGCAAAGATGAGAGCAGGCTGACCGGCCTGCTCTCATTTATTGGTTCAACTTAGTCATTTTTGAAATTTGGTAAATTCATGTCAGAAAATCAATCTATCGATCTACTTAGTCTACAAACCATGGCAAAGGTATTCGGTTCGCTGTTTTATTTCCCGCTTACCGACAACAACAACCAGACCTTATTGACTGCGTTGCTACAAGATGAAAACTTAAAAGACAGTGATCTTCAGGCATGGTGTCATCAGGTTAAAGGCGAAAGCAACGAAGCACTAAATCAAGACTTCTTCTTACTTTTTGAAGGAGGAGAGGCGATGCTGGCACCACCGTGGGGCTCAGTCTATATGGATAGAGAAGAGGTGATTTTTGGTGATACCACAGTAGCGTACCGTCAGTTTCTTCGAGATCACGATATTGCCTTAGATACTGGGATGAGAGAGCCAGAAGATCAAGTTGGCTTAATGTTCTTTGCAGTGAGTCAATTGGTTGAGCAAGAACACGACATTGAGTCGGTCAAGGCGCTGTTTTCACAGCACTTACTGACTTGGTGTTACCGTTATTTCGAGTTGGTTGAGAAGCATGCTTCAACTCAAAGCTACAAACAACTAGCTGCCTTGGTATCGCAATGGTGTGAAGCCGTTCAGGAGCTGTTAAATATTACGCCACTTGCCGTGAAACTGTATCGTTAGGGTTGGTAAGCGCTCATGACCAGAGATGAAAAATACTACAAAGCGTATATGGAGCACAAAACCATAAGCCGTCGTGGTCTTTTTCGCGCTTTGGCGAATGGCAGTACGCGGAATTCATCTGTCATGGCCAGTGATGACTCGTTAGCTGCTAAGTTAGAGTGCCAAGAAGTATCACGAACAACCCCTAGACCACCAAAAGCTGTTGATGAGTTGCTCTATCAACAGATTTGTAATGCTTGTGGAGATTGCGTTAAGGCTTGTCCTGAGCAGGTTATTGCTATTGAAGATGAACTCGCTCGACTTGTACTTGATTATGGGTACTGCAGCCAATGTGGAGAATGTAGCCAAGTATGCCCAACAGGTGCATTGCATGGACAGGACAACCATACTGGTTTAATTCCGCAGTTCTCGGATGGATGTCAAAATGCACTGTTTAGTGATTGCCACTTATGCCAAGAAGCCTGCCCAAAACAAGCGATAAGTATCACGTCGTACAGCCTACCGGAGTTGGATAAGAAAGCTTGTGATGGCTGCGGACGTTGTAAGCAGGGATGTCCTTTTTCCGCCGTATCTATGGCGTTATCCATGCAGTAGCGAATACAAAAACAGCTCTATGTATTAACTAAGAGCTGTTTTTGATGGAGTTGAAGGTTAAGCTTTGATGATTCGCGCGCGGAAGTTACGGCCCTTCATCTTGCCATTGGTAATCTTACCTAATGCTTGCTTAGCTATCACTTTCTCGACCGCCACATAAGCACTCATTGGGAACATATTGATCTTACCAATTTGATTGCCGGAGAGTGTCTTATCACCGGTTAGCGCCCCTAAAATATCACCAGGGCGCAATTTTTGCTTCTTACCGCCTTGAATTTGAATCGTCACCATTTTTGCTTGAAATGGTTGGTTGCTTGACTTTGCAGGCAATTCGCTTGGTTCAATCGGCATATCCATGTACTCATCGATACGCGCTACACGATAGAACTCTTTCTCGCTATAGAAGCTAAAGGCTAAACCTTTATTGCCGGCGCGCCCAGTACGACCAATGCGATGTACGTGTACTTCTGGGTCGCGAGACAGATCATAGTTGAATACTGCATCGAGGTTATCGACATCGAGACCACGAGCTGCAACATCCGTTGCCACTAAAATAGAAACACTTTTATTGGCGAACTGTACGAGTGCTTGGTCACGATCTCTTTGCTCTAAATCACCGTGGATATCGATCACGCTAAAGCCACGATGATGCAGTTCATCCGCAACGTTCTGAACTTCTTTTTTAGTATTACAGAACACCACAGCAGACTCCGGTTGGTGAGTCAGAAGCAAGTTTTCAAGTGCATTATCACGTTCTTCGAGAGTGTTAGTTTGATAGAAGAACTGTTTGATGCTTGAGTGATCGTGCTTACTCTCTACCTTCACCACTTCTGGTTGCTTCATAACTCGAGCAGCAATGGTTTGGATTTGCTCAGGGAATGTAGCGCTGAAAAGCAGTGTTTGTCGCTCCTTTGGAGCTTGGTCGATAATAGCGTCTAAGGCATCTTTGAAACCCATATCTAGCATACGGTCCGCTTCATCAAGTACCAGAGTATTCAGTTCGCTTAGGTTGATACGACCTTTTTCTAGATGATCAAGGATGCGACCAGGCGTTCCCACTAGAATATGCGCACCGTGTTCCAGAGAACCAATTTGTGGTCCCATTGGCATACCGCCACACAGTGTTAGTACTTTGATATTGTGAATACCACGAGCTAGGGTGCGAATCTCTTTTGCAACTTGGTCCGCAAGCTCACGAGTTGGGCAGAGAACAAGAGACTGCACACGGAAGCGCTTTACTCTTAAGTTACTAAGTACGCCGAGAGAGAAGGCTGCGGTTTTTCCTGAACCTGTTTTTCCTTGGCCGATAACGTCCTTACCAGCCAAAATCTTTGGTAGTGCCTCGGCTTGGATTGGCGTCATGGAAGCGTAACCAAGACTGTCTAATGTGCCGAGTAATTCAGATGGTAAGTTTAAGGTAGAAAAAGCTGGAGTGTTCAAGAGCTGTCCTCAGTCGGTATGCAGAGCGGGTATTATCAACATTCCCGCTCTAGATGCTACTTTTATCTACGCTTTTGTAGATCTAGTAGTGAGGATAGCAGCTGAAGATTATTTTGCCGTTGGTTGTGCTGTGCTCATCCAATCGCGATATTCATTGGCGCCATCTTCACCTTCTGCTGGAGACCAAGGTGCGAAATCTTCTTGAGGAGTAGGGATGTATGCGCCTTCCTTGATTTCAAGGCCGACCGTGCCCGATTGCATACAAGCGTAACCATGCCAAGTGCCTGGTGGGATTTCGATAGCACGGTTAGTTTCTGGTGAGAGACTGTGACGCTCTGTGAGGCTGCCTTCATCATCAAAAATCAATAAATCCAGTTGCCCTTTAAGAACAAGGAATAATTCCCATTTGTGCTCTTCACTATGACGGTGAGGGCGCATGTAGGTTTCTGGCTCTGTAGAGATGAACAAACGTTGAACGCCAGCGTCCAATTGCTCGTGTAGGTTATGATGACTGCGTTTGCGTGGCGCTTCTTTTGCGTTTTGCGCAAATGTATCGAAGTCTTGGTTGCTGATGATTTTTAACATGACATTGTTCTTTGAAGTGTAAAGTGTCGATATTCTACCGCCTCGATAAAAAAGTTCAGTAACAAATTGCCGCCTTCGTCCGCTGTGGGATAAAGTTTAGAAAATTCTAGGTAAAAACCAGTTAGATTGTGATGGCAGTTCCAGAAATGTTTGAAAAAGCTGTACGATCTGATCAGAGTGGTATTATCGCATTGTTTAGGAAATAACCCGTAAGTAAGGTGGTACAGCAGTGGAAGCAGTCATCAGCCAACTCAAAAAAGACTTTTATGCACACCTTAAATCTGCCAATGGTGCGAGCTCGGGTGAGTCTTCCCAGACCATCTCTCTATTAACAAAAGAAGAGTTAGCGGAACTGGAAAATGTGTGGGTCCAACTCGCTGTATGGAAACAAAAACAAGCGTAAGATCTATCTTTTTATCGCCTAACTAAATGATTTTTATGGGCCTCGAGTATTGATACTCGGGGCTTTTTTAGTTTCTTATAAATAGTAATTGTTATAATATAACAATTACTATATTGATCTTATTGTTGAAAAGTCGAGTACTAGCCCCCATAGTTCACTTTATGGAGAATAGAGCGATGGCTGAGATAAGTTCATTACTAGCCTCAGATAATCTAGTGAGAGAGACTATGGCGGAAGTACGTGCCAGAATACAATTAAAAGTCGGTTCCAGGAGTGATATAGACGCAGAGATGCTGTCGTTTCGTGGACTCAAGACAGATAAAGAACATGTAGCGATTATTTTTAAATCATCTGACAAGACCCAATCTTTACCTTTGGTAAGGATGCACTCAGAGTGTCTTACCGGTGATGTCTTCCACTCGTCACGTTGCGATTGTGGTGAGCAATTGGAAGAAACCATTCAGAAAATGGGCGAAGAAGGCGGCATCATCCTGTATCTACGTCAGGAAGGGCGAGGAATCGGTCTTTACAACAAACTAGACGCCTACAAGCTTCAGTCTGATGGTATGAATACGTATGAAGCCAATAACCATTTAGGTTTTGGCGATGACTTACGTGACTTTACTGAAGCCGCTCAAATGCTTAAAGCGCTGGACGTACACTCTATTCGTCTGGTCACTAACAATCCTAAGAAAGTGCGCGAGCTTCGCGAGCACGGCATCAATATTGAAGAAGTTGTGAATACGCACGCTCATATCAAAGATGGTAATGAAAACTACCTTAAAGCAAAGGTCTCTCACGGTAAGCACTACCTCAAGCTTTAGTCAGTAATCTAGGTCACCAATCATAAAATTGTTAGTAAAATGATAGAAAAGCCTCACTTTTGTGAGGCTTTTTTGTATTTATTCTTGAAAATAAATTGTAACTGAGTATTATCGCACTTCGTAGTATAAATGATAATAATTCGCACTACTGATAACTATTAAGCTCAACAAGGATGCTTTTCATGAATGTAACAACCATGGTGAAGGGTGCAGTGGCAGCCTCTCTTGTAATGACTTCAAGCGCTGCATTTTCTGCAGTTACTAAAGACCAAGTGGTAGAACACTATGCTGATCTGGCTCACGCGGTATTCGCAGATGCACTAATTACAGCAAAAGATTTAGACACATCTATTAACACATTCTTGGCAAACCCTTCAGAGAAAGGTCTTGCCGATGTTCAACAAGCATGGCTAGCGTCTCGCGTACCTTATCAGCAGACGGAAGTGTTCCGTTTTGGTAATGCTATCGTTGACGATTGGGAAGGACAGCTTAATGCTTGGCCACTTGATGAAGGTCTTATCGACTATGTGAGTGCGGATTACCAATATGAGCTAGGTAATGAAGGTGCACAAGCAAACATTGTTGCTAACAAGAGCCTAAAAATCGGCGCGACAACTCTTGACGTTAAAGAAATTACACCTGAAGTCATTGCCAACCTTAATGAAGTTGGTGGCTCTGAAGCAAACGTAGCATCAGGCTATCATGCGATTGAGTTCTTACTATGGGGGCAAGACCTTAACGGAACCAACGCAGGTGCAGGTGAACGTCCTTATACTGACTATGTTATCGGTGAAGGTTGTACTAACGGTAACTGTGAGCGTCGTGCGCAGTATCTTCAAGCTGCATCAAAACTGTTGATTCAAGATCTTCAATGGATGGAGAAACAATGGTCAGCTTCCGAGAAAGGCAACTACCGCTCTGAACTACTCGCTGACAAAGCTGACAACGGCATTCGTAAGATGCTATTTGGTATGGGTTCACTTTCTCTAGGTGAGCTTGCGGGTGAGCGCATGAAAGTGGCTCTAGAAGCCAACTCTACTGAAGATGAGCACGATTGTTTCTCTGATAACACGCATAACTCTCACTATTACAACGAGCAAGGTATCTATAACGTTTACACGGGCACTTACGTTCGCGTTGATGGAACGTTAGTTGACGGTCCAAGTATCGCTAACCTTGTTGAAGCAAAAGACAAAACAGCAGCGAAAGAGATTCAAAAGCAATTTGATCTTGCACGTGCGCAAGTAGGCAAGCTTGTTACCTCGGCAGAAAAAGACAACCAACACTTTGACCAGTTGATCGCGTCTAATAATCCTCAAGGTAACAAACTAGTGAATGAGACCATTGTTGCACTTGTCGCGCAAACTGGTTCAATTGAGCGTGCCGCTGGCATCATCGGTATTGATAGCCTAAATCCAGATACTGCTGACCACGAATTCTAAGCACAATAACCATAATAAACAGGGGGCTACTGCCCCCTTTTGTCGATCTTTTTGTGAGCGCTGTATGTCAAGATCTTATCCTTTTTTAGCCACGCTACTATTTCTTTTTGTCGGCTCGGTGTTTGCCGGGTCTGAGTCTTCTCATCTGTCGGGCGGTAAAACCACAGTAAAAAAAGAGGGGCCTAACGCTTACTCAATGCCTGCAGCCAACTTGCCTATGTCAAAGCGACTAGATTTTAGCGTCGGTAACAGTTTTTTTAGAAACCCCTGGGTTCAAGCTCCCGCTTCCACAGATGCGAGGGATGGACTTGGACCACTATTTAATACCAATGGTTGTCAAAACTGTCATATCAAAGACGGTCGTGGTCATCCTCCTGAAGAAAATGACCAACATGCCGTATCTATGTTGGTTAGGTTGAGTATTCCGGCTGTGACAGCGCAGCAGAAAGCGGCCTATGAGCTTGACGGTGTAATACCTGAGCCGACGTATGGCGGTCAGTTGCAAGATTTTGCTTTGCCGAACATGCAGCCAGAAGGACAAATTGATATTACTTATGATGAGGTTGCGGTAAGTTTTAAAGATGGCACGGTCGTCATGTTACGCAAACCTAATCTCAAGATTGTTGAACTAGCCTACGGCGATATGCACCCTGACGTTTTAATGTCGGCACGAGTTGCTCCGCCAATGATTGGCTTAGGGTTGCTCGAATCGATTCCAGAGTCGACGATTTTAGCATTTGCTGAAGCGCAGAAAGCGGACAGCTCATCAGTAACAGGAAAGCCGAACTATGTAATGGATGTGCGCACCCAAAAGATGGCATTGGGGCGCTTTGGATGGAAAGCAGGCCAGCCTAATTTGATGCAGCAAAATGCGGCCGCTTTCAATGGTGACGTAGGCTTGACAAGTTCGCTGTTTCCGAGTGAGAACTGTACCAGTAATCAGGACGTTTGTACGGCACAGCATAGTGGCGGAGACCCTGAGGTGAGCGACAAAATTCTCAACTTTGTCGAGTTCTATACTCAGCATTTAGCGGTGCCTCAACGACGTAATATCGACGACCCTTTGGTTGTCGCAGGTGAGAAGCTATTCAACAATGTTGGTTGCCAAAACTGCCATAGAACAGGCATTCAAACCGGTACACAAGAAGGGTTACCTGCCATTTCGAACCAGACGATTCACCCTTATACCGATATGCTATTACATGACATGGGAGAAGGACTATCAGACAATCGACCAGAATACGCAGCTTCAGGCCGTGAGTGGCGCACAGCACCGCTGTGGGGCATTGGTTACACGGAAGAAGTTAATGGTCACACCTACTTTCTTCATGATGGACGAGCGAGAAATCTCACCGAAGCGATTTTATGGCACGGTGGCGAAGCAGAAGCCGCAAAACAAAACGTGTTAGCTTTATCTAGATCAGAACGTGATGCGCTATTGGCGTTTCTAAATTCACTGTAAGGAGAGCAACGTGAATTACAAACTTTCATCTATAGCGTTGAGCTTGCTTTTTTTAACGGCTTGTCAATCGAGTAGTGTGACCCAAGCCCCTGAGCCAGAAGCTACAACACACCTTAGCCAAGCAGTATATGAAGTTGAATTTGACTCTGCGTTGAAGTTCAAAACGGCAATGATGAACTTGCAATCGCAAACTGCACATTTTTGCCAAGAGGAATCGGACCTGACGCAGGTGTCTGCAGCATGGCAACAAGGAATGTCTCGTTGGATGTGGTTGCAAGGGCAAGAGCGAGGCCCTGCTATGGCACTGGAGCAGAATTGGAATGTTCAGTTTTGGCCAGATAAGAAGAACACCACCGGTAGGAAGATGTCGCAAGCGGTTAAAACCGACGCGTGGAGCATGGAGTCAGTACAGTTGCAAAGTGTCACCATTCAGGGGCTAGGAGCAATTGAATGGCTGCTTTATGATGATGCTTCAACACTAGCAAAGGGCTCACGAGAGCATTGCTCATTGGCGACTGCGATTACCGCTTCTCTTACCGATCGCGCCGACACGATATTCATGGCATGGCAAACCAATCCATGGTCCTCTTTAGACAAAGAGGGGTGGGAGTCAGAATATCTGGCTTTGCTGTCTAACCAGCTGGATTACAGCATGAAAAAACTGTCTCGTCCGTTAGCAAAAATCGGTGCTCCGCGACCTTATTTCTCTGAGTCTTGGCGCTCGAAAACGTCGATGAGCAATTTAAAAACCAACGTAGAAGCTATGCAAGCACTCTATCTGGCGAAAGGAGAAGGGCTAGATAAGCTTTTGCGTGATGAAGGTCATGCACCTTTGGCGGATAGTATCGTTCACCAATTTGAAGATACGTTGGAAACTTGGCCGAGCGAAACCAGCCTATTTGTACTTTTGCAATCTAAACAAGGCTATCGAACAGTGCTGTCGCAATTCAATAAGCTTGAACAACTTAAGTATCTTATCAATGAAGAGGCTGCGGTTCAGTTGGGAGTAGTAATAGGATTTAATGCGACTGATGGCGATTGATATTTCTAGACGCAACTTCACAAAGTTGGCAGGCATCACGGTGATGTCGCCTTCTTTGCTTACGGCTTGCGCTTCCACGACGAAAATGGCTCAGGAAACTTTGATAGGCGGTTCGGTTCGCAACAAGGGTGACTACGAAGTTATTGTTTCTACCGAAAATGCTACTGCTATGCATCGACTGCCTTTACCAGGCCGTGGCCATGGCATTGCTGTATCGCCGAATACTCATCACGCGGTGATGTTTGCTCGAAGGCCAGGTAGCTATGCCATGGTGTTTGACTATCGTGAAGGAGAAGTAAGAAAGCTCATTCTAGCGCCAAATAACCGACATTTTTATGGGCATGGCGTGTATTCAAATGATGGTCGATGGTTGTACGCTACAGAAGGGGAGCGGTCGAGCAGTCGCGGAATTATTGGCGTTTATGATGTTGCGAATGGCTATAAAAAAATAGAAGAGTTTACCGGTTTCGGGTTAGGTCCTCATGAAGTGATTGTGATGGCAGACGATTCGTTAGTCGTTGGAGTCGGTGGCGTACATACCAATGGCAGGCAACCTAAAAATCTTGCAACCATGCAACCTAGCTTGAGTTATCTTTCTCCTCAAGGAAAGCTTCTAGAGCAAGCAACGCTTGGCGACCATCATAAGAGTATTCGCCACCTTGCTCATGATGGTGACACTACTGTGTTAACAGGTCAGCAATATCGGGGTGAAGCGGAGGAATACGTCCCACTCGTAGCCATTCATCAGCGAGGTTCGGTGATGGAAGAATTGGGTGGAGAGCCAGAGCAATGGGCAAGATTTAATCATTATATTGCCAGTATTGCAGCGACAGAAACGCATATTCTAGCTACATCACCGAGAGGAAGCTGCTACGGTATTTGGGACAAGACAACACGTGAATTACTAGAAATTAATTCGCTCCCAGATGCTTCAGGAGTGGTAGTCAGGAATGGCGACTTTCATGTGAGTTCTGGTGCAGGGCAAGTAATCAAAATTAATCCACAATTGGACAAACAACGCTTTTATTCTGGAATTCAGTGGGATAATCACTGGAGTGCCATCACATAAATGAGACGGTAGCTGGTTTAGTATAAAATTGTCCGGTTGATAGTGTGATTTCTGCCATACTTAAGATCCTTGGTTGAAAGGAGGTTGGTAGATGCGAAACTGGCTACTCTCATTGTGTGTTGGTTTATTCTCTCTAGCTACAACCGGATTGACGGTTGCCGCGCCAGATCAGCTTGTCTCAAATTCGACCGAGCTCACCTCTTATTCTGTAAAACACATCAAGCCAATTCTTCAGCAAGACAATACAAAAGGCTCAACTGAGCTTATAGATAATACCCAAGACGCGCTTCTCTATCCCTCGTTAGTTGACTACTTATATTCCAGACTGGATGCTGAGCGTATATGGAGCGGCAATGAGCTTAACGCTCAGCTAAATCTGCAACTAGATATGATGAAGCTCGCTGGCTTTAGTCCGCTGTTCCAATCAAGAGTCGAACTCCTGCAACAGTATTATCAACAAGGGGAGATGGATCGTTATGATAGAGTGGCTTCGGATACTTTCTTACTTTATTTAAGCTATGTTGCAGCGTCTCAAGAACTTGGTAAAGAGTGGTATTTTACTACCGATTTAATTGAACCTCTTCCGCGTCCTTCAGCAACGGAAGTGGATCTGATGGTAAAAGCTTTCGAAGCACAAGATGCACTGGCTTACATCACCTCGTTTGCGTCGCCAATGTTACAGCAAGATGGATTCGAGAATGCGTACATCGACTTAGTGTCGAAATCGCAAATGACCAAAATAGAGTATCAGCAAGTTGGGCTCACGAGACTCGGTGATACGCTACCTCAAGAAGCATATTTAATTCTTATTGAAAGACTGTCCGAATCCAATGTCTTCATTACCGCTAGGGAAGACCGGTATTTCGACGAATTGCTCGACCTTGCTATTAGAGAATTCCAGACCATTTACGGGTTAAACGATGATGGCATTATAGGTCCCAATACCATCGAATGGTTGAACAAGTCCGCGTCCGATAAACTGCGTATATTGGCACTCAACTCGGAACGTTCTCGTTTGTGGCCACAACAGCGCGAAAACATCATTGTCGTCAATGTGCCGAATTTTCAGCTTGAATATTGGGATGAAGGAGAGGAACGATTTGAGTCTCGCGTAATTGTAGGTAGAGCGTCGCGTCAAACGCCTTTACTGGAAACTAAAATGGACTCGCTTATCCTAAATCCTACTTGGAATGTGCCTTGGAAAATTATGGTTAAAGACATCATTCCTAAAGTAAAACAGAATCCAACTTACCTATTTTCGCAACGAATTGAAATTTTAGAAGGTTGGAACAATCAGGCACGTATCGACCCTACGATGATTGATTGGCAAGAGGTAAATGCACGGCGCTTCCCGTATCGTATGCGTCAGCAAGCTGGGGAGTTAAACGCGCTTGGCCAGTACAAGTTCAACACACCCAACGCGCAAGCCATCTTTCTACACGATACACCTAGTAAGCATCTCTTTGATGAGAGTTTACGTGCATTCAGCTCTGGTTGTGTAAGAGTGGAACACGCTGACCAGTTCGCTCAAGTGCTACTCGAAGCACAAGGGAAAACACTAGAAGATGTCGCAACGGATCGCCCAAATAAAGCGATAGCCCTTAAGCAGCGAATTCCGGTTCATATCATTTATCAAACCGCTTGGATGTCTGATGGGAAGGCACACTTCCGCGGCGACGTATACCAATACGATGCCAAACGAGAAAGTATGAACAGTGCGGCATTTTCAAAAAATTGACACAAATTTGAACAATCTAAAAAACGCTTTCTGCTCAAAGGTTAACCGCTAATGGTTGCAAAAATAAGCGCTTTTCGCTCATCTCTGCATTTGAACTGGGCTTGAGAAACACGTATCTTGCGCCGCAATTCCGTAGTTTCCTTTCTTTGAGTAGTATGATCCAAACAAACATTTCTAGACGAGACGCCCTCAAACTTGCTTTGTGTGGTGCAACGGCGTCATTGGTGCCTTCACTATCTTTTGCAATGCCTTCTTCTACACCAAGAACATTAGCAATGAATAACTTACACACAGGAGAGAGTCTAGAAAGTCGTTACTTTGACGGTGCTAAGTATATTCAAGCTGAACTTGCTCGCCTCAATACACTTTGTCGTGATCATCGACGCAATGAAACCCATAACATGGATAAGCGTTTGTTCGACCAGATATCAGAGATTCAGAGCCTATTAGGCGTTAAATCAGAGGTGTTGATCATTTCTGGCTATCGTTCTCCTGAAACCAATGCTTCATTGCGTTCAGGCTCAAATGGAGTAGCGAAAAAAAGTCTTCATATGTTAGGTCAGGCTATCGACTTTAGATTAGATGGAGTAAAACTCAGTCATCTTCATGAGGCGGCGCTAACCATAAAGGCTGGTGGAGTGGGGTATTACCCAAGAAGCCAGTTCGTCCATATTGATACGGGCCCTGTGAGAAACTGGTAACACTTGTCATTCCGCTAGCGTGATGTCATAGTCCCGCTAATTGCAAAATTAATAGGGTTTATGATGAGTCTTCAATATCAAGTAGTGCCTGTCACTTCATTTGCGCAAAACTGTTCTATCGTTTGGTGTGACGAAACCATGAAAGGGGTGGTTGTTGATCCTGGCGGTGATGTAAAACAGCTAGAAATGCTGATCAAAGAACTTGGAGTCCAAGTTGAACAGCTGGTACTCACCCATGGGCATTTAGATCACGTTGGCGGAACTGAGCCACTTGCAGAGGCGCTTGATGCTAACATTGTTGGTCCTCATAAAGCTGATAACTTTTGGCTACAAGGCTTAGAAAACCAAAGCCAAATGTTTGGTTTTCCTTTAACTAAAGCGTTTGAACCCAATCAATGGTTAGATGATGGTGATACTATAGAGTTTGGTAATCAAAGTCTTAACGTTATTCATACTCCGGGCCACACTCCAGGTCACGTAGTGCTGTTTAATGAGGAATCAAAAGTCGCCTTTGTTGGTGATGTTCTCTTTAATGGTGGTATTGGACGCACAGATTTCCCTCAAGGTGACTACGCTACTTTGATTAACTCGATTAAGACAAAGTTGTGGCCGCTGGGTAATGACGTAACATTTGTACCGGGTCACGGCCCACAGTCTACCTTTGGTCATGAGAGAGCATCCAATCCGTTTGTTGCCGATGAGATGCCGCTCTACTAACAGACGTCTAAGAGAAGCGTACTGACAATAAGCGATTAAAAGTAACGCTTCTCTAGGATAACTCTCTATCCGCCGCAGCCAAATAGCGGCGGGTAAGACCCACAAACTCGTCTGCAGACCTGTCTAAGTCGGCCTCAGCTACAAATACATCAAATCCATAAAACTCTCGCTGATAACGCATTCGGTTTGCCAACATGGCGAGCAGTCCTCTGTACTCTTTTCCCTCATTGGTAACGTAAGCCTCAGAGTCCAATACTATGTCTTCAAAATTAAGTGCTGGAGAAGTTTGCTGGGCACCCAAATAAAGCAATGCACGTTGGCTTAGCAAAAGGTCGGTTGCCACTCTAGGACAGATGCCATCTAAGTAAGGTTGATAGTGTTTAAGTCTGATTCCGATCCAAGGCAGTGGTTTATGCCAACCTTCTTGGTGGTGAGTGCATACGCCTATTCGTTCGATATTACTCCATTTAACGACCCAGCCACCTTTAAATACGTGTTGCTGGAAATGAGTCGCTGTCAGTGTGAAGGTGACACGACTTTTGATAAGCATAAAGTAAGCAAAGGTCATGACTGCAGCGACGAGCGTAATAAACACCAGTGCTTGCTGCCAATTGGGGGAAAGTAGAAGAAAACTAAAACAGGCTAGTCCCCCAACTGCTGCAACGACTTTAATGGTCGGAGATTGCCATGAGTAGTTATGATTGCTGAAATGTAATGTATCCATAGTGACGACTAATTTTTTACCCTATTTGGTTCTTTATACCGAAGAAGCGATAATAAAGTTTATTGTTTAAATAATAGCCATAAACGTCCTAGGTCTGCATTTTTGACGCCACTTTGTGTCAATCCTCTACAAAAGCTATCAAAATTTTGGTATAAAACGCGCTTCGAATTTTGACCACTGTCTTGGTGCAGTGAATTGGAGAGAAAACTAAATGAGACTTGCTCATAAGCGCAAAGTGCAATCTAAGTTGCAAAAGCGCGTTAAAGCGGTAGTTGCCAACACAGCAGCTGCAACAAAAACAGAAAAGCCTGTTGTAGCGAAAGCGCCTGTAGTTGAAACCGCAACTGCGACAAAAAAAGTTGATGTAGCCTTAACTCCTAAGCAGCAACAAGTGCTAGACATCGTTGCTAAAAATGCTGACGGTATCAATCCAAAAGGCATCGGCCTAGAAGCTGGCCAAGAAGAAGCGAAAGCAGCATCTTGGGCGACTGGCGCACTTAAGAAGCTTCTAGAAGAAGGCTTAGTGGCTAAAGAACAGCTTGCGGGCAATAAAGTGATCTATAAAGCGCTTTAAGCGTTCACTTTACCCATTCTCAAAAAGACCCCTTATTCAGGGGTCTTTTTGATCCAGAAGACTAAAATGCACTAATGTTAGCGACTGATGTCACAAAAGTAGCGATTGTGTAATTGGTGCCTGATAATAAATGCCTAAGTACTTTTACTATCACCTTTCTAACCCTACCTTCTTAAATTATTGATTTATCGACATTAGGATTTTTTCTGCGGTTATTTCCTACGTATTTCTACGTAATACCAAGGTCTGATGACGCTAATTAATGGTTTTATCACTGCGTGCTCTCACTAATACCCGTTATTCAGAATTGCATCCATAGTTGTGTGGAATGTGAAACTTGGAGTCGCGACAGTGACTTCAACAGGGAACCTACTCAAGGAACTGAATAATGAGTCTAATCAAGAAATCAGTAACACGTGTCATAAAGAGCACGGCGATTGTTGCAGCAACGTGTTTAGCGTTTGTTGCAGGTACCGCAAATGCAGCCGATAAAGTTTATCGTTTAAAGTTAGCCGAAACATGGGGGCCAAACTTCCCTATCTTTGGTGACGCAACGAAGAACATGGCGAAAATGGCAGAAGAAATGTCAAACGGTCGTTTGCAAATCCGCATTGACTCTTCGAACAAGCACAAAGCGCCTTTCGGTGTGTTTGATATGGTTAAATCTGGTCAATATGACATGGGTCACTCAGCGTCGTATTACTGGAAAGGTAAAGTGCCAAATACCCTCTACTTTACGACAATGCCTTTTGGTATGACGGCACCAGAGCAGTACGCTTGGTTCTATCACGGTGGTGGTATGGAACTAATGGAGAAAGTGTATGCGCCGCATAACATGATGTCTTTCCCAGGTGGTAACACTGATGTTCAGATGGGCGGATGGTTCCAAAAAGAAATCAACAGTGTAGATGACCTACAAGGTCTGAAAATGCGTATCCCAGGTTTTGCCGGCGAAATCCTAGCAGAGGTTGGTGCTAAGCCAACAAACATCGCTTCAGGTGAGCTGTATACCTCTTTAGAACGTCGTACCATCGATGCACTTGAGTGGGTAGGACCATCACTAGACCTTCGTATGGGCTTTCACAAAATTGCGCCTTATTACTACACCGGTTGGCATGAGCCAGCAACAGAGCTGCAATTCCTAGTAAACAAACGTACTTGGAACAAACTTCCTGACGATTTGAAAGCAATTCTACAAATCGCTATGAAGACAGCTGCGTACGACATGTACATCCAATCGACTCACGAAAGTGGCAAGAACTGGGCAACTATCCAAACAGATTACCCAGATGTGAAAGTTAAAGACTTCCCACGTGAAGTAATGGATGCACTGCGTGATGCGAATGACAAATTGCTAAAAGAGCACGCAGCTAAAGATGAGATGGCAAAAGAAATCCAAGCTTCTCAAGCCGCTTATCTACAGCAAGTACGCTCTTGGACTGATATTGCGTCTAAAGCTTACCTAAACAAGTTCGACAATTAATACCCCCTTTAAGTGGCGCGGCTCCTGCGCCACTTTTTCCCAAAAAATGGTCATACGCCCTTAACTAAAACAATGAACTAAATATGGCGGATAGGCGGAAAGTTGTATGCGTAGTTTAATTTACATTGAAAGACTGTTTAACAAGGTAGCGGATTTGCTAGGCTGGTTATCCAGTATTTTGTTTTTGCTCTTATTGGTGAATGTTGTTTATGACGTAGTGATGCGCTACGTATTTAATGATGTTTCTATCGCCTTCCAAGAAATGGAATGGCATTTGTTCTCAGCGGTGTTTTTACTAGGCGTCCCATACGCGATTAAGGCGGGTGGACATGTACGAGTAGACGTATTCTACGAGCGTTTATCTATCAAAGCTCAAGCCATCATCGACCTACTAGGCACTTTTGTTTTTCTTTTCCCATTTTGTTTATTGGTCGCTTGGTTTGGTATCGATTTTGCCAAAGAAAGTTACGCGCTAGGAGAAACCTCTGGTGACCCTGGTGGCTTACCTTATCGCTGGATCATCAAAGCGATGATTCCTCTTTCATTCTTCTTTATGGCGATTGCTGGTGTTGGCTTAGTTCTGCACTCATTGAACAAACTGTTCAATCCACACCTCATTTACGCTAAGTCTTCCGGCTCAAACGAATAAGGACATTCTCATGATCGGTATTGTGATGTTTTTTGTAGCCTTATTCGCGCTACTACTCGGCTTTCCTGTTGCTTTCACTTTTGGCGGTATCGCGCTGATCTTCGGTGTGTGGGCTGAAGGGATAGAAATGTTTGCGTTTATGCCATATCGCATACAGTCCATTATGGAAAATACGGTATTAATGGCTGTACCTCTGTTTGTTTTTATGGGGTTAGTTTTACAAAAGACTCGACTAGCTGAACAGCTTCTTGAGTCGATGGGTCGTCTGTTTGGTGGTGTTCGTGGTGGTATCGCTATTTCAACGGTACTCGTGGGTGCATTGCTTGCAGCATCAACGGGAGTTGTAGGGGCATCCGTCGTCGCCATGGGGCTTATCTCACTGCCAGTGATGCTAAAGTACAACTATGATAAAGGGTTGGCCTGCGGCACCATTTGTGCTTCGGGTACTCTAGGGCAAATTATCCCACCATCCATCGTGCTTATTCTTTTGGGTGACGTGTTAGGTGTTCCAGTAGGGGATTTATTCCAAGCTGCGTTATGGCCGGGCTTTGTCCTAGTTGGCGCTTATGTCGCTTACATACTCATTTATGCAAAGTTAAACCCAGAGAGTGCTCAACCGATTCCAAGAGATGAAACTATTTCACGCTCAGAGGAAGTAAAAACGGCGTTGAAAGCGATTATTCCGCCGTTAGCACTAATTGTTGTGGTATTAGGCTCTATCTTTGCCGGTATTGCGACGCCGACGGAGTCTGCTGCTCTCGGTGGAGCGGGTGCAATTGTTCTATCACTTATGTATCGCCAATTCAGTTGGGGCATGCTCTATGATGCGTCTAAAGAAACGGTGAAAGTGACGGCGATGGTATTTGCGATTCTGCTTGGTGCAACAGCGTTCTCAATGGCGTTTACTTACACCGGTGGTGATATGCTGGTAGAGGAATGGATGCTTGAACTGCCTGGTGAGAAATGGGGCTTCCTAATCATTACCATGGTGGTGATTTTGATTCTTGGTTTCTTTATCGACTTCGTAGAAATCTGTTTCATTATCGTACCGATGATTGCCCCTGTGGCAGAGCTAATGGGTATCAATATGACGTGGTTTGCTATTTTAATTGCGATGAACCTGCAAACATCGTTCTTAACCCCACCATTCGGTTTTAGCTTGTTTTATTTGAAAGGCGTAGCCCCTAATGGCGTGACCACAAGAGATATTTACCGAGGCGTAATGCCATTTATCGCGATACAAATAGTCGTCTTAGCGTCGATACTTATGTTCCCAGAATTTTATGGAATGTGATCGGAGCTGCGTTAGCTCGGCATAGTGGTTCATTTCTATTTTAGACATTGCTACTGTTTACAATAGGAAACAATAAGCTACATCCAATGCAGCTTAGAAAAAGGACTTCTATGCCGCTCAAAGCAAAACTTATCTTACTGACACTCATCCCACTTATCATTGTGACGGCGAGTGTTAGTTGGATAACTCTTCACCAAGCAAAAGCCCTCGGAGAAAATGAAATTAACATTTTCCGAGAGAGTCTTATTCGCTCAAAAGAATCTGCTCTTAAAGATAGCGTCGAAATGGCCTTTGATGCCATTGAGCAGGTCTATAACAACTCTTCATTAACTGAGACTGAAGCCAAAAATCAGGTCAAAGAAACGCTCAATCGTCTACGTTATGGAACCGATGGCTACTTTTTTGCCTACGATAAAAACGGCACCAACCTTGTTCACCCAATTCTTCCGCAACTTGTTGGTCGAAACTTGTTAAAACTTCAAGACCAAGATGGTGATTACCTGATTGAAGCTCTGTTGTTTCAAGCTCAATCAGGAGGGGGCTATCACCAGTACTTATGGCAAAAACCTTCTACTGGAGAAACGGTCACCAAACTTAGTTATGCAGCTTGGCTGGATAAGTGGGACTGGATGATAGGGACCGGGCTGTATATCGAAGATGTGGCGCAAGAAGTGGCAATATTAAGGGCCGCCATTGATAACAATATCGAGACCACGATATTTTCTATCGTGACAATTTTCGCAGTAACAGTAGCGGTGATTATTGTACTGACCTTAGCGGTTAATTGGCACGAACATAAATTAGCTGATAAAAATCTAAAAGAGCTCGCCCATAAAACGGTGATGTTTCAGGAGGATGAACGTAAGCATTTAGCCAGAGAGCTTCATGATGGGGTAAATCAATTGCTGGTGTCGAGTAAATGTCATCTTGAGTTGATGGACACGAGAAGCGTTGATGATCGTTCTATGGGGCACTTACAGCAATCTCAATCTTCATTGTCAGAAGCAATAATGGAAGTTCGTCGAATTTCCCATCACTTACGTCCTAGTGCTTTGGATGATATAGGTTTGGAAGCAGCGATTACCACTCTCTTGCAAGATTTTAAAACCTACTCCATGGCAAGTACTGAACTGGTTTTAGACTCCAATGCCTCGAAACTCAAATCTGAAGTGGCGACTACACTCTATAGAGTGGTTCAAGAGTCTCTTAATAATATCGAAAAGCATGCTCAGGCGACCAAGGTCACCGTGTTCTTGAAGCAATTTGGCGGTGTACTACAGTTGATCGTCACCGATGATGGAGTTGGATTTGATGTTGGAAATGCGATGAATAGCCGTGGGATTGGATTAAGAAACATGCGCGAACGAGTGGAATTCATCGGGGGAGAGTTCGAGCTGATTAGTGAATATGGAAAGGGAACAGAAATTACCGTGTTGTTAAAGGTAGAGGAGGCAGTGTAATGGATGCCAAGATCCGAGTCGTCATTGTCGATGATCATCAGGTTGTTCTTGAAGGTTTTATGGCTAGGCTAGAGCGCGAGCCGGAAATCGATGTGGTTGCAACTGCAAGCAATGGTGTAGAAGCTATTGAGGTCGTCAAAAGCACTTTGCCGGATGTAGTCTTAATGGATGTAAGTATGCCGATAATGAACGGCATTGAGTCCACGCAAGTGCTTAAAGAAGAGCTTCCCAATATCCGAGTTCTAATGTTAACGATGCATGATAATCGTGAATACATTATGAAGGTAATGCAGGCAGGAGCGGTAGGTTACATGCTAAAGGAAATCTCCGCAGAGAAAATGGTGCAGGCAATTAAGACTGTTCACCAAGGGTCGACCTACTTTTGTGAGTCAGTCACCCAAACATTGTTCTCTCAAGAGATTACCCCTGTCGTAGCAAAGTCCAACCCATTGAGTCGACGTGAAGAGTCTGTGCTCAAGCTAGTAGCTCAAGGTTGTAGTAGTAAGAAAATAGCTCAGATGTTAGACATCTCCTATCGAACGGTGGAGACTCACCGTCAAAACATCAAACATAAACTGGATCTACATTCGACGGCAGAGTTGGCAAAATACGCTCTAGAAAATGGTTTGTCGTAGGGTGCTTAAACGATTTGGTTTAATATGCTCTTAACGAGTATAAAATAGGTGTGAAGCTAGATTTAGCGAGGGTTTAGGTTGTTTAAGTGGATAAAAGCTGTGATCAATTGAGATTTTTACTAAAATCACGACGCATTCTGTTTCGCGTTCTGTTATAAAGAGCGCGCTAACTCTTTGAAAGACTGGATTGGAAATTGGAAAAACACGAAGAAGTATTGGTGGCGTTACGCCAGATTATCCGCGCGATTGACCTACACTCTAAAAAGCTTAAGAAAGAGTGCGGCTTGACGGGGCCTCAGCTTATTTTGATGAAAGCTATCAAAGATATGGGTGATGTGACAATTCGTGAACTTTCAAACTCAACCAATATCAGCCAAGCCACGGCAACGACGATCATCGACCGTCTTGAAGCTCAAGATTATGTCCAACGTATTCGGAGTCAGCAAGACAAACGCAAAGTGCACGCAACACTGACTGAGAAAGGAGAGGAAGTATTGAAAGATTCGCCTTTACCACTTCAGGATAGCTTCGTTCAGAAATTTCAGCGTCTAGAAAGTTGGGAGCAAACTTTATTACTGTCGTCGATCCAGCGTATTTCGTTGATGATGAATGCCGACGATATTGACGCGTCTCCAGTTCTACAACTCGATAGTAATATTTCAAAGAACTAGTATTTTATTGGAATAGTGGCCTCATCAATTTGGGGCTATATGTCTCTTCTACTTTGGCCCTTAAACTCCCGCCCACTCCGATTTAATTCGAGTTCTAATCGTTAATTGTCTCAGTTCCATTTGGTACGAATTGTCTGACTTTCCTAACATTTTGTGAAATTCCGCTTATAATTTGGTAAAATACAGCGTTTGCAAAGCAGATATCGTTAAGGGTCAGCTGTTCGTTGTAGTCCAGCATTCATAGTTTTGACCTAAAATGCTTTGAGTTAAAAGGAATGGGTCATAGAGAGGATTAATGACAAAGGGTATTGATAAGTACAGTATTGATAGTACTGACTACACTATTGGGCAAGATAATGTCCAGAAATGGGGGTTTGATGTTCATAACCCTGTCTTCGGGATTAGTGCGGGATTTATTGCACTGCTTCTATTATTAACCGTCATTGTTGACGCGGATACCGCAAAATCTGCTCTTGATGGTATCAAACTAGCAATCATTGATAAATTTGATTGGCTATTCATGTGGTCTGGGAACATATTTGTTGTTTTCTGCCTAGCATTGATAGTGTCCCCATACGGTAAAATCCGCCTTGGTGGTAAAGATGCGGTCGCGGATTATTCGTTTATGTCATGGCTTGCCATGTTGTTCGCTGCTGGTATGGGTATTGGCTTAATGTTCTGGAGTGTAGCTGAGCCCGTGGCTTACTTTACTGGCTGGTTTGAAACTCCACTAGGTGTAGAGCCAAACACTGCGGCGGCAAGAGAGCTTGCAATGGGTGCTACTATGTTCCATTGGGGTCTACACCCATGGGCAATCTACGGCGTTGTTGCTCTTTCACTTGCCTTTTTTGCCTACAACAAAGGTTTACCTTTGTCGATGCGTTCAATTTTCTATCCGATTCTTGGCGACAGAGCTTGGGGTTGGGCAGGTCACATCGTTGATATTCTTGCGGTATTGGCGACATTGTTCGGCTTAGCAACATCTCTTGGTTTAGGTGCGCAGCAAGCAGCGAGCGGTATTCATCACGTGTTTGGTGTTGAGTCAGGAATGACTTTGCAAATAGTCGTTATTGCGGTCGTAACATTATTAGCGGTTGTTTCCGTATTACGCGGTATTGATGGCGGTGTTAAGGTTATTAGTAATATCAACATGATCATCGCCTTCTTGTTGCTTATATTAGTTGCTTTTATTGGTTATGCCGTTACATTTGCCGCGATTCCTGAGACGTTGTTTGCGTATATTAAGAACATTATTCCACTAAGCAACCCTCATGGACGCGAAGATGAAGTATGGATGCACGGTTGGACTGTGTTCTACTGGGCGTGGTGGATTTCATGGTCCCCATTCGTAGGTATGTTTATCGCGCGTGTATCGAAAGGTCGTACTGTTCGCCAATTTATTACAGCAGTACTTATCGTACCTACCGCAGTGACCGTGGTGTGGATGTCAGTATTTGGTGGCATGGCTATTGATCAAGTGATTAATCAAGTTGGCTCACTGGGTACTAATGGCTTAGGTGATGTTCCATTGGCGATGTTTGAAATGTTCGATGAATTGCCTATGGGTACGATGCTCTCTATCGTTGCTGTTGTGCTTGTTTTGGTGTTCTTTATTACGTCGTCAGACTCAGGCTCTTTGGTAATCGATAGTATTACAGCGGGCGGTAAAGTCGATGCACCAGTTATTCAGCGCGTATTCTGGGCGTTTATGGAAGGTGCTATCGCAGTTGCGCTACTTTGGATTGGTGGTAATGAGGCGATTGCAGCATTGCAAGCCGGTGCGATTTCATCCGCATTACCGTTCACCATCATTTTGCTGATGATGTGTGTGAGCCTATTGCTTGGTATGAGAACTGAAAAATACTGATTGCAATCTGAGCAGATAAGAAAGAGCGGCTAATTAGCCGCTCTTTTTGTTTATCGATGTTCAAATTATGATTGCTATTAACGGCTTTCATAGAGTGTGTGAGCACTTTCAAGTGCATCGATATCGCTGGCGCAAATGAGGTGTCGTAGCGCCTCGAATTTTTCTTCACTCCATTGATAGATATTGAGTGTTAGCAAACGCTTTATGCTGTCGGCATCAAACCTATGCTTAATGACCTTTGCTGGGTTACCGCCAACAATGGAATAAGGCGCTACATCTTTCGTCACCACGCTATTCGCCGCAACTACTGCACCTTCACCAATAGACACTCCTGGCATGATCATAGCTCGCATGCCAATCCATGCACCATCAGAAATAATGGTATCGCCTTTCGATTGATAAGCTTGTTCGACATTGTCTAAAAATGGATAGAGTGAAAACCAATCGAGTCGATGAGTGTGGTTGCCACCCATAAGTATTACTGCTTCCGCTCCGATACAGACATAATCGCCTATATATAGTTGGTCAATGTCCCATGGCGGCGACTTATGTCGAGTTTGCTCGTCGCCATGCAGGTAGCGGACGACAGACGACTCGAAACCATTGTCGTAAGCGTCGCTGTAATAACTATGCGTACCTTTAACGTGGATATTAGGGTTAGTCACAGTTTGATGGAGTAGTTCAAACCGAGTCCAATGTTTGGAGTTCATAGTGAACCTCTAAAATTAGCCAAAGTGAATGTTGAGAAATTCTCGCGAGTTTTTGAGTGCTGTCAGCACAAAAGTCAACATTAGCTAATGAATGTGAGGTTGCTTCAAGTAGGCAATGGCCTCGACAACTGCATATTGTCTTTGGTAGATCTTTAACATGTCGAGTCCTAAAGAAATGGAGTGATCAGCCGATTATAGTGGAGTTGATTAAATCTCCAGCATAATACAAATAAAAACATTGTTTGTAAAATTAGTGGGGTCAATGAAATGTCACTACAAAATGCTTATAAGTCAATATATTGGCGCTCGATTTTGCTGCTGAATATGTATATTATTCGCACGCCACGTAGTGGTTAACAATAAAAATAACAACCAAAATCCGACAAAGACAGAATAATAAACTATGAACTTATCATTAAGACAAAAGCTTATTGCTGCCACACTCAGTGCGGTGGTGCTCATGGCGGTCGCGTTGACCATTCTTGCCGCTAATCAATTATCCTCGCAAACTAATGCTGCAATCAGTGCACGTGCGAACAACGTCTCATACGCTGCTGTAGAAGGCATTAAAAACTGGGTCGATATTCGCAAAACTATCGCCACTGCGTTCAACGGTTTTGTTGATCAAGAGGATAAAGTTCCATATTTACAGCAAGCTCGCATAGCGGGTGGCTTTGACGATATTTTCTTTGGCACTCCGGCTGGTGAAATGTTCCGCTCTCACCCTGAGCGTAATCGTGCTGATTACGATCCTCGTACCCGTCCTTGGTATCAAGAGGCTCAGGCTGCGAATAAACAGATTATCACTGAGGCCTATCAAGATGCCATTACCAACGCACTGTTGGTGACAATTGCAGAGCCAGTAAAACAGCACGGCCAACTTATGGGGGTCGTTGGGGCTGATGTTCTCATTGACCAATTAGTTAACGATGTAATCAGCTTAAACGTCGGTAATAATGCGACAGCAATGCTCATTGATCTGACTAATGGCACTTTCTTAGCGCACCCTAACAAATCGCTACTTCTAAAGCCTGTGACGGCATTGGGTCAGAGTTTTAATATCCAAACTATTCAGCAAAAAGCGTCCGATAACTCAATGTTGGAGCTTAAACTAAACGGTACTGAGAAGCTGATGTTCTTCTCGAAGGTTCCCGGAACAAACTGGGTGTTTGCGGTTGAACTTGATAAAGCGACAGAACTAGCGGGTCACAAAACGGCATTAACTCAACTGATTATTACCTCTCTGATTATTCTTATTCTGGTTGGTATTGTAGCGTCGTGGTTGATGAGTTTCTTAGTGAATGACCTCGCGCGCGTCTCAAAAGCATTGAAAGAGATTGCTTCTGGTGAAGGTGACCTAACTCAGCGTTTAGAACCACGTAGCAAAGATGAAGTAGGGCAGTTGGCTAGAAACTTCAATACGTTCGTCAGCTATATGCATGAGACGGTCATGCATCTGAAAGATGTATCATTGGCTCTATCGGAGCAAGCTAAAGATACGGCAACGCATGCCCGAGTGCGTAGCCAGCGTATTCAAACACAGCAAGATGAAATCAACATGGTTGCGACAGCGATTAACGAGATGGCTGCGGCCACTCAAGAAATCGCAAGTAATGCCGACATGACAGCATCTAATTCGTCAGAAGCGGTTGGTGCGAGTAATCACGGTGCTGGCCAAGTTTCTCAAACTCAAGGCTCTATTCAAAATCTGGCGGCAGAAGTTCAAGTGGCGACAGGCGTAATTCAAGAGCTTGAGACGCACGGTAATAGCATCAATACCATTCTTTCGACTATTCAAGACATCGCTGAACAAACGAACTTGCTCGCTCTTAATGCAGCAATTGAAGCAGCACGTGCAGGAGAGCAGGGGCGTGGGTTTGCGGTTGTAGCGGATGAGGTTCGTGTGCTTAGTCAGCGTACTCATGCGTCGACTCAAGAAATTCAAAGTACGATTGAAACCTTGCAAGCAACTACTGCAAAAGCGGTGGGTATTATGAACGATAGTCGAAAACTGGCTGACACTAGTGTTGACGATGCGAACTGTGCTGCAGCGAGCCTAACGCAAATTCATGCAGCTGTTGAACAAATCAGTGATATGGCTGCGCAAATAGCTACGGCGGCGGAAGAACAAGCGTCTGTGACCTCTGAAATCACTCGAAATACCCAAGGTATACGTGATGTGTCTGATGAGTTAGCTGAAGAAGCTCAGGAAGCGGCACAGCAAGCCGTTGACCTGTCTAATTTATCTCAGAAACTAGAGAAAGAGATTGGTCGCTTTAAGATCTAATCTTATTTCCCCTCTGACCAAAAACGGTCAGAGGGGAATGCGAAGCTATAGCCAAATCTCACTAATCGTATGCTTGCCTTCGAAATGATAAGCGAGCTGAGCTTGTAAAAGTTCAGCTGTCGCGATGGCATCGGTCAGCGCATGATGAGGTGGGTAATCAGGTAAACCATATCGACGTCGGCTTTGACCAAGTCTCACAGAGTCTGCGCGTTTCCCTTTCAGTTTGTTAATAATGCCCCCGGTCAGGCGCGATTGATAATCTGATTCGATTTGCATGGTATCGACAACCGGAAACTCAATGCCTTCTCCAATCATTCGCTTAAGCGCACTATTGAGAAAGCCTCTCTCAATTGGCCGGTAGTGAACCACAATAATTTTCCCTGCCAGCGCCGAAAGGACATCACCCAAAACTTCATCTAGTGTTGGTGCGTCAATAATGTCGTTGTGAGTTATGCCGTGAATGACAACGGACTCTTCTTCAAGCTTGGCTTTGGGTCTGATGGTCCAATGCGCTGCTTGCTTGAGACGAATACGAGACGCGGTAAACGGCACTAAACCGATAGAGAGAATTCCGTCCTTATCTGGATTTAGTCCGGTGGTTTCGAAATCCAGTGCAACGTACTCTAACTCACTTAATGGCGTGTCTGCGGCAGGTAGTCCAGCAGAGTAAAATGCTCGTAGACGCTCATCATTAACTCGTTCTGCCAAGGTCGCAAACTTGTTTGTCCACTGAACGGATGGGGGCTGAAGTAATTTCTTAATCATTTGAGCCTACTTTAACGCGTTATTGGCTTGGTAACGGAATTTGAGGAAATTTTGACCGTTACTTAGGATCTGGAACGCGTCTTTTAAGTTTCGACGTTCAAAGTCAGAAAGGTTTTCTGGTTCGATATTGTTATCTGGTTCTATGCCTTGCTCTACGTCGATAGCTTGGTGGCTAATGCGTACCATAGAGATAAACTCAAGCGCGTCTTTGAGATCTCGAGCACGGCCTTTGGGTAATATTCCCGCTTCATGAATGTCGTCCAGTCGTTCAAATGAATTAGTAGAGCGAGAACCTACCGCCAACGCGTGTACTCGTATTAGGTCGACCAAAGGTGCAGTACCACGACGTTTGAGGTTGATGGAGTTGTTATGTTGACCATCTTTTTCCATCACAAAATCTTTAAAGAAACCGAGAGGCGGTTTTCGGTTTAAGGCATTTCGCGCCAAGCAGGCGAGGAATCGGTTGTTACGACGAGCACGGCGGACAATAAAGCTATTTAGTTGCTCGGCCCATTTCAACTTGCCGTACACACCATCGAGGTCAAAGAAGATCGATGCATTCAACAGGGCTTTCGGGTTAGGATCATCAATCCAATCAGAGAAACACGCTTCCCACTCTTTGCGAGTCATGCGCCATTCCGGGTTGGTGGCCATAATGTCACCCGTGCAGTAACTGTACCCACAGTCTGCTAGAGCATCACAAATGAACTTAGCAAAGGCTTCGAAGTACTTCCCATGTTTCTTCTCATCGTAGCTGTCATCAAGAATAATGGCGTTATCCTGGTCTGTGACGACAAGTTGTTCGTCTCGTCCCATTGAGCCAAGTGCTAAGAAGCAGTATGGGATAGGCGCACTTCCGAGTTCTTCTTCTGCAAGTTCAATTATGCGCTGCTTGAAGCTTCGGCCAATGACCGACATGGCGGTTCCTACCATGTGAGCATTAGCATCTTCGTTAACTAAACGGACAAAGCTGTCTCCAACTTGTTCGGAGAGCGATTTAAGCTCTTCAACGGACTGTTGTTGGAAAATACTGCTTACCAGTAGTAACGAGTTCTGCGATTCGTAACGGACGATATCGGTAGTTTCTATGATGCCGATAGGCTGTTTGTTTTTGAGTACCGGTAAGTGATGCACGTTATAACGAAGCATGGTAAGCATGGCTTCGTAAACATAAGCATTGTGGTCGAGAGAAATCACATCTGTAGACATCACGCTACCCACTTCATCTTGTGGGTCAAGGCTCTCTGCTAGCACACGAGTACATAGGTCCCGATCAGTGATAATACCGAGGACCGGAGAAGTGTCTTCCTCATCATTGCCTACAATTTCTGGGTCAATGATCAGTAACGATGATACTTGTTCGTCCGCCATTAATCGTGCAGCGTTTTGAATGGTACTGGAACGCTCAATAGTTGGAGCGTCACGCGTTAGTAAAGTTCTTACTTTGGATGTGGTCAGGTCATTCTCATTGGTGTTGTTGGATACCGCTTGGCGTAGACGTACCGTATCCTCTACTTCTACAAAATCAGCAAATGAGTCGAAGCCGTCATAGAGCTCTTGGAAGATCTCGGCTGACAAGCAGTAAACTAACGTGTCTTCGACAGCTTTTGCAGGAAAACGGACTTTGTTGTTGGTTAGCAGTCCCATCTGCCCAAATAGGTCTCCCTCATCTAGGCGATTGTAGAGCTCTCCTTTTCGACGGTAGATTTCAACCACACCGCTGCGAACCATATAAAGGTCGTGAATATCATCACCAAAGTGGATGATGGGGGTATCTTGTCGGTAGTAAGCGATTTCCATATGTTGAGAGACATAAAGTACGGTCTCTTCTGGAAGTTCGTCAAAAGGAGGGTGGGAGGCTAGGAAGTTTTGAATTTCCAAGATTTCTGCGTCCATGTGCGGCCTTAGCTGTCGGTCAATGCTTTAATACTACACGCAGATACAAAAAAGGTCAGCCGAAGCTGACCTATTATTTATGCCTTATAGCTGCATTTGTTCAATGCTAACGTCTTGATTCTATGAGCTAGAGCTTATAGAACTGCGGCGATACCTTTACATAGTGGACCCATGTTTGACTTTGTCATACCAGCAACACTGATACGTCCAGAACCAACGATGTAAATACCGAACTCTTCTTTTAAGCGGTTAACTTGCTCTTTAGTCAAGCCTGAGAAAGAGAACATGCCATTTTGGCGCTCGATGAAGCTAAAGTCTGCATCTACGCCTTCAGCTTTAAGAGTTTCAACGAATAGTTCACGCATTTCTTGGATACGGTCGCGCATTTCTGCCACTTCTTGTTCCCATTCTGCGCGCAATGCTTGGTCATTTAGAATGTGAGTGACTACTGCAGAACCGTGCGCTGGTGGGTTAGAGTAGATTGAACGAATGATGCTCTTAACTTGAGAGAAAGCCGTAGTTGCTACTTCTTCTGAAGTCGCAACCAATGTGAACGCACCAACACGCTCGTTATATAGACCAAAGTTCTTAGAGAAAGAGCTTGCCACTAGAATCTCTTTGTTGTGTTTAGCGAACGCACGTAGACCTTGAGCGTCTTCTTCTACACCTTTAGCAAAGCCTTGATAAGCAAAGTCAAATAATGGGATTAAGCCTTTTTCTGCAACAAGTTTAGCTAATTGGTCCCACTCATCGGCAGTAGGATCGATGCCTGTTGGGTTATGGCAGCAACCGTGTAGCAACACAATGTCGCCAGCTGACGCTTGTTCAAGATCTGCAACCATGCCTGCAAAGTCTTTATCTTTAGTTTCAGCGTCGTAGTAACGATATTGAGCGGTTTCGATACCTGCAGCGCTAAATACGCCATTATGGTTCGCCCAAGTAGGGTTGCTGATCCAAATCTTCACTTCACCAAGCTGACGCTTGATGAACTCACCAGCAACACGAAGTGCGCCAGTACCACCTGGAGCTTGAGCTGTTTTGGCACGTTTTTCGGCAACGATCTCTGAATCAGCGCCGAAAAGCAGTTTTTGAACAGCTAGACCGTATTCAGCTGTCCCTTCAATCGTTAGATAAGATTTGGTTTTCTCAGTCTCCAGCAGTGCCGCTTCTGCTTTCTTAACAGTCGCTAGAACGGGAGTTTCACCTTGTTCATTCTTATAGATACCAACACCTAGGTTAATTTTCTCTGCGCGAGTGTCTTTTTTAAACTCTTCTGTAAGACCAAGGATTGGATCGGCGGGTGCTGCAACAACTTTTTCAAACATATTCTTCATCCATGTTAATTGAAGGGGCAATCAAAACGTTTGTTAACAAACGACAACAGCCTATTTATACCTTTCAAGGCTATAGGAGACAACCACATTAAAGAAGAAAACAGAAAATTATTTTGATTTGAAACAGAAAAGGACACTAATTCATTGTTTGTGTATGTAAAGTTCTAGAAATAGTGTTTGAGTTGCTAGGTTAAGTTATAACTAACGTGCTCTTTATGCAGCAATGGAAAGCACGTTAGCTAAGATAGATAACGATTAATCGTCTTTGCCTTTAAGCTCGTGCTCAGATTCTACAGCTTGAGTTTCTATATCTGGGTTTTGGTCTAATTTATCTTTTAGCCATTCGTTGAGATGTTTAACAATAGCGGTTGTTGCATGCTCTTTTGTTGCGCTTTCATTGTCATCCACTTCTAGCGCTTGTTTTGGGTGCAATCCGGTTTCATCTTCGGCAACATGTAGCCAATCAGGATGCCAGTAATATGGTTGACCACTTGAAGCTTGCCATTTATGAACGCCGTCTGATTCACCATAGTATTCAATGTCTTTTACTGTAAATTTTCCCATCATGAGACCTCGTTCTATATAAAGTTTACACTCTAAATGTAGTGCTAATAGAATGAATTACCAACTGAATATTCGATTCGAATTTGCAAATTAAGCATTCAGTTATCCGCTCTTGAATTGGCATATGATGAAACAAAAAAGACCACCATAAGCGGTGGTCTTTAAATTGGATTCTATCTCTGCTCGTAAGAGCAAAATGAGTAAGAACTAGAAGTTCGCGCTGCGAGGTGCACGTGGGAACGGAATAACATCGCGGATGTTTGCCATGCCAGTCACGTAAGATACTAGACGTTCAAAGCCTAGACCAAATCCTGAGTGAGGTACTGTGCCATAACGGCGAAGATCGCGGTACCAGCTCATGTGCTCAGGGTCGATACCCATTTCTACCATACGCTTGTCTAGAAGTTCTAGACGTTCTTCACGTTGAGAACCACCGATGATTTCACCAATGCCCGGTGCCAGTACGTCCATAGCCGCTACTGTTTTACCGTCATCGTTCATACGCATGTAGAACGCTTTGATGTCTTTCGGGTAATTCTTAACAACAACTGGTGCGTTGAAGTGCTCTTCCGCTAGGTAGCGCTCATGCTCAGAAGACATATCGATACCCCATTCAACAGGGAACTCGAACTCTTTACCTGAATCAAGCAGGATTTGAATTGCGTCAGTGTAGTCTACCTGCGCGAAGTCAGATTCTACAAACTTCTCTAAACGAGTAATTGCTTCTTTGTTGATGCGTTGAGCAAAGAACTCAAGATCATCACGACGTTCTTCCAATACCGCTTTGAACACATATTTCAGCATGTCTTCAGCCAGTTTCGCTGCGTCATCAAGGTCTGCAAACGCGACTTCAGGCTCAACCATCCAGAATTCCGCTAGGTGACGGCTAGTATTTGAGTTTTCAGCACGGAAAGTTGGGCCGAATGTGTACACTTTGCTTAAAGCACAAGCATATGCTTCAGCGTTAAGTTGACCAGATACCGTCAGGAATGTTTCTTTACCGAAGAAATCTTCGTTGAAGTCTACATCGCCTTGCTCTGTCAATGGCAGGTTAGCCATATCTAGCGTAGAAACGCGGAACATCTCACCAGCACCTTCTGCATCAGAAGCCGTGATAAGTGGTGCAGACATCCAGAAATAGCCTTGCTCGTGATAAAAGCGATGGATAGCTTGAGATAGGCAGTTACGTACTCGCGCAACAGCACCAATAACATTGGTACGTGGACGCAGGTGAGCAACTTCACGCAGATACTCGATTGAGTGACGTGTTTTCGCCATCGGATAAGTATCAGCATCTTCAACCCAACCAACAACCTTAACGTCTGTCGCTGCAAGTTCGAAGTCTTGACCTTTTGCTGGAGACTCTACGATGGTACCTGTTACTTCAACAGAACAGCCTGTTGTTAGCTTCAGTACTTCATTCTCGTAATTATTAAGATTATTAGGGACCACGGCCTGAATCGGGTCGAAACAAGAGCCGTCGTAGATGGCAAGGAAAGAGATTCCAGCTTTGGAATCACGACGTGAACGGATCCAGCCGCGTACAGTGACTTCACTGTCAACAGCTAGCTTACCGCTTAGTACGTCAGTTACAGGCGCGTAAGTCATGTTATTAATCTTCTCCATGGAGGTAACAATACAACCCAATGACTTTGGCTAACATTTAGCCAATTCATTGGGTTGCTACTAAATTTCTTTTCAAAGGGACATATTACCTGTCAATTTTTACGGTTCAACCTTTATTGTGGTTATTCAGCATAAATTGATTCAGTAACGTATCGAGTTGGTGGGAGAGTTGCTGCAAATCCATGCTAATTTGGTGAGTTTGAGTCGCCGAGTCCGAGGCTTCATTGGCATGCTCACTAATTACGACGGTTTTTTGACCAACGTTTTCGCTAGTTTCTCGGTTAGCTTGTATTTGCTCTTGCACTTGACTAGCTATGTCAGTCGTAGCCTCAATTTGAGATACAACGGTCTGCATTTTATCTGCCAGTGCTTGAACCTCATCCGCTCTTTGGTGAGCTGTTTCGGAGACGTTTCGAACCGCTTGAACAGAATGGCTACTGCCTTGTTGGAATTTGGCAATGATATCTTCAATATCATTAGTCGCTTGCGTGGTTCTGCTAGCAAGAGAGCGAACTTCATCTGCTACAACCGCAAAACCACGCCCTTGTTCCCCAGCTCGCGCAGCTTCAATAGCAGCGTTGAGTGCAAGCAAGTTTGTTTGGTCTGCGATACCTTTGATTGTCGACAGAATTGCTGAGACTTGCTCTGTCTGTTCATTAAGCTCAGAGATATGAGAGGAGACTTGAGTAATGTCTTGTACCAACGACTCGATATCATTACTTGCAGATTGAGCTTCGGTGCTGCTCGCCTTTGTCAGTTCACACGTCTCTTGCATCAACTGCGATGCACGTTCGGTTGCGTTACTGACTGTAGCCTGTTGCTGTTTCAGCATCTGCATGTTGGATTCTACTGCTGCGGTTTCGTCAAGCTGACGTTTTGCGACAGACTCGTTGCTTTCCGCAATGTCTGTTAGTTTGTCGGCATTTGCGCTGACGGTTTGCGCTGTAGTTTGTACTTTAGTCAGGCTGTCTGAGACTGTGTCCAGAAATGCATTGATGTCATTGGTTAAATCACCGACTTCATCATTTTGTCTTTGCGATAATCTAATGGAGAGATCCTTGCTGCCACTAACACGAGTCATAAATTTGGACGTGGTCTGCACGGGTCCAACAATAAACCGACGAGCAATAAAGATCGTTGCTAAGTAACCAAGAAACGCGATGGCGGCCATAATAGCGACAGCAATAGCGGTTCGCTTATTAATGAATCCATTGACTTGATTCAAGTTGTATTCGATGCGAATGGCACCCAATACTTCGCCTTCTTCTGTCATGTGGCAGGTAATGCAATTAGTACCTCGATAGTTGGTGCTTGCCTCCATTGGTAGGGCAACGACTAGGCCGCTTCCCCAATCTGCTTGGAACGGCTCTATAACCGTTTCGCCATTGAGGGCACGTTTATCGATGTCATCGACCGGCACTTGGTTTTCTAAACCTTGTCCATATAGCTTGGAAACAGCATCTCCTCTAAGAACACGAACGTTTTCAATATTCTCCTGAGCTAGTGCTTTATTTCTCAGCGTTTCTTTTTGAGCCATGGTACCTGTGAGCATCATCATGTTTAAGCTATCGAAATAGTTACTTGCTTTGTCATGAAGTTGTTCACTGAGGACTGAATAGATGAGATCCCTTTGTTGGTTATATTGATAAGTTGTCGAAATAATAACCACTGTTCCAAAGACCAATATAAGCGCTATTAAAAGTTTATTTGTAATTGTTAGACGCATAGTTTTTATTGTTAATGATATGGGCTGACAGAGTGAATATTAAGTTAACTTACCGGTGCTCTGGAAGGCATTTATTGGTAAAACCTCGAAAAGCTCATGGTTTTTTATGCAACTAATCTTGGAATTGAGAAATGAGACAAATATAAGTTGAGTTGGTATTTGTTCGTATGAGTTTAAATCGACGATGAAATACAAGGTGTGGATGAGTGGTGGTTTGTACCCTAAGTTTAATTATCGGTTGATCAAATCTTAATAAGCTTCTGACTAAATGTTGACAGTCTTTCCGTTAGGCAGGAGTAAAACATCATGAAATGTAACTAGTTGTAAATTAATTATGACCGAACAAAATCTCGAAAACACAACGTCTAGAGGCAATGTTAAAGGTAAAGAGTGTCGACTTAGAATAAGTCTAATCGCCATTCTGATTACGTTGTCTGGCTACTATTTGTGGGTTTTATATTTAGCGGCAACACCTAATGTAACGGTGGGCTATCAAACGTATTACATTGATAAAGCCACGCTTTTTTGGGGCAAGGATAATAACAACTTAGTGCTGCCATTGTCAGGGATTATTGAGCCTGGAGAGCAGTCCCCATTTATTAGTCGTGAAGGCTGGAACTACGACTTACACACCGAGCTTGAGCGTAATAAAATTGAAGGTAGGAGACTGGTTCATTCTGGCGGTGTGTATTTTAACTTTGACCAAAATCCAACTCGTTCCGTGTATGTAAAAATTGATCTAGCGAAAAGCATTACTGAGCCCGTTTACGTTTCCATCGATGGTGAACATAAGACACGATTGGAGCCTATCGGTCAGCTGTCTCTTGCAGCTACATTGCCCGCAGCAAATATCGATGCGGCGCGTCCCATCCAATATATGCAATTTGAAACTCCGGCGAGTCTAACGGTCACCAAAATAACGATTAAGGACGGGGCTGATGAAAAGTAGCAACGAGTTTAGTTTATCCATATTAGTTCCCGTGTTTAATGAAGAAGAGTCGATCATACCTTTTATTGATGCGCTGGATAATGCCCTCAATGGAATGCGTCATCAATTAGATATTGTTTTCGTCAATGATGGTAGCTCTGATCGAACCCGCACAGTTATTGAAGAATTGATAGGCAAAGATAAACGGGTCACTTTAGTGAATTTGGCCCGAAATTTCGGTAAAGAAGCGGCGATGACAGCAGGTCTTGATCATGTTAGAGGTGATGCGTGTGTCATTATGGACGTTGACCTTCAAGACCCTCCTGAACTCATATTAGAGTTTGTTAAAGAGTGGCAGACAGGTGAGTGGGACACTGTTTATGGCGTGCGCGAAGATAGAAGCAAAGACACGTGGATGAAACGAGTCTCTGCTGGTGGCTTTTATCGAGTCTTCAACTGGCTCGCATCAGAAACAACCTTGCCGGAAAATGCAGGTGACTTTCGTTTGATTGATCGAGTAGTGATAGAGGCGATGCGTCAACTACCGGAGAGAAATCGCTTTATGAAAGGCTTATTGGCTTGGGGGGCATTTCGTTCTAAAGGGATTACTTTTAAGCGTCCTGAAAGACATGTTGGTGAAACCAAATTTAATTACTGGAAGTTGTGGAATTTTGCAGTAGACGGTTTACTGAGTTTTACTGCATGGCCGTTGCGAATATGGGGATTTGTAGGGTGTGTGATTTCTCTACTCGCTTTTCTGTTTATGCTAAAGATAGTGATTGGCGCAACCTTCTTTGATATTAAGACTCCGGGATATGCCTCGACTATTAGTGTTGTACTTTTCTTAGGTGGCATTCAGTTGATCTCGCTTGGCATTATCGGCGGCTATATCAGCAGAATGTATCGTGAAATGAAACAGAGACCAATTTACCTTGTAGAAGGAATATATGGTCAATATGACAAGAGAAATAACCCAGAACAACCCCCTCTATCCGGGACGCAGCAAGTCGAGAAAGTGAGTTCAGTCCATGCATAATCCAAACTCTTCAATAATGTTAACCAAAGACCAATGGATAACACTCTTGCTGGCAGTGATCACTAGTCGTATCGTTTTTGCCGCTTTTGGTTTAATAGGAACGTACTCATTCAACCCTGAAGCGATCAAGGACATCGATATTTGGCATCAAATGTGTCGCTTTGACTGTGTATGGTTTAGGCGAATAGCGGAAGATGGTTACGCGCTAGTGCCTAGCTATATGAGGCAAAGCAACGGAGCTAACTGGGCGTTTATGCCCATGTCCCCTTATCTTGCAAAAACGGTGAATTACGTCGTTAATAACATCAATCTGTCATTGGTTTTGGTGTCTAATGTGACCCTCATTGCCGGCACAGCTGCTTTAGTGATGGCATTGAAACAGATGAAACTTAGCAATAATGCGCAAGATACGGCAATATGGTTAATGTGCTTCTCGCCTTATACGGTTTATTCATTAGCGGGCTATTCTGAGCCACTGTATATTGCCTTGGTAGCAGGACTCTTCATTGCTTGTTATCGCCAGAATTGGTTATTGGTCGCTGTATTAGGGATGTTAGCTGCAGTGACTCGAAATCTAGGTGTGATGTTAGTGTTCTCTGTACTCATTATTGGTATCCAGCACTATGGATTAAGTAGTTTTTATCGATTTAAAACTCGCGGTTTGGCAGTTATTGCGGCGATTTGGATCATCCCATTAGGCTTCTTTACTTACATGGCTTATTTGTACTTCCATATGGGAGATGCATTGGCATTCGGTCATATTCAAGTGGCGTGGGGCAGAACCTTTAGTAATCCATTTGTTTGGTTGGAATATGGATTTGAAAGAGGTGGTCCAAAGCTCTATCTCACCATTGTTTCTTTACTTGGCTTCGCACTTAACGGCTATCTAATCTACAAAAAGCGTTATGCTGAAGCGCTATTTATGTTTATCAACTTAGTGATACCTTTATCATCGGGTGTCAATGCGATGCCACGTTATATCTTTGGTTTGTATCCTACTTATCTGGCGATTATCTTGTTGCTTGAATCTTACCCAAGAGCAAAAATGCCAGTACTGTTGTGCGGTGCAGCCATGTCGACATTTATATCTATCGGGTTTTTCTCGTCGTCGTTCTTTACGGTATAGCTTGAGATAGAGCTCGGTTTTCAGTAGGATTGCGTGTCATTTTTTAACAGAGATATCCTATGAAAACTGAGTTGTATAAAGAGTTCATGTTCGAAGCTGCACATCATCTTCCGCATGTGCCAGAGGGCCACAAGTGCGGTCGTCTGCATGGACACTCTTTTTTAGTGCGTCTCTATGTTGAAGGTGAAGTCGATCCGCATACTGGTTGGGTAGTCGATTTTGCAGAGATCAAAGCAGCATTCAAACCAATTTACGATCGTTTAGACCACTACTACTTGAACGATATTGAGGGACTAGAGAACCCTACCAGTGAAGTACTGGCCAAATGGATTTGGGGGCAGCTTAAGCCTAACCTACCGCTATTAAGTAAAGTAGAGATCAAAGAAACGTGTACTGCAGGTTGTATCTACAAAGGCGAATAAACCGCAAGCTGCTAAACGTTACTATGACCATAAAAAAACCGAAGCTCAGGCTTCGGTTTTTTGTTATTGGAATTTACCTATTAGCAAACAACCTTGATTGCCAAACCGCCTTGAGAGGTTTCACGGTATTTAGCATTCATGTCTTTACCCGTTTCAAGCATAGTTTCGATAACTTTATCCAATGACACACGAGGTGCAGAAGCACGACGAAGTGCCATTCGAGTCGAGTTAATTGCCTTAACCGCAGCAATACCATTACGTTCAATACATGGTACTTGAACTTGTCCTGCAACAGGGTCACAAGTTAGACCGAGGTTGTGTTCCATTGCGATTTCAGCTGCCATACAAACTTGCTCAGGGCTTCCACCCATAAGTTCAGCAAGACCTGCCGCCGCCATAGAACATGCAACACCAACTTCACCCTGACAACCTACCTCGGCACCAGAAATCGATGCATTTTGCTTGTACAGTCCACCGATTGCGCCCGACGCAGCGAAGTAGCGGATGTAGTCTTTTTCAGTCACGGTTTGGATAAACTTGTCGTAGTAAGCAAGTACCGCTGGAATGATGCCACAAGCACCATTGGTTGGAGCGGTAACGACGCGACCACCTGCTGCGTTTTCTTCGTTTACAGCAAAAGCAAACATGTTCACCCAGTCAACTACCGACATCGGGTCAGTTGTGGTTTTTTCGGATGTGATCAATTGTTGGCGAAGTGCTGCTGCACGACGTGGAACACGCAGTGGACCAGGCAGAATGCCTTCAGTGCTCATGCCGCGTTCCATACACTCACGCATTGTTTTCCAAATATTAGCGAAGTACGTACGAGTCTCTTCATCTGAGTGTACAGCGTGCTCATTAGCCATAACCAGTGTGCTGATTGATAGGCCATTTTCTTTACACAGTTCTACCAGTTCTTCCGCTGAGTTGAACTCATAAGGAGCTTTTAATGCTGATACTTCTTCTTTTCCGAAGTGCTCTTCATCAACAATAAAGCCGCCGCCAATAGAGTAGTAAGTTTTTGAATACGCTTTTTCGTCATCGATCCAAGCGTGGATCTGCATGCCGTTTTCGTGAAGCTCTAAATTAGTGGAGTGGAAATTCATGCCGCCGTCACGAGGAAATGAAACGGTGTGACAGTGCATGCCAACTGGAAGACGCTCTGTTTCTTCAACACGGGCAATGAAACTTGGGATTGAGTCGATGTCGACTTTTTCTGGTGAGTTACCAGCCAAACCCATAATGATTGCGATATCTGTGTGGTGACCTTTCCCTGTCAGTGATAGTGATCCATAAACATCTACAGTGATCTTGGTGATGTCTCTTAGCTTACCCATTGAACGCAGGTCGTCGATGAACTCTTTACCAGCTTTCATCGGGCCTACGGTGTGAGAGCTTGAAGGTCCAACACCAATTTTGTAGATATCAAAAACACTGATCATACTGATTTACCTCTAGAAAAGCCCCCAAAGTACATGGAGGCTTATATTATCGTTATTGTTTAACCGAGATGTTCAACTGACGAAGTCAATTAAAAAGCGCCGTAGATTACAGAAGTAATCGCTGCAATACCACAGATTGCTGTAAAGATTTGTACAGGTGCTGAAGTTTGGAACTTAGCCATAGCCGGTACTTTCTTCATTGCATATACAGGCATTAGGAATAGGATTGCCGCAATCATTGGCGCGCCCATTGTTTCAATCATGCCTAGGATGCTTGGGTTGATGATAGAAACAATCCAAGTAGTAATAACGATGAATAGTAGAGATGCTTTCTCGATCTTAGAAACTGGTGCTTTAGAACGAGACTTACCTAGACCTACAAGACCTTCGTGTGCACCTAGGAAGTGACCAAAGTAGCTTGAAGTGATTGCGGCGAACGCAACAACAGGGCCAAGGATAGAAATCAGTGGAGATTCGTGAACGTTAGCTAAGTAAGAAAGAACAGAGATGTTTTGCTCTTGAGCAATCGCTAGTTGCTCTGGAGATAGAGATAGAACAACAGAGAATACGAAGAACATTACAAAGCCCATTAGCATCATCGCTGCACCGCCAGTGATCATGTCAGTCTTCTTAACCGCATCTTCACCGTATACACGACGCTGTTCTTTAGAGAACTGGCTAATAATTGGGCTGTGGTTGAAAGAGAAAACAATGATTGGAATCGCTAGCCAGATAACTGCTGGCATTGAACCCCAGTCAGGGCTAACGCTCATCATTGAAGTATTCCAATCTGGGATTAGGTATACAGATAGAGCAAGTAGGATGAATACTAGTGGGTAAACCATCGCGGAAGTCGCTTTCAGCATAAGCTCTTTCCCGAATACTACACCACAAGTCATCGCTGCAATCAGACAGCCTGAAAGCAACCAGCGTGGGATAGATTCCATACCCATTTGGTTCACTAGGAATGAATCAACTGTGTTTGTGATACCTACACCGTAGATTAGAACGATTGGATAGATAGCGAAGAAGTATGCAAAAGTGATGAGGTTCGCACCAGTTTTACCAAAGTGTTCTTCTACTGTGTCGGTAATATCCGCTTCTGGGTTCTTAGCAGAAAGAACGAAGCGAGCTAAGCTTTTGTGTGCAAACCAAGTCATTGGTGCTGCAATTAGGGCTAGGATAACTAATGGCCAAAAGCCGCCAGCACCTGCTTTAATTGGAAGGAAAAGTACACCAGCACCAACCGCCGTACCGAATAGAGAAAGAGCCCAGGTGAAATCCTTATAGGTCCACTTAGACGAAGAACGGCTCGTTGCCGTAGTAGTTGTGGTAGTCATAGTTTGTTACTCATTTTGGGAACAGGAAATAAGTCGGGGGCATTTTGCATGCTTTTCTCACGTGAAAATTAGATCTAGGTCATGATTTGTAGCGGGATATTGATACTAATGATGGATTCGTTATTTGGGTCACGTTTTTTACGTGCCAGAGATTAGATTGACTATTGCGATGCATTAGTAAAACTAATGAAAAATAACGCAATCGATTGGCTGGTGTTGGTGGTCTGTTAACTAAGTTGCAGCTGTGTTTGTAAACTTTCAATAATTTGTGCGGTCACGCCCCAAATGAAGTGCTCTTTATATGGAATAGAGAGAACGCGGTGTGGTTTTCCACGTACAGTAAATTGCAATGCTGACATGTTTTCTGGATGAGCAAGAAACTCAAGTGGTACCTCAAATAGAAAGTCCACTTCATTAGCATCTATCGAAGGGCGGTAATTACTATCCACAAATGCAAGAACAGGTGTAACGTTAAACTGGGTAACGGTGACCAGACGAGGAAGATGGCCAATGATGGATACTTCGTCATAGCGTAAGCCTATTTCCTCTTCAGCCTCGCGAAGAGCAGTGAAGGTTGCGTCTAGGTCATCTTCTTCAACTTTTCCTCCAGGAAAACTAATTTGTCCCGGATGATGCTTCAAATGGCTTGCGCGTTTCGTCAATATGACATGCAGACACTGATTTCTTTCAACTAAACCAATAAGAACGCTCGCTTCCCTGAGCGCTGATTTATCAAGATGTTCCGTCCTTGATTTAGAACCATCATGATAGTCTGCTAACTGATGTAACTGGAATCGTTCTAAAAATTCGTGCTTAGTCATTGGTGCCTTACTGTTTAGTTACACGGCGGAAGCGAGATATTCATTAATTTGTCCCTTGATAACATCGAGCTCTTGAACAACAAACTGAATATCTTCGCTGTTAGGAGCATCACTGTTTCTGGTTGAACCTTCTATAGCTTCGAGTTTTTCGACGGCCTTAGTCTCACCAAAGCTGGCTAGTATGCCTTTTAATGAATGGGCGGTAATAAATAGCTCACTCCAGTTTTGTTCGTTGAACAAGGCTTGGATTTTTTCCGCACCATCCTCGTGTTCTTCCATAAATGCCATGAATACCGCAGCGATGATATCGTCGTCATTATCCATGTAGCCGCGCAATACCTCAAAATCTATCATTGTAGCGTCCCTGTTGTTGTAAAGAGTGAATAAGTAGTGTTCCTAAGTAGATTACCTACCAACTTCAGATAGTTACAAAAATAGTATAGTTCATAGAAAATTAAAATCTGCAGAAACACACGATCTAAACTTGAACGACCATGAAACTAAATTTCTAATACTTTTATACTATTTTTAAGAGAATTTAGCTTATTCGATAGGACTAAATTTTGATGCATAGCATAAACGCGTCTATGCTTATTCGTGCGACTTAGATCACATCAATAATAATTAATTGGCTAGGAGCAGCGCCATACAAAGGAGCTAATCATGAGCACAAGGACAGAAAGGCTTAGCAAACAACATGAAGAGCGTGGTTCGGACTTCTATTCAAAATATATCCATGACGTTGTGGGTATCGACCTGCTATCACCGGAACAAGAGTATCACTATGCGACGTTAGCGCGCAGAGGTGACAAGGCTGCTCGAGACGTTTTAATCGAATCCAATTTACGTTTAGTTGTGAAAATTGCCAGAAATTATACGAAGAGGGGGCTTAGTAATCATACTATTCTTGACCTCATCGAAGAAGGTAATTTAGGACTGATTAAAGCAATTGATAAATTTGAACCCGAGAAAGGGTTTCGTTTTAGTACCTACGCGGTTTGGTGGATTCGAGAGAGTATTGAATCGTCTTTGATGAACACGGGACGAACAGTTCGCTTACCCGTGCATGTTATCAAGGAAATCAATCGACTGTCGAAACAGACAAATGAGATTATTGCCGACCTTCAACGTCCTCCGTCAGTGAAGGAGATTGCTGATAAAACGCTGAAATCTCAAGCACAAGTGAGTGACTTGATCCATATGAGCGGGTTTATAGAATCCAGTTCGTCAGTTGACACTATAGATAAAGAGTTTCAAAGTTTAGAAACTTGTCGTTCTGAAGCTATCCCAGAACCTTATGACTTATGCCACAATGAAAAATTGTTGAAGAGTCTGGAAAGCGTTGTACTTTCTCTGCCAGAAAAATACCGTGATATCGTGATTCACCGCTTTGGTTTATTTGGCAAGGAAGTACTTACACTGGATAATCTGGGAGAAATGTTTGGACTGTCGAAAGAGCGAGTTCGTCAGTTGCAGCAAGAAGGGATTCAAAAATTACAGAACAAACTAAAATTTGATGGCTGGATCAACTAGTTCGAATAACAGAGTTAGTGAATCTTTAAATCATTTTCTACTTGTTTTAATAAAAGCATTAATCTCGCTTTGGAGCTTGATGGCTTCATTGTCGTCATTAAACGTTTGAACGCGGCTCTGTATACTCGATTCTTGATAACAAGCATCAGAGTCGCTTCTAACTTTTTCAAACGAGCCGCACTCTCGCCAGTGTCAAATGAAAGTTCATCGAATTTGCTGGATAGACTTGATTTGTGCTTTTCAAAGCAAGGCGCATATCCTGATAGGTACCAAGCTTCGACCATTTCCCTAACTTCTATTTCTTCGAGTGGTAATTCACTTTCGGTAAAGTTTACTCGCTCAGGAAGTGATTGGTTATACTCCGTATCGAAAATATCGTTTATATACTTATACATACCTATCTACGGTAGCAGTATGGCTAACGTCCGCTATCTATTGATAATATTAAATATAATCTAGCTAAATGAAAATTAAAAGCAATTCCATTTGGTGGCTGATTAATCCTGTGACTTTACACCTACATGTTTTGTTAGCAAGTATTCCAGGTAGGCTTTCTCAATTGAGCCAAACCGCCACAATGAGGCAACTCGCTTTGCTGCGAAGTAGTAGGCTTTGTGTTTGAGCAATGTGTTCAAGATGAGACTAAGCCGAGAAAAGTTGTTGGCGTGCCTCCAGAAGTCTAATTTCGACTTTTTAGCAGTTTGAAACGGCCCCAAGCCAGCATCAATCCAACATCGTAGTATTTCTCTTATTTCGAGCTCTTCCTCCGGAATATCGCCGCTCACCAATTGTACTTGAAGAGGAGGTGTTATCCGATATTGTTCATCGTACACGTCATTGACATAAACGTACTGCATGACTTGCTCCTTTTCTCTCAAATCTAGTGAACAAGCTAGGAATAAATTTGGTGTATTCAACTTTTAATTCATCACCTAAGTTAACTTGATTTCATATTCCTATTACCTAGTTTACTTTTGAACACGTTGTTGGCAGATAACTATAAAAGTGAGAAGCGAATGCTTTCTACCATGTATGACGAAAAGAAAATTTTCTGGTCGGAAGAGCTCTCTGAGATTACCTCGGTAATTTCTAAAGGAGAGTTCTGGCAGAAGGTTTTGCATTGTGAGACAACACAAACCACAGTGCAGCCACCATCAATTGATTATATAAACCAAATTCTATTGTTGATTAGGGATGTCCAGTTCAATGGTCTACCTGCGGCCGTTCCCATTGCCCTTGAGACTACCTCAGAAGATTTGTTTATTGTTAAGTTCGAAATCTATCTAATTTTGGACAACAAAGTAAAAGGAAGTGTTGAGCTTCTATCTCAATCTCAAGCCCAAATAAGCTTATTTTCCATGATTGAACACTTGCTCGACGACCCGCATCGAGGTGTGTTGGTGACCGATCAAAACCATAATGTGCTCTTCACAAACAACCGATTGTGCTACGAGCACAATATTTCTCCTATCAGCGTTTTGGGCAGAAACATAGCGGATATTCAACTGCTGCAAAGTGATGCTAACCATATGGACGTATTCAAAGGAAGAATATCTCTAACCAACCGATGGCAAGGAGCCGTTATTACCCGAGCGAGAGACTCTCAAGTTCGGCTAGAAACAATCAGTGTAAAGAAAATTGAGTTGTCTGATGGTAAACATATTTTTGTCTACATTTTCTTCGGTGAAAACTTTTCTGAAAATACGGCCAACAGCTCGGTAAATACGAACTTTCAGGAAGAGACAGCACAGGATGAAGCGTCTTTTAGAAAAAGTGCAGCAGAGCTGTCAAAGAAGAATGGCAAGCATATAGTGATCAGCTTTAAGCCTCATTTCTACAGTGAGTTGGAAAAAGAATCACGTGGCAAGGTCCTCGCAGCATTGAAGTCGTCACACGATAAAGCAAGTTCCGGCTATTTAGGGCGCAATACTTTCGTAGCACTGGTAAAAATCCGTGAAAGTGATGTTGAAGACCTCGCCACTATTAACATGTGTATTAAGCAGTTTTTTAAGGGTATGCGAAAGTACTTAGATGACCATTTGGTGAATGATATTGCTGATGGTCAAGTTGGCGTTGCCCTTCATGGCTTTAATGGTTGCGGTATTGACGAAGTGATATCGCAATCGGTACAAGCGATGTTTGTCCATGATTCTAAAGTGAGTAGCGTCAATTTCTATGATGAAAAACTGGTTCAAGGCAATATACGCAGAAAGCGTTTGGAGCAGCTACTGATTGACGCGATCCGCAATAAATCCATTGACGTCAACTTTCAACCAATAGTTGATACTCATACTGGAGAAATCGTAAAACTGGAGGCGCTGTGTCGATTTCGCTTTCAGGGTATGTCTTACACGGTTCAAGAGATGATACACCTAGCAGAAGAGCTTAATCTGATATCGGCTCTTGATTTGATGGTGGCAGAGCGGGCGATTGAAGAATTTGTGGGTATTACTTCTGGTATCTCTAAAAAGCTCTCGTTGTCACTAAATTGTTCCATTGCCGAATCAGGCCAGCCTTCGATTCATTTAGCGGAGTTATTTGAGCTTATTCAACGATCTCCAGTAGCCAATGACGATGTGACTATTGAAATTACAGAAACTGCCTATTTCGAAAACAATGCCTATAACGCCAACTTGCTAGAGAAAATTCGTTCAGCTGGAATCAAGATAGCGGTTGATGACTTTGGGACGGGTAGCTCGTCATTCTCTTACTTCAACGACTTTCATTTTGATGAACTTAAAATCGACCGCAAGTTCATCACCAATATCAATGAGATTAAGCAGAAATACTTTGCCGTTAATATGTTGCGTCAGCTCTCACACGACTTGAATATTAAAGTCGTCGCTGAAGGTGTAGAAAAAGTGTCGGAATTGGAGACGTTAAAGTCCATTGACGTCGACTATATCCAGGGCTACTTCTTTTATCGCCCCTTGTCATCAAGCCAGGTACGCGACGTTCTTAAGTATGCTTCTGACACTAAGCGACACTAAATTTTCCCAGACTTACTAGAGTATGTGATGAGTGTAGATAGCTATCGACATCAAGTTGTTGAGTTCCAATCTGGTTTACTCGTTTTTTCGCGAGATTACCTCATTGAGCATGTTGAAAAGCTCAATGGCTTACCGCCTGAGCAAGTACTTTGTGAAAGTGGTGAAGGGATCTTTAGGGATTATGGCAATGGAGTTTATGCTTACTTACCGAAGAAGGAATTCGGTGGAGTGTTGTCACTTCGATGCCTGATAGAAGGTGTGCCACTGCAAGTGCAATGTAATTTGTTATCTGAGCCTCATATTGTGGTCCCTGAACAATTTCAACTAGTGCGAGCTGAGAATAGCCCTATTGGTTACTCTGTCCTTTCGGATGGAACTATTGCCATCAGTCGAGATGCGCTAGTCCACGTTGTCAATGAGAAACTCGGCCAAACAGGTTTTTTTAATTCTAGAAATACATTCGGAGTTAGAACAGTTTCAGCCGCCACGCTAAACTATCGATGCAAACTGACCAAGGAGTTTTGTTTCGTTTCATCACCGCATCCACATTCGATAAACAGTGCTCGGCCCTTGTCTTGTGTTCTTATCGTCGAAGCGATCAATCTATTCAATGAACAGTGTTCTGAGTTAGTCCTAACCCTTGATTTTGCTCTGTTAAAAAACTTAATAGTAAAAACAGAAAACGCTAAGCGATCAGGAAATGCGTTAGAGCAGATAGATCTGGTTGGCTCTCCTTCGCAATTTGCAAGTCCGATAGTCTACGCCGACTCTGTATATTCGTTTTCTAACGAGAGTTATTTACGCCGCTTGCCAGATGGGTCTTTCAGTCAACCAAAGAGTGAGCCCAAAGGATATATTTATTTGTTGTCTGACGCGGTGGAATATATTGCCACTGGAATTTTCATACCACACATGCAAGCAGTGCCGATGCAGGCGAGTTTAAAAGCGTCGAACAAATGGTGTGACATTGAAGTCAATAAAAGGGATTTGATCGCCACCTCGGTGAGCAATCAATGTGTAAAATCCATTCACCAGTTGGTGTTTGAGCACTCTGATTTGGTTCAAGTAAAGTCAGAAAGCGAAGGGGATTTGACGTTATCTTCTGTCAATCGTAGCAAAGGTCTCGGCAAACTCTCTCTCTCTGGCGAGGATGGAGAAAGTAATGACGGCTATTTAACTTTTGATCTGGTCTTTATGCCCAACCTAATTTTCGATAATTGTATTCAAACTAAAACTGGTAACTATTGGGAAGTGTCGACTCGAGAGATCAAAGCCCTTTTGAGTAGGCGAGTTCATAAACGTATCGCACATATCGATGTTAATTGTAGTGATGGGTTAGTCACAGCAAACAACATGCACACCTTTACGTTATGGGCTGTGAACAGCAAAGCGCAAACGCAGCTGAATTTAACACTGAGTTTTGATGATGGAACATTAGGTTTTTCTTCAATCACTATTTAACTAGGTAATTGATTGTGAACACGATTAACTTGGATTTAGTTTGAATAATGTTCTAGAACTTAATAAAGGGAACGAAATACTCATCGAGTCTAGCAAGGATAAGGCTCAATATCGGCAAGAGAGAATTTGACCTCTCAACCTTGGGGAGATTGGCTATGAAAGGAATCATTTTTACCGAGTTTATGGAGCTTGTTGAAGAAAAGTTCGGCTTAGATGTGTTGGACGAAGTACTTGAAATGTCGGGAGATGAAGGTATTTATACCGCAGTAGGTAGCTACGATCATCGAGACCTCGTAAAGCTTATTGTCAACCTAAGTAAAAAGACAGATATTGCTCCCGACACACTGCAGCAGGTGTTTGGTCAAACGGTGTTCAAGGCTTTACTCGCATCTATACCTGAAAGCGCCAGCATTGGCCAAAGTGCATCAACATTTCAATTTATCCGTCATGTAGAGGATTACATTCATGTTGAGGTGAAAAAACTCTACGCCGATGCAGAACCTCCAAAATTCCATTTCATTAGTGAGACAGAAACTGAAATGGTTATGGATTATCAAAGCGCTCGTTGCATGTCTAACGTATGCTTGGGGCTGATCGAAGGCTGTGCCACCCATTTTGGAGAAACATTGGATGTCAAAATGAGCCCTCAAACAGAAGACGGAAGCGTCGTTCGGTTTAGCTTATCTTTAGTGTAAAGAAATAATGACAAGTAGTTCAGCGATTGAAAGAAAGCTTAAGCGTGAGATAGCAGCGAGGAAAGCGGCTGAGAGTTTGCTCGAGGAAAAGAGTTTAGAATTGTTTAACGCTAACCAACAATTAGAGGTGGCGTTGAAGCAGGTTGAGCAGCGTTCCGAAGCAAGCTTTAAGCGACTTGAATTTCAGCAGCACATTGAACGTATTCTGATTCATTTTGGAAGAACTTTTCTGCGCAGTAACCTTGATGATGTGTTGCTCTCAGATTTAATCAAGCAACTAAGTGAAGCCGCAGAGGGTATTTATTACTGCATTGAACTGACTAATGACTTGATTCCTACCCTCACCAATAATCGCTTCAAATCGTCAATTCAGATCGATGAAAATAGTGATATTCCGATGTTGAAAGCTTCTATTCCGATTCAAGTGGAACAGGAAAACGTTGGAACACTGAAAGTAATGCTCATCGAGGAAGATTTTGACCTCGCCTTTATTGAGAGCCAAATGTCGTTGGTTTGTGAGCTGTTATCGAGTTCGATTACACGGCAATTGATTAACCTTAGATTAGTTAAGTCTAAAGAGCGTGCCGAAGCGTCTGAGCGTTCTACCCGTGAATTTCTTGCAATGATCAATCATGAGTTAAGAACGCCACTAAATGGGTTACTCGGTAGTGTTGAACTGCTTGCTGATACTGACTTAAAAGGAGCTCAACAGGAGTTGCACACTAACTTGAGTCAATCAGGTCAATTACTCAGGTCGATCATCAATGATTTGCTGGACTTTAGTAAAATTGATGCTGGTATGTTGGAGCTAATAGATTCGACGTTCAAGTGGACCAATCTTCAGTCAACGTTGTGCAGCATCTTTGAACATAAAGCTGCAGAGAAGCAAATTGGATTCACTGTTTGCTCGGAAGGGTTCGAAAATAAGAGACTAAAAGGTGACCTAGAACGTCTGACTCAGATATTTGTAAACCTTATTGGTAATGCGATCAAGTTTACCGATGAAGGCAGTGTTAAGGTCACCGTAAGCTTAAAAGACAAAGGGTTTGACTTTTCAGTGGCCGATACCGGAATTGGTATTAGCCAAACAGCTCAAAAGAAACTGTTTCAACCTTTTACTCAAGCAGATCGTTCGAGTTCACGAAATTACGAAGGTACTGGTTTGGGTTTAGCCATTTGTAAAAGGCTTGTTGAGCTAATGGGTGGCTCTATCTCACTCAAAAGTGAAGTAGGGGAAGGAACGACTTTCTTTGGCTTTTTGCCAGTAGGTATTGAAGAAGTAGATGAGAAGGAACGCGTGCAACAAAATCTCGATATCATCGCGCAAGACTTCTCCGCCCTCAAAGTGCTTGTCGTTGATGACATTAAAATGAATCAGGTCGTGATTACTAAAATGCTGAGCAAAGTTGGTATCACTCCTGATCTTGCTGTTAATGGCCTTGAAGCCGTTGAACATGCGACCAATCAGCAATACGACATCATATTCATGGATTGTCGAATGCCAGTGATGGATGGATTTGAAGCAACGAAACGACTACGAGATGCAAGCTACGCCAAACCCATCGTGGCACTAACCGCAGGCACAACACGAGAAGAACGACAAACTTGTTATGATGTGGGTATGGATGACATCTTATCCAAACCTTATACCGCAAAAGACTTGACCCTCACACTCTCCAAATGGGGGCCAAGCTCTGGTTTAGATGCGCTCTGACTAAAGGTTGCCAAGGGTTGGCAAAATTCTACCTAATTTATCGAAGGTTTCTTGATACTCTGCATCACATTCGCTATCGGCGACGATACCGCCACCGGCCCAAGCATAGATTTTACCTTGTTTTGCGATGAGTGTTCGAATGGTAATGCTGGTGTCCATAACGCCATGAGCACTGATGTAGCCAATGCTACCGCAATATACACTGCGAGTGTGAGGTTCTAGTTCCTCAATGATTTCCATGGCTCGTATTTTAGGTGCGCCAGTTATTGAACCTCCGGGGAAACAAGCTCTAAGAAGGTCTGTAGCGCAGTATTCTGGAGCCAATTCACCAGTTACCGTACTTACCAAATGATGAACAGCAGGGAAGCTTTCGATATCAAAAAGCTTAGGCACTTTAACACTGCCTGGAGTTGCTACTCGTCCGATATCATTGCGAAGCAAATCCACAATCATCAAATTTTCTGCCTGATCTTTGGTCGCTGCTTGTAGCTCTTCTGCGTACGCTTTATCTTGTTCCACATCGACTGCTCTCGGTCGAGTACCTTTAATTGGTTTGGTTTCAATACAGTTTTGATGAAGCTGTAAGAAACGCTCAGGGGAAACACTGATTATCGCGCTATCGTTGGTTCGGATAAAGGCACTAAACGGTGCTTGATTCTGGTTGTCCAATAGATTAAATGCCTGCCACTCACTACCAGTATATTGAGCTTGATGTCGTTGCGCTAAGTTAATCTGATAGCAGTCTCCTGCAGAGAGATAGTCTTGCACCGAAAGAAATTTGTCTTGGTATTGTTGTTTGGTCATGTTGGACTGCCAATTCGACACCAACGTAAACGGATCTTCTTGAGGGGAGACCTTACGTTCTAACCATTGCTTATGAAATTCAGGGTTGTTACCTACGATGGCAGCTCGCTGTTCTTGATGGTCAACGACTAATGCCCAATCATAAATACCGATAGACATATCGGCGGCTTGGATGTCGTTTTCTGCTTTTATTGGCAAACGTTCCACTCTGCGTCCTAGATCGTATGCGAAGTAACCAACCGCACCTCCGATGAATGGCCAGTTGGTAGAATCTTTCCTGAAACCAACTAAGTTCTCTATCAAATCATTAACGATGGCAAATGGATCTTGGTCACTTTCTGACACTTCGTCTCCAACCATAACCTTGGTGATAGCCCCAAACGTTTCGACGGTTGCGACCGGTTGAGAAACCAAAATATCAAATCGGCTGTTCTCATGACTGGCGTCTGACGATTTCAGTAGCATTGACCAAGGAAGTTGCTCAATCTCAGCAAACTTGTCTCGGGCTAGGTCTTGGTAATAAGGAAGGTCAACGAATTGAATAGATAGTCTTTCTTTTGTGTTCATTTGCTTAAATTGTGACAGAAACGTTGTCGCACTCATGGCGCATAGTGGAAAGCAAGAGTATCATATTTTCACAATAAAAAGTCGGACAATTATCCCTGAAATTACTGCGGGTTAAGGCGTGGTACAGGTTCAAAGAAAGTTCGTAATTCTGGAAGCTAAAATTATAAAGAGGTATTCAATGGCGGTTATTCGTAAAGAAGATGTGATCAGTAGTGTTGCTGATGCATTGCAATACATCTCGTATTACCATCCCCTCGACTTTGTTCAAGCCCTAGATAAAGCTTATCAAAAGGAAGAAAGCCAAGCGGCAAAAGATGCCATCGCGCAAATTCTCATTAACTCGCGCATGTCCGCAGAAGGTCATCGACCAATTTGCCAAGATACAGGTATCGTTACCTGCTTTGTGAACATTGGTATGAATGTCCAATGGGACTCTGATCTAACTGTTCAAGAGATGATCGATGAAGGCGTTCGTCAAGGTTATACCAACCCTGATAACCCGTTGCGTGCATCTGTGCTAAAAGATCCAGCAGGTAAGCGTATTAACACCAAAGACAATACGCCAGCTGTGGTTCATATCAATATGGTGCCAGGGGATAAAGTTGAAATTCAAATCGCAGCGAAAGGCGGCGGTTCTGAAAACAAAACCAAAATGGTCATGCTTAATCCATCTGACGACATCGCAGAATGGGTAGAGAAAACCTTACCTACTATGGGGGCAGGTTGGTGTCCACCAGGTATGTTGGGTATAGGTATTGGCGGTACGGCTGAGAAAGCGGCAGTACTTGCAAAAGAATCTTTGATGGAGCATATCGATATTCAAGAGCTTATCGAACGTGGTCCTTCTAATGCAGAAGAAGAGCTTCGCCTTGATATCTTTAACCGTGTCAACAAACTGGGCATTGGTGCTCAGGGTTTGGGCGGCTTAACGACCGTTGTCGATGTTAAAATCAAAACCGCACCAACTCACGCAGCTTCTAAGCCTGTGTGTATGATTCCAAACTGTGCAGCAACCCGTCACGTTCACTTCACTCTCGATGGAACCGGCCCAGCAGAGCTTACGCCACCAAAATTGGAAGAGTGGCCAGATATTACATGGGAAGCTGGCGAAAATACTCGTCGAGTGAATCTTGACACTATCACCAAAGAAGACGTTCAAGAGTGGAAAACAGGTGAGACTCTATTGCTCTCTGGGAAAATTCTGACAGGTCGTGATGCAGCGCACAAACGTATTCAAGGGATGTTGGAGAGTGGTGAAGGTTTGCCAAAAGGTGTCGACTTTAAAGGCAAATTTATCTACTACGTCGGTCCAGTAGACGCCGTTGGCGATGAAGCGGTAGGACCGGCTGGCCCAACAACATCAACTCGTATGGATAAATTTACTGACATGATGCTGTCTGAAACTGGACTAACTGGCATGATTGGTAAAGCGGAGCGTGGTCCTGCGGCGATTGAGTCTATCAAAGAGCACAAGGCTGTGTACTTAATGGCTGTTGGCGGTGCGGCATATTTGGTAGCTAAGGCGATTAAGAAAGCCAAAGTGGTTGCGTTTGAAGACTTAGGTATGGAAGCTATTTACGAGTTTGAAGTAGAAGATATGCCTGTGACGGTCGCGGTAGATTCAAGCGGAGCGAATGCTCACCAAATTGGTCCAGATACGTGGAAAGTTAAGATAGCGGAAGCAGAAAAAGTTTCTTAATCCGCTTAGAAAAAGTGGGTGTGTGAACGCATACTCACTTTTTTTTATCTATAATTCAGGCGTATACTAAAAAACATACTAGAAAAAGAACCAAGGAGAGAGCAACAATGCCTCGATTCATACAAATATTACAAATTGCGTTATTGCTAGTAGTGGGATTTTTCGTTGGCTACGATTTAATACTGCACGGTATCAGCATCTTTAATGAAAAATACGTCACCATGGCTTGTGTGCTGACGGTTCTGTTGGAAATCGCACTGTTCGTCATTTATAAGTTAATTGAAGACGATTAGGACGCTCTCAAAGTTTCACGTAAACCCCTGAATATTTTCAGGGGTTTTTTGTTCATGTTTCGTTAATCTCGTATAGTGCAAACTTATCCCATTAGTTTTATTGGAGTACGTTAAATGAGCCGAATTGGTCAAGAAGTATCTGATCTTCTGCATCGTAGTATGGACTCTCATGTTCGAATTGCCGTGACGGGTTTGTCGCGAGCAGGTAAAACGGCGTTCATCACTTCACTGGTTAATCAACTGTTGCATACCTCTACACACGAGAATTTACCTCTGTTGGACTGTGCTAGAGATGGACGATTGATCGGTGCCAAGCGTGTCCCGCAGTCTAACTTAATGGTTCCACGTTTTGCTTATGATGACGCGATGAGTCAACTGCATGCAATGCCACCAAGTTGGCCTGAGCCTACGCGCGATGTAAGTGAGATACGATTGGCGGTTAAGTATAAGCCAGCAAAAGGGGCGAAACGCTTAATTAGCAAAACGTCGACTCTGTATATTGATGTCATTGATTATCCGGGAGAGTGGTTACTCGATTTACCACTACTCGATTTGACCTTTGAGCAGTGGAGTGAGTTGCAGTTTGAGAATCTAACGGGTATTCGCCGCGAATGTGCCCAAGACTGGCTGACTAAGCTTGAGCAGTTTGATGCCACTGGAGAAGAAAACGAAAAGCAAATAGCCGACATTTCCGAGAGCTTTACTCAATATCTGTATGCCTGCAAAGAGCGTGGATTACATTGGGTGCAACCAGGACGCTTTGTTCTTCCGGGTGAATTAAAAGGCGCACCAGTACTGCAGTTTTTCCCTTGTCAGGCTCCGTCAGACAAAGTCGCTAAGGCGAGCGGTTATGCGATGCTCAAGCGCCGCTATGAAGAGTATCAAACCAAAGTGGTGAAGCAATTCTACAAGAATCACTTTGCGACATTTGATCGTCAGATTGTGCTGGTGGATTGTTTACAGCCACTCATGGCAGGCTCAGAAGCGTTTCATGATATGAAAGATGCGCTGCAACAAATTATGAAGAGTTTCCGCTATGGACAATCTAGCTTACTACGTCGCTTGTTCTCTTCACGAATAGATAAAATTTTGTTTGCCGCCACAAAGGCTGATCATGTCACGCCAGATCAGCACAACAACTTAGTGAGCTTGTTACAGCAAATGGTACATCCAGCGTGGCAAGATACTGCGTTCGAAAATATAGAAATGAGCTGCATGAGCGTCGCTTCCATCAGAGCGACCGAAGCAGGATTTGTAGGTAAAGGAAATGAGAGCAGTGCTGCGCTAAGAGGAACGACCTTGAATAATGAAACCATGACCTTGTATCCCGGTGATGTGCCAGCCCGCCTCCCAAAGGCTGAGTATTGGAAAAACAATCAGTTTGAGTTTACCTCATTTAGACCGCTTGAAACGGCGGTTGACGAACCTTGCGGGCATATTCGACTTGATAAAGCACTGCAGTATTTGATTGGAGATAAACTTCGATGAGTGATATCAAAGGTAGAAAAGTCTTCACTGAGGATACTTCCGAAATAGAATCTTCAGTGGATATAAACAGCCAAAAGCTGTTTGAACCAGAACAGGCGTTCATACCTGTTGAACATGAAGCAAATGATCAACAGGACGAGCTAGAGCTTGAAAGAGTAGTCAAAGGAAGCAGCAAAAAAGGCTGGATTGCCACTACTTTATTAACGGCATTTGCAGGCTTAGTTGGTTGGCAAGCGATAGATAACGTCGTGACTGCTGCCAATACCGGAAACTGGTTGTCTTTAGGTTGGTCAGGCTTGATTACCGCAGTAGCGGCAATGGGTATTGGGGCGTTTGGTAAGGAGCTGTATAAGCTTCGCAAACTGAAAGACCACTTTTCGGTTCAGGAACAGGCCGAAGCACTGATTGCCAACGATGGAGTGGGGCAGGGTGAGAAATTCTGTCAAAAGCTAGCTGATGAGGCGGGGATACAACCTGAAAACCCTTCGTTTGACCGCTGGAAGAACAGTATTCACAGTGCGCATAGTGATGCTGAAGTGCTAAATATGTACCAGTCCATGGTACTGAAAGAGCAAGATAAACAAGCACTGGCTGCAGTGTCGAAGTTATCGGGGGAAGCGGCAATTTTGGTGGCTCTGAGTCCATTGGCTATTGCTGACATGCTTCTCATCGCTTGGCGTAATTTCCGAATGATCGACAAATTATCAGAGGTTTACGGCGTAGAGTTAGGTTACTGGTCAAGACTTAAGTTGTTCAAACTCGTATTAATGAACATTGCATTAGCGGGTGCCAGTGAACTTGCCATTGAATCAAGTGCGGATATATTGTCGATGAACTTGGCAGAAAAACTTTCAGCCCGAGCTGGACAAGGCCTTGGTGTGGGGCTACTAACAGCTCGTTTGGGTTTGAAAACGATCAGTCTTATGCGACCAATCCCGTTTCCAAATGAAGAGCGTCCAAAACTGGGTTCAATTCGTAAGTCTGTATTGGAAAGTTTGAAGAGCAAGCTTAGTTAAGCGTTTGTTCATTTGAATCAACTGAAATAGTAACGGCAGTTCTTGTCACGAGAACTGCCGTTATTCGTCTTAAAACTCTAAACCCAATTCTCGAAGTGCATTCTCCGCTTGTTGTGCGTCGCTGAACTGAATGGCATGCAGTCCACATTGCACTGCGCCGTCGACGTTGTATGGCATGTCATCCAAAAATACGGTCTCTTCCGCGATAAGATTGTTGCTGTTGAGTAGCGACTGATAAATGTCAGCAGAGGGTTTGAGTACACCCAACTCAGCCGATACGGTAGCAGCTTCGAATAGTGGCCAGAAGTCATAACGATGCTTTAAGTGCTCGACAATTTCATGGACGTTGTCCGTTAAAGCATAAATGTTGTAGCTGGCTTGTTTCAGGCGCTTAATGAGATCGACCGTACCAAAAATCTGAATTTGGGTTTCTTTGATGTAGTAGAAGAGTCTCTCACACTCAGCCTCAGATAGCCCCAATGCAGTTTGATATTCTTCTTGTGCTTGATGTTCGGTCAATAGGCCCTTGTTAAGTGCCATCCAAATATCATGTTGAAAAATAGCTTTAGCCTTTTGCTCTGCTTCATGAGCACTATACCCAAATGTTAGTCGGACGATCTCAACGGGAGACCAGCGAACAATCACGTTGCCAACGTCGAAGACCACGTTGCGAATTTTACTTGTGTTCAATTTGATACCTCGTAGTAGGGACAATGTATCCATGAAAAGAGCCGCCATCTAGTTATAGCTGCTTGGTTTTTTCTATCAAAAAATCAATCAATACACGTACACGTTTAGCCTTTTGTGTGTTTTTATGAAAGTAGACATAAAGTCCAGAATATGGGTACCAATAGTCTTCTAAAATTGGTACTAGTTGCTTTTGGGCGATATGTGATTGAATCATAGGTTCGACAAGTCTGCCTATTCCCAAACCTTTTATGGCAGCATCTACCATTAAGTTCGTGTCATTAACAACCATGGAGGTAGGCATCTCCACCGAAAGCATCTCTCCCTGTTTGTTTAGCAATAGAGGTGCAATTTTGTTTGATGAGATGAATCGATACTGTATCAGCTTGTGATGTTTCAAATCATCTGGGCATGATGGTTGTCCATAGTGTTCTATATAGGCAGGGGACGCAAAAAAGGCTTCTTTCATAGAAGTCGTAAGTGGTCGAGCGACCATGCCTTCTTCCACTTTATCACCAAAGCGGATGCCAAGATCAAAGTTCTCGTTAAGTATGTCGATTGTGGCGTCAGAAACTGAAATTTCTAGTTGTATATGAGGGTATTGCTGACAGAATTCCGCGTAAATGGGCTCGATTAAATACTGATAGACAAAGCGTGGCATGGTGACGCGAACCGTGCCAGTGGGTTCTCGGCTTAAATCGCTGACACTTTCGAAAGCCAAACTCAACTCGGAAATAGAATGCAAGGTGCGTTCATGCAGTAATCTACCTGCTTCAGTGACTTCAATGCGTCGTGTTGTACGTGTAAACAACGGTAGACCTAATTCTTGCTCTAAAGCTTTCAACGCATTGCTGACTGAAGGAGGTGCCATTTCGAGCTTCTTAGCCGCTCTGGTAATGCTACCTTCCTGAACGATCGTATTAAATACAATCAGTTGGTTGAATATTGTTCCGTTCATGATTAGGACCTAATACTATTATTAGCTTTAAACTAATAATTATTTAGCTAAAAGTCATCTAAAAATTATCAATGATACTGATTACACTACTCACATGTTAAGTCAGTAACCGATGAGAAAGTCATTATGAGCCAGGTTTTAGTTATTTCAGGTCATCCAAATTTGGACGCGTCAAATACCAATAAAGTTATTTTGAACCAATTAAGTGATCATTTTGATGACATTGAAGTGCGTCAACTAGACCGTTTATACCCTAACTATCAGATCGATGTAGAGGCAGAGCAAGCGGCTTTAGTGAAAGCTGACGTTGTTGTACTGCAGTTTCCGTTCTACTGGTACTCCATTCCTGCGTTGCTGAAAAAATGGATTGATGATGTATTCAGCTATAACTTTGCTTATGGCGCTAAAGGCGACAAGTTAAAAGGCAAAGATTTGGTGCTATCGTTCACAATCGGTGGTCCTGAGGAGTCTTATACCCCGCTTGGCTATAACCATTTCTCAATTGAAGAGTTGTTAAAACCTTTAGAGCAAACCGCTTATCTTGCAGGAATGAATTACGTTAAGCCAATTTACACTCATAGCATGGTTTACATTGCAGGCGTGTACAACACACTGGAGGAGGTAGAAACTCGTGCTAGGAGTCATGCTGACCGCTTGCAAACGAGGATTGAAGACCTTATCCAATCACCAGAAAACCGTATTAGTAAGTTTGTGACTCAATGGTTCGCCCAGTTTGATGAACTTCCTGAGTCGACTGATGATTTTACGCGTTGTTTAAGCGCGGATATCAAATGGTCAGCGCCAGAAGGAACATTTTCAGGTCATGATGGGTTTAGAGATTGGTATTCTATCGTTAAGCGCACCTTTAAACCGGATTGTCATCATCAAATCGAGCAAATAGAAGTGCGTAGAGAAGACAATAATTACGCAGTCGAACTCAGAATACGCTTACTTGCAGACACCTATCCCGAGTCAACGCTACGTGGTGAAGGCATTAACTTGCTGGTTAACGAAGTTTGGAAAGTAAGCTTGGATGACACCAGAATCACAATTCATGATTATCATGTCGATCCAGTGAGTTAATATAAAAACAATCCAAGTGGAGCAAGGGAAGCTTATCTTAACCCTTGCTCTCTTAGGCGTTTGTATAATGTATTGCGACTGACATTAAGCGCCTTTGCAGTTGCCGAAATATTCCTTCCACATTCCTCATAAATATCAAGCCACTCTTGATTGTTTGATACTTGCTCTGTGACCTGTTCAACCAAATTTGGGGCGGCTGATAAGTCTGATGCGGTAGCGCCCAATATAGGTTGAATCGGCGCACTTTCATAAGGTTTGAGGTCATTTATGAAGTCATCAGGTAAGTGTTCTGAGGTGATGGTTTCATCGCCCGCCATGGCGGCTGCAATTTGAATCACGCTAACCATTTGTCTGATATTGCCAGGCCAAGGGTGTTGTTTGAACATCGCCAATACTTCCACGCTTAGATTTGGTACCTCGTTGCCGTATGCGTATTTTCTTAGAATGAATCGGATCAGAGCCTCTTTATCCGTTCGTTCCCTCAAAGCAGGGAGCGTGATGTTAAGACCTGTTACTCGATAATAGAGATCTTGGCGAAACGTACCGCGCTCTACGTCAGCTTTTAGGTTCCGGTTGGTTGCGGAAACTAACTTAAAATCAACTGGGTAAGAGGTTGTGGAACCAAGTGGCGTCACCTTGCGCTCTTGCAGTACTCGAAGCAGTCGAGCTTGAACATTTATCGGCATGTCGCCAAGTTCATCGAGAAACAGTGTTCCTTTATCGGCTTTTCTAATTAATCCCACATAGCCTTTAGTATGAGCACCGGTAAATGCCCCTTTCTCGTATCCAAACAGCTCGGATTCAACCAGTTCAGACGGAATAGCGGCACAGTTTACTGCAATGAGTGGGGCGTGACTGCGTCTACTTGATTGGTGCAGTGCGTTAACAAAAACTTCTTTACCCACCCCGGTTTCGCCATGGATCAAAATGGGTATATCGGTATCAAGGATTCGACTTGCTTGATTAATCGCTTTCGCCAATCTTGGGTCACCGGTATTTAACTGTTCTAAATCAAGTGGTCTGTCCGTTGGAGCAGCTATATCTGTGGTTTGTGGTGCCAACCTAAAATCGAGTTGACGACCTTTTGGAATCGTTGGAGGTATGGTCAAGCCAAAATAATTAGACTGGCTACGAGAAGTTAGAGGAAATGGCGTAAAAGGAGGGTGCGATAGCACTTGCTCCATCTTTACATCGAACAATTGTTCCAAACGCTGCAGCGCAAGATTCTGACCAAGTACCACTTCAGCGCGACGATTGGCTGAAACAATAATGCCTTCATCGTTAAACACCAACAATGAAGACCATTGACTATCAATGTTTTCAGGAGAAGTATTGAACCAAAATAGGTGATGGGTCGCTTGAAATCGACTAGCTATTAATTGGTTCTCAATGGCCTGTGACATCAGTTTTACCATACCAAGTGTATGAGAAGAGGGCATATAAGCGTCACTTGATATCGACAAAACGCCCGTCATTCTTCTGTCTGCATCAAACAAAGGTGCTGCGGAACCTGCCATAAATCGGTTTGAACTAAGAAAGTGTTCATCGTGAAAAACTTGCACAATGGAGCCCGTCTCTAAAGCCGTGCCTATGGCGTTCGTGCCAATTAACTGTTCCTTCCATTGCACGCCATTTTGAAAGACTTGTGGTTGATGTTGGGTAAAAAACCGTTGTTCTCCCCAGCTATTCAAGACCTGGCCTTTAGTATTTGCCAAGGTAATGAGGCAGTTACTGTTTGCCAATAAACTGTCGTAAAACGGCAACACTTTTTGTTGTGTCGTTTCTATTAAACCGGAGTGCTCTTCTGTTGTTCTCGCCAGTGAGGAGCCTGTCTCCATCTCTATAATGGGAGCACTGCTGTGTGACAACCCGGCTTCTCTACATCGTTGCCAAGAGTTTTTAATGATCGTGCTGTGTTTACTGTTCATTTCTACGACCAGCCAAATTAGAGTCAAAATACTAAAAGCGCGTTTGCGAACAAAGATTGTTCACCAATTGCTCAATAAACATATCATTGCCCTGAACAGTTTGAACACATTTAGTTAACAAATGTTACTTGGATCATAAAACGTTTTTGTAGGATAAGTGCTTTCTTTCTATGGGGTTAGCGTTTAAAACTACGCTCATTCAATAGTTTATCGTATGTCTTGTAATTAAATTGTTACAATTTTCGCAAGTTGGCACGACTCTAGCAATTATGAGCAATATCGAAAACGACATTGTTCGAGATGAAAGGAGTTTTTAGTGTCATTAACACTTGAGCAGGTAAGCAAAATAGTCGACGGCGAGCATCACATATCCGACGTGAACCTCACCTTTGAAGCAGGATCGTTTAACGTTTTGCTTGGGCGAACACTCGCAGGTAAAACCTCATTGATGAGATTGATAGCAGGTTTGGACAAACCCACGTCAGGACGAATTCTGGTTAACGGCGTTGATGTAACAGGGGTTTCGGTAAGAGAGCGAAACATCTCGATGGTTTACCAGCAATTTATCAATTATCCCAATCTGACGGTATTTGAAAACGTCGCTTCTCCGCTGCGACTTGCTGGTACACCCGAAAAAGAAATCATCGATCGTGTGCACGCGACAGCAGACATGCTTCGCATTACTGAACATCTAAAAAAGCACCCATTAGAACTTTCTGGTGGTCAACAGCAAAGAACCGCAATGGCTAGAGCATTGGTCAAAGATGCTGAAATTATTTTGTTCGACGAGCCCCTGGTGAACTTAGACTACAAGCTTCGCGAGGAACTGCGTCAGGAAATGCGTGAGTTGTTCAAAACCCGTCACACGATCGCTATCTACGCTACTACAGAGCCTAACGAAGCTCTAGCACTTGGCGGAACGACAACCATTCTCCATGAGGGCAAGGTCATCCAGTCAGGTCCGACCGCGGAGGTATATCACACCCCAGATTGCGTGACCTCAGCCACTCTGTTTAGTGAGCCTCCTATTAACTTACTAAAAGGTGACGTTACTGAAAGTGAAGTCACGTTTGATCAAAGTGCTCACTTCCCGCTTAACCAGTCGTTAAGCAAGCTTGAAAAGGGTAGCTACAAGTTTGGTATTCGACCTAGTCATCTTAGCTTGTTACCGAAAAACGACGACGATGTTGAGCTGACGGTTCAAGTGGAAGTCGCCGAAATTAGTGGCTCAGAGACATTTCTTCATGTTCGTAATGCGCATTTTGAGTTGGTGCTTCACTTGGCTGGCGTTCACAGCTATGAAGTGGACGAAACCATCAAAATCTACATTCCAATCCACAAATTCTATGTATTCGGTATGGACGAAAAACTGATTCATGCTCCGATTAATGATGTGAGAGGTTAGTCAGTCATGGTCCAAATTACACTCAATTCACTGGCTCATACTTATGACAAACAGCCAAGCGAGTCGTCGCTGTATGCCATTAAAGAAATGAACCACGTTTGGAAACAAGGTGGAGCATACGCGTTATTAGGTCCATCGGGCTGCGGAAAATCGACACTACTCAACATTATTTCTGGGCTCATGAGTCCTTCGCAAGGTGAAGTGCTTTTCGATGACATGAAAGTGAATGAACTGCGCCCTCAGGATAGAAATATTGCTCAGGTTTTCCAGTTTCCGGTGATATACGACACTATGACGGTGTACGACAACTTAGCGTTTCCGCTGCGAAATATGAAGGTACACAAAGCTAAAATTCATTCCAAAGTGACGGAAATTGCCGAAATTCTCGAGCTGACTGCCGTGCTGAACAAAAAAGCAAAACACCTTACTGCGGATGAAAAGCAAAAGGTGTCGATGGGAAGAGGGCTGGTTCGTGATGATGTCTCGGCGATTCTATTTGACGAACCACTAACGGTTATCGACCCGCAGCTGAAGTGGAAACTAAGACGCAAGCTTAAGCAGATCCACCAACAGTTCAATATCACCATGATTTACGTGACCCATGACCAACTGGAAGCGTCGACGTTCGCAGATGAAATTGCCGTTATGTACAACGGGCAAATTGTGCAATTCGGTACACCAAGAGAGCTATTCGAAACCCCTAACCATACCTTTGTCGGCTACTTCATTGGCAGTCCTGGAATGAATCTAATGGAAGTGACACCAACTGAGGTTGGAGTGCGATTTGATGATGTCGATGTGCCGTTGTCGTCAAGTTATCGAGACGCTATTGCAAAGGCATCGAGTAACAATATCAAGATTGGAATAAGACCGGAATTTGTTCATGTATGGGAGAAAGAAAACCCTTCTGCTTTAAAAGCACAGGTATTGCATGTTGAAGATTTGGGTACCTACAAAATTCTCACTTTAAAGCTGGGTGAACAGCACATCAAAGCACGCCTTCAAGAAGACCAACATGTACCTAAAAGTGTCGCGTACATCAGCTTTCCAGAGCAATGGACAATGCTCTATGTCGATGAATTCTTAGTTAATGTAGGAGGCCACTAATGGACAAGGCAGTCAACAACAAGGCATGGTTTCTAGTTCTTCCGGTTTTTGCCTTGGTGGCTTTTAGTGCCATCGTGCCATTGATGACGGTAGTGAACTACTCGCTACAAGATATCTTTGACGCTAATACCGCCTACTTCGTTGGAACGGAGTGGTATCGAGAAACGTTAAATGATGAACGACTACACGGAGCGTTGCTGCGTCAGTTTGGATTTACGTTTACGGTGCTGATGATTGAAGTTCCCCTTGGGATTATTGTGGCACTCACCATGCCAACCAAAGGCAAGTGGTCGGTGTTTTGCCTAATCGTATTGGCTATTCCATTGCTTATCCCACTTAACGTCGTGGGGACTATCTGGCAGATCTTTGGTCGTGCGGACATTGGCTTATTTGGTTGGGCTCTAAACGGGCTTGGTGTTGATTATAACTATGCAGGTAACCCGGTCGATGCTTGGTTGACTGTGATTCTGATGGACGTATGGCACTGGACGTCACTCATCGCTTTGCTGTGTTATTCAGGTCTGCGCGCTATTCCGGATGCCTACTATCAAGCGGCCAATATTGATCGCGCCTCTACATGGTCAATCATCCGTTACATTCAGCTTCCAAAGTTGAAGAGCGTGTTATTGATTGGTGTGTTAGTGCGCTTCATGGACAGCTTTATGATTTACACCGAACCCTTTGTGCTTACTGGAGGGGGGCCAGGTAACTCAACCACGTTCTTAAGCCAAACCTTAACCAAGATGGCCATCGGACAATTTGATATTGGTCCTGCTGCGGCTTTCTCCATCATTTACTTCTTGATCATATTACTCGTCAGTTGGGTGTTCTATACCGCGATGACGCACGGTGAGAATAAATAAAGGGATTTAACCATGACGAAGTCAAAATACACACGCTATACCCAAATTGTCGGCTTAGCACTTTATATCATCTGTTTGATGCTGCCGATTTATTGGCTGCTCAATATGTCGTTTAAAGAAAACCAAGAGATATTGGGAAGCCTAAGCTTCTGGCCAGAAAACTGGACATTTAAAAACTATCAGACCATTTTCTCCGACCCTAGTTGGTATATGGGATACGTCAATTCCATCATCTATGTAGTAATGAATATGTGTATTACGCTAGCAGTGGCTCTGCCTGCAGCGTATGCCTTTTCACGCTACAAATTTGTCGGCGATAAACACTTGTTTTTCTGGCTGCTGACCAACCGAATGTCACCGCCTGCAGTATTTCTGTTGCCGTTCTTCCAGTTGTATTCATCGGTAGGCCTGTTCGACACCCATATTGCGGTCGCGCTCGCTCACTGTTTATTTAACGTGCCGTTGGCGGTTTGGATCCTTGAAGGCTTTATGTCAGGTGTTCCAAGGGAAATCGATGAAACCGCCTATATCGATGGTTACAGCTTTCCAAAGTTCTTTATGAAGATATTTCTGCCAATGATCCGTTCCGGTATTGGTGTGACGGCGTTTTTCTGCTTCATGTTCAGCTGGGTTGAGTTGCTGCTTGCTCGAACACTTACATCAGTTGATGCCAAGCCTATTTCTGCGGTGATGACGCGAACCGTCAGTGCCTCGGGGATAGATTGGGGCGTGTTAGCTGCGGCCGGGGTACTGACTATCGTACCGGGCATTCTTGTCATTTGGTTTGTTCGCAACCACGTTGCGAAAGGTTTTGCACTGGGTCGAGTTTAAGGAGACACATTATGGCTTGGATGGCATGGACGACTCCGTCTGCACTGTTTTTTATTGGCATCGCACTGATTTTGTTAACGATGACCATTGCTGAAATTAAAGCGCCATGTATTGAGCGCAAAGGGTTTCTCCCAATCAGTACAACACGGGGAGACCGACTGTTTATTGGCTTGCTGAGTTCAGCCTATATACACCTTGGGTTTGTGGGACTAACGGAGCTCTCTATTTGGGTGCCGTTTGCGATTTCCACGGTTTGGATTTTGACCGTTTTAAAATGGGGGTAATAAAAACTTTCACCGATAAGTGCCTAACCATGCTCAACATGTTGTATTTGGCTTCAATGCCATAGGGCTCGCTTAGGTGTGACTAATAACGTACGAAACAAAACACTCATAATTGGAGTAAAACAATAATGAAAAAGGATATGAAGAAGTCTTATCTTACCCGCTGCGTTGCTTTGTCTATTGCATTCGCAGCACTCTCGCCAAACGCGTTTGCCGATATGGACGCGGCTAAAAAGTGGATGAGTGAAGAGTTCACTCCGACGACGTTGACCGCTGATGAGCAAGCGAAAGAGATGCAGTGGTTTATTGATGCTGCCAAACCTTTCAAAGGCATGGAAATCAACGTTGCTTCGGAAACCATCACCACCCACGAATATGAAGCAAAAGTTCTTGCTAAAGCGTTCTATGAGATAACCGGCATCAAAGTGAATCACGATTTGATTCAAGAAGGTGACGTGGTAGAAAAGCTGCAAACGCAAATGCAGACAGGTCGCAATATCTACGACGGCTATATCAATGATTCAGACTTGATCGGAACCCACATTCGATACGGAAAAGTGGTACCAATCTCTGATTTTATTGAAGGTGACGGTAAGAGTGTGACTAACCCATATTTGGATCTTCCCGACTTCATTGGCTTGGATTTCACCACAGGTCCTGACGGTAAGATTTACCAGCTGCCAGATCAGCAGTTTGCGAACCTATATTGGTTCCGTGCAGACTGGTTTGAGCGTGACGATCTTAAAGCCAAGTTTAAGAAGGAATACGGTTACGAGCTAGGAGTGCCACTTAACTGGTCTGCATACGAAGACATTGCAGAATTCTTTAGTGAGAAGGTGAAAATGATCGATGGCGAACGTGTCTACGGTCATATGGACTACGGCAAAAAAGACCCATCACTAGGTTGGCGTTTCACTGACTCGTGGTTCTCCATGGCTGGTGCGGGTGATAAAGGGATTCCTAATGGTTTGCCAGTTGATGAGTGGGGGATTCGTGTAGAAGGTTGTAGCCCTGTCGGTTCCGATGTGGCTCGCGGCGGTGCGACAAATGGTCCAGCGGCAGTGTATGCGACCACCAAGTATGTGGATTGGCTAAAGCAATATGCGCCACCTGAAGCCCAAGGGATGACGTTTGGCGAAGCAGGTCCGGTTCCCGCACAAGGTTCTATCGCGCAGCAGATCTTTTGGTATACCGCGTTTACTGCTGACATGACCAAGCCAGGGCTACCTGTAGTTAATGAAGATGGCACACCGAAATGGCGTATGGCTCCATCACCTCGTGGCCCATACTGGGAAGATGGCATGAAGCTTGGTTATCAAGATGCGGGCTCGTGGACATTCCTAAACAGTACGCCAGTGGATCGTCGTCAAGCCGCTTGGTTGTATGCTCAGTTTGTCGTGTCTAAGTCTGTGAGCTTGAAGAAAACACTGGTTGGTTTGACGCCAATTCGTGAGTCAGACATTAACTCTCAAGCGATGACAGATGCTGCTCCTAAGCTGGGTGGTTTGGTTGAGTTCTACCGCAGTGATGCACGTAAACAGTGGACCCCAACTGGTACCAACGTGCCAGACTATCCAAAACTTGCACAGCTATGGTGGCAATATGTTTCTGAAGCGGCAAGTGGAGAAAAAACACCACAAGAAGCTCTGGACGGCCTAGCAGCAGCTCAAGACAAAGTGCTTAAGCGTCTAGAAAGAAGTGGTGCTCAGGGTGATTGTGGTCCAAAACTGAATCCTAAGAAGGATCCAGAATATTGGTTATCACAACCAGGAGCACCTAAAGCTAAGCTCGCTAATGAGAAACCTCAAGGCAAGACTATCGCTTACAAAGACTTAATCGCGCAGTAATATCGTTAAGTTGTTCATCAATAAAGGCGACCTCTGGTCGCCTTTATTTGTTTACTTGCACATTTATTCACAAGGCGGGGCCAAATGAATTAGCGCCAATCCACCTTGCGAGGTTTCACGGTACTTCTTATTCATATCCTTGCCCGTCTGATACATAGTATCGATGACTTTATCTAAAGAGATGAGACACTTACTGGTTCGCTTAAGCGCCATGCGCGAAGCATTGATTGCCTTCATCGCACCCATGGCATTGCGTTCGATACAAGGGACTTGAACCAAACCGCCGATAGGGTCGCAGGTCATACCGAGTGAGTGCTCCATGGCAATCTCTGCTGCGATACACATTTGCTCGTTACTACCACCTCGTAGTGCGGTTAGGCCAGCTGCTGCCATGGATGATGATACGCCTACCTCTCCTTGACAGCCCACTTCAGCACCGGAAATGGAGGCGTTGGTTTTGTAGAGGATACCGATGGCTCCGGAAACCGCTAAAAAGTCTTTGAGCTGTTTGGTATCAAGCTCTTTAATAAAACGATGGTAGTACATTAATACGGCTGGAATAACCCCCGCAGCCCCGTTTGTCGGAGAGGTGACCACTTGACCGCCCGCCGCATTCTCTTCACTTACGGCAAAGGCAAACAAGTTGATCCAATCCATAATTTCCATCGGATCATTTTCGATGGCGGCGTTTGCTTCCAGCTTTTTCAGTAGATTAGGAGCACGACGGGTGACGTTTAGCCCGCCATCCAAGATACCTTCAGTTTCAAAACCACGCTCCATACAACGCAACATGACTCGCCAAATCTGCTCGGCTTTATCATTGATGTCTTCAAGATCTTTGAACGCTAATTCATTGCGAAGTACCATACCACCGAGGCTCATGCCGTGTTCTTCTGCTAGCTCTAACATTTCGTCAGCGCTGCTAAACGGGAATTCGACACTGACGTCTTCTTCGTCTTTACCATTTTGCAATTCATATTCTGTGGCAATAAAGCCGCCGCCGATGGAATAGTAAGTCTCAAAGCCAATGCGCTCACCTTGTTTATCAAACGCAGAGATGGTCATGCCATTTTCATGTAGAGGTAGATTGTCTTCATGAAACAGCATGTCCGTTTTGTAGTTAAACGGAATATGGTGAGTGCCTGAGAGAGGTAATACGCCATCTTCGATAGCATTTCTCATCGCTTGGTTTGCGCTCGAAATCTTAATAGTGTCAGGTTTGTTGCCCAACAAGCCTAAAATAGTGGCACGATCGGTGTGGTGACCGATGCCTGTCAACGACAGGGAACCGTAGAGATCGACTTGAATCCGGTTTACTTTAGTCAGTTGGTCTGCGATTAACTCAGTGAAACTATGCCCAGCGATCATTGGACCATTGGTATGGGAACTGGAAGGGCCAACCCCGATTTTGTAAATCTCAAATATTGAAAGCATGCACACATTCTCTTCTATTGGTCGCTTTGAGTGTTGGTTGACGATTATGTCGAGAACAAAAGCGTATTTTTTAACGTTATGTTTACATTATATTGGATTGTGCCATAACTAATGAAGTTATGTGGTCCAATTTTGTAACCAAGCTAGAAGATTCTGCGATAATTGACTGGTAGAAGAAACTTTATATGCGCTAGTTTTCTTAAAGCAGGGGTGGTGAATGAGATGACTGGTCAGATGTCATATATCCAACGAATTTACCTATCTTTCTTATAGGCAAAACTTATTTTCTTTTTCTCTAGCACGCTGTTAACATTGCGTCCGCTAAACAATTGCCCCCATTGTCTAAGGAAAAAAGATGGTAATACCTGAAAACAGCAGCATCGTGATTTTTGGTGCTTCAGGCGACCTTACTTATCGTAAGTTGATCCCTGCACTTTACCATTTGTATGCTAGCGACCAGCTACCTAAATCTTTCGCAATTCTTGGTGTAAGCCGCACTCAATACAGCGACGAATCATACCGAGAAAAGCTAAAACACTCCCTTCAGGAGATGGAAAAAACAGAACCTGAAACACTAGAAGCCTTCTGTAATCATCTTCACTATCAAGCCATTGATACTTCTGATACTCAAGACTACGCGAAACTGGCAACCCGCCTTGATGATGTTGCTAACCAATATGGTTTCGAGCAACGTAATACGCTTTTCTATTTGGCGACACCGCCAAGCCTTTATAGCATTATTCCTGCAAGTCTGGCGGCTCACGGCCTCAATGATGAAGCTGATGGCTGGAAGCGTTTGATCATCGAAAAACCATTTGGTTATGACCTAGCGTCTGCGCGCCAATTGGACAAAGAAATTCACGAGCATTTCCAAGAGCATCAAATCTATCGTATCGACCATTATCTGGGTAAAGAAACGGTACAAAACCTATTGGTTTTACGTTTCTCAAATGCCATGTTCGAGCCACTTTGGAATCACCAGTATGTCGACTATGTTGAGATCACAGGTGCCGAGTTCCTTGGTGTAGAAGAGCGCGGTGGCTACTACGATTGTTCTGGCGCGGTACGTGATATGTTCCAAAACCACTTATTGCAAGTGTTAGCAATGGTCGGTATGGAATCTCCAGCTCAAATTAACGCTGACGCTATTCGTAACGAAGTAGTTAAAGTGCTGCAGTGTTTGCGTCCTCTTTCTGATGAAGACCTGCGTAACAACCTTGTACTCGGGCAGTACACGGAATCTAACGTACGTGGTCAATTCCTACCGGGCTATCGCAACGAGCATGGTGTTGCTGACGACTCTCGCACGGAGACTTACGTTGGCTTGAAAATGTTTATCGACAACTGGCGTTGGAACGGTGTTCCTTTTTATGTTCGTACAGGTAAACGATTGCCGACACGTGTGACAGAGGTAGTGATTCACTTTAAACAAACGCCGCACCCAGTGTTTGGTAAAGATGCGCCAGAGAATAAGCTGATCATCCGTATTCAACCGGATGAGGGCATTCAAATGAGCTTTGGTTTGAAAGAACCAGGAGCTGGTTTCAATGCAAAAGAAGTAAAAATGAATTTCCATTACGCATCACTGCAAGAGACACAGATGCTTACAGCTTATGAGCGTCTATTACTTGATGCACTTAATGGTGATGCTACGCTGTTCGCACGTAGCGATGCAGTTGAGGCATGTTGGGAATTTGTTCAACCAATTCTGGACTACAAGCAAGATCCGCAATCCCTGTTTGGTTATGCGTGTGGTACTTGGGGTCCACAAGAGTCAGATCAGCTACTACATAATGATGGTCGCGCGTGGCGCTTCCCATGTAAAAACCTGACTGATACCGATTACTGCGAACTGTAATCACAAATAATGTCGAGCTAGGAGAGCTGCACAACTTGGCTCGACGAAAAGATTTCAAAGCAGCAAGTTAAGTTGCCGAATTGATGGAGAGAACAATGAAAGGTGATATTGGTGTAATTGGTCTGGCGGTAATGGGTCAGAACCTTATCCTAAACATGAATGACCACGGCTTTAAAGTAGTGGCTCACAACCGTACTGCTGCAAAAGTTGACGAGTTTCTGGAAGGTCCAGCAAAAGGCACGAACATTGTTGGTGCATACTCGCTAGAAGAACTCGTTGAGAAGCTAGAAACGCCACGCAAAGTGATGCTAATGGTACGTGCTGGTGATGTTGTAGATAAGTTCATCGAAGCGCTAGTACCACTACTAGACAAAGGCGACATCATCATTGATGGCGGTAACACAAACTACCCAGACACAAACCGTCGCGTTGCTGAGCTACGTGAAAAAGGTATCCACTTTATCGGTACTGGCGTTTCTGGTGGTGAAGAAGGCGCTCGTTTTGGACCTTCAATCATGCCAGGCGGCGCAGTTGAAGCTTGGGAAGCAGTTAAGCCTATCTTCCAAGGTATCTCTGCGAAAACTGATGCTGGCGAGCCTTGCTGTGACTGGGTTGGTAACGATGGTGCAGGTCACTTCGTTAAGATGGTTCACAACGGCATCGAATACGGCGACATGCAGTTGATTACTGAAGCGTACCAGTTCATGAAAGACGGTCTAGGTATGTCTGCAGATGAAATGCAGGCTGTATTTGCAGATTGGAACAAGACAGAACTAGACAGCTACCTAGTAGAAATCACCGCTGACATTCTTGGTTACAAAGATGAAGACGGTGAGCCACTCGTAGAGAAGATCCTTGATACTGCAGGCCAAAAAGGTACGGGTAAATGGACAGGTATCAACGCACTAGACCTTGGTATTCCTCTAACGCTTATCTCTGAGTCTGTATTCTCTCGTTGTCTATCTGCTCTTAAAGACCAACGTGTTGAAGCTGAATCTCTATTCGGCAAGACTATTACTCCAGTAGAAGGCGATAAGCAAGAGTGGGTTGATGCACTGCGCCAAGCACTACTTGCATCTAAGATCATTTCTTACGCTCAAGGTTTCATGCTAATGCGTGAAGCGTCAAACGAGAACGGTTGGGATCTAAACTACGGTAACGTAGCATTAATGTGGCGTGGTGGTTGTATCATCCGTTCTGCATTCCTAGGTAATATTCGTGATGCTTACGAAGCGAACCCAGATATCGCATTCCTAGGCTCAGATGATTACTTCAAAAACATCCTACAAGGCAGCCTAGCGGCATGGCGTAAAGTAGCAGCGAAATCTCTAGAAGCGGGCATCCCAATGCCATGTACAATTTCAGCGCTATCTTTCCTAGACGGTTACACAACAGCACGTTTACCAGCTAACCTGCTTCAAGCTCAACGAGACTACTTTGGTGCTCACACTTATGAGCGTACTGACCGTCCACGTGGTGAGTTCTTCCACACAAACTGGACTGGTACAGGCGGTAACACGGCTTCAACGACTTACGACGTGTAATTCGTTATTAAACTAACAAAAAGCCTCGCACAGTTTGCGAGGCTTTTTTTGTTCCAATAGATTTTCGATAATATTATAACTATATAGTTTTAGAGTTGGCGCACACTCTGCTTTTTTTATTTGTAGTACCTTGTAATTAGTACTGTAATTAAATGCATAACCAACTCAAAGGAGAAGCTATGTCTCTTTCTATTCCAACTCTTGGCGCCGGTACTTTTCGCTTAAAGGGCGACGATGCTTATAAGTCCGTTGAAATGGCTTTGAATGCTGGCTATCGCCACATCGATACCGCTCAAATTTACGGCAACGAAAAAGAAGTGGGGCAAGCGATAGCGGATTCTGGAATTCCTCGTCAGGAGCTTTTTGTAACGACCAAAATCTGGATGGATAAGCTAGGGAAAGCGTCTTTTCTACCTAGTTTGCATGAGAGCTTGAAAGATCTTCAGGTAAACTATGTGGATCTGCTTCTTATTCATTGGCCACTTAAAGATGAAGCAGTGCCAATGGCTGAGTATTTACAACAACTTAAGCAAGCTCAAGACGATGGACTCGCTCGTCATATTGGCGTGTCTAATTTCACTGTTGCGCAAATGGAGAAAGCAATTGAGATCTTAGGTGACAATGTGCTTTATACCAATCAGGTCGAAGTGCACCCATACCTGCAGAACCAACGCGTAGTGGATTACTGCCGTCAACACAAGATGATTGTGACTGGTTACATGCCTTTTGCGTATGGGGATGTACTTAAAGATGGTTCAATTAAACATATTGCTGAAAAACATCGAGCGACGCCTGCTCAAATCGTATTGGCTTGGATGGCTAAATGCGGATTTGTGACGATTCCATCATCGACTAAGCAAACGAATATCGAGAGTAATTTAGCGTATGTTCACGTTAAATTAGACGATGAAGATATGGAGAGTATTTCGAAACTGGATAGAGGTCATCGATTAGCCAATCCAGACTTCGCTCCTGAGTGGGACTAAGTTTCGACTGGGTGAAAACAAACGTCAGGGTAACCCCTGACGTTTTTCGTTTAATGCGCTTACTTTTTCTTCATCATATTTGCTAAGTCTGCAAACGGATTATGCGTAGCGGCCTGATGGTTATCTTCTCCTGGTTTTACCTCGCTACCGTATAAATCGTGCTCAGTATATTTTGAGTGCTCATGATCATGACAGTACAAACACAGAAGTTCCCAATTACTCCCGTCTTCAGGGTTATTCGTGTGGTCATGATCTTTGTGATGGACCGTTAGCTCTCTCAGGTTTGAGTAAACAAACTCCCTAGCGCAGCTTCCACATACCCACGGATAAAGCTTAAGGGCTTTCTCACGGTAATCGCTCTCTTTTCGTGCGTAGGCTGCACTGGTTCCAAAGTAGTCTGAAGACATATCGATCCTTTCATCGTATTAACCGAAACAACTAATGCTGAATGTACCACAACAAAAGTGGGTTCTAACTTGATTTCGGTAGCGTTTATCGCAATGTGTGAAACCCTGAATAAATGCGAGTGAACGTTGTAAACCAGCACGCAGCCCCGAAGACGAACGCAATGGTAGCAAAATGTTCAGGTAATAAGCATAAAAGAACAAAGCAACCAATGGTCTCGGTGCCTTCGGTAAGGCCACTCATATAGTACAAAGATTTATGACGATAAACTGGATTCTCAATACCGCGTTTACCTGCCATCACAGCGAATGCCAAAAAGCTAGTTCCCGTGCCGATAAAAGAGAAAATCAAAAAAGCGCCAGCAATGGCATTCTGCTCCGGGTTGGCAATAACAAAACCAAACGGTATCAGTGAGTAGAATAAGAAATCCAAGCTTATATCTAAAAAACCTCCGGCATCTGAAATCCCTTGAATACGTGCTAGAGCACCATCAAGACCGTCGCAAATTCGGTTTAACAAAATAAATATCAGGGCGATGGAATAATGCTCAAACGCTAAAGCAGGAAAAGCAAGGCAACCCAAAGCGAAGCCAAATAGTGTAGTTTGATTGGCTGTTATCCCTAATCGGTTAAGCACACGTGCCGATTGAGATAACGGCCAGCGAATAACTTTGATACTAATGCTGTCTAACATGCTGCACTCTCCCAAGGCCATTTAAGGACTTGGCTGCAATCAGGAATATCATCCTCATCATGTGTGACCATTAAAGCGGGAATATTGGCACTGCGAAGCTGTTCCACAACCCAATCTCTGAACTGAACCCGCAGCTCTTTATCGAGTTTACTGAATGGCTCATCAAGTAGGGCGGCCTTTGGTTCAGCGAGCAGCATTCGTGTTAAGCTGATACGGGCACGTTGTCCTCCGGATAATTGCTCTGGGTAATGATTAGCCACACCATTGAGTTGAATACTAGCAAGAGCGTTCATTGCATGTTCTTGTCGTTCAGCTCCTTTAATTCGATTAGGCAAGGCGAAGGCAAGGTTCTCCCATACATTGAGATGAGGAAACAGCAGGTCATCTTGAAACAAAATTCCGACTTTTCTCTTGTGTGGTTCTAGCATGTCGATACGTTTGTCTTCGAGTAGAACTTGTCCTTGGTAGACAAACTCTGACGACAGATGACCCGCAACGACGTCAAGCAGCGTGGATTTTCCACAACCACTTGGGCCCATTAGCGTCAATATTTCGCCCTGTTTTACGTTGAAACTGCAATCAGAAAACAGCACCTCGCCTTCCTTCTTACGGATGGTGAGGTTTGCCAGCGATAGTGTCATTAAATAAAAGTCCTTTGATCTTAATTCGTCGATAACGAGAGTGAATGCGATTAACCAATACGGCAACAGAGAAAAATAGTAGTGGTAAGAAAGCCTGGAAGAGTGCATAGATGGCGGTGACTCTGCGATCGAATCCACTCGATAAGGCTACCGCTTCGGTTGTAATAGTGGCAACTCGACCTGCTCCTAATACCAGCGTAGGTAAATATTGAGCAAGGCTCACACTAATGCCTACCGCCCATGCAAATACCATTGCAGGGAAAAGAAGCGGCAATTTGACATGCAGCCAAGTATGAATAGGGCTCTTCCCAAGGCTCAGTGATACCTGGGTAAACTTACTATTGAAGCCGCGCCATGGTCCATCTAGTGCAAGGAAGACAAACGGGAAGGCGAAGAATACATGTGACCAACAAACCCAAAGCAAATAACTCGAGTCACTAAGCAATAGCGTGGTAACTTGCAATCCGAACAGGATACTTAATTGCGGTAATAGCATGGGAATCGCAATGACGTAACCTGGTATATGTAAGCGATATTTATTGCGATACTCATGTCCTACAACAGCAAGTATGAGAGCAATCGTTGCCGAGATAAGCGCGATGGTCAAGCTCTGTGCCATCACTTCAAAAATACCGTCCCATTCGTACTCCCAGAAACGCAATGTATAGCGGCTTGGTAAGACGTCCGGAAAACGCCAACGCTGCGCAAATGTCCAAATAACCGTCAGCGGTATCATGGCGGCAACAATGGATACAAGTACGGTGAATATTGGTTTGCCAGGAATGCGCAGCGATGTACGACCTGAATATTGCCATTGATTGCAAATAGCAACGACGAGATGCTCGATGAGACGAGCGATACCAATCAAGATTGAAGCAATAGCAAATAGCACAACAGCACCAGCACTGGCGCGGGGAAGCAAGCTCAGGTCGGGGTCATTGAACCATTGCCAAACTAAGACAGCGAAGGTTGGTGGGTTAGTTGGTCCGATAATTAAAGCAACGTCGACGACAGATAAACTGTAGGCAATCACTGCGAGCATCGGGAATCGAATTTTAGTAAACCATTGTGGCAGTATGATCTTCCACCAAGCTGCACTTTCAGTGTATCCGAGTGATGTAGCGATACGCAGTGACTCACTGACTCTAAGTTGTCGTAGTATTGGGATGCTCATCAGCAGTATAAACGGTACTTCCTTGAGGGCTAGCATCAACGTCAAGCCAACGCCATAAGGGTCCTTGACTAGCCAAGCTGAACTGGCAGAGTTTCCGCTTAGATCCATTCCCAAAAGGTCAACTAAGGCTCTCGCGCCAAATCCGGTAGGAGAAAACAGAAAAGCAAAACCAATAGCAAAGGCGACGTGAGGCAGAGCAAGTAAAGGAGATAGCGATAGTTCGATTCGTTTCCACCAACTACTGTTCCAACAAGAGGCAATAATGGCAAAGGATAAGAAGCAGGCGAGATAGCTGCTCAGTATTGCGGAGCTAAACGTCAGCAAAATAGAAGTTTCTACGCCTTGCCATGCAAAGACCTGATTGAATCCGGCTAAATCAAAATGATGTAGACCTAAAGGGGGGATATAACCCAAAGAGGATATCACCACCCCAAGTAAACCAGGTACTGTAGGGAAAATGCAGACAACGACTAAACAGGCGTACAACAGTCTAAGCATAATCTTATTATCTCGTAAGCCGTTAGCTGCCGTAGCGCTTGAGCCACTCTTGCTCAAGGGCGCTCTGCCAGCTTGGGTGAGGTTCGGCGACAGACTTAAATTGTTGAGTTTTCGCTGCACTGCCAGTGAGATATTGCTTGCTGAGTACCGAAGGGTCACCCCAAATTGCGATATCACCTTTTCGCGATTGCGCTTCTGGACTCAGTAAGAAGTTAATAGCGACTAGAGCCCCTGCTTTAGCATTAGCATTCCAAGGGATTGCAAGAAAATGAATGTTGGACAATGCACCACTATCCATTGCATACACGGTAGTGGTATCGCTAAGGTTACCATTCGCTTGAGCAGAGTAGACAGCGTTTGGATTGAAAGTAATGGCTAGATCAAGCTGACCATCGTCTAGTAATTGGATTGTTTCAGCGGTTCCGGCAGGGAATTGCTTACCAGCACGCCATGCAACCTTATGAAACTCATCCAGATAATCCCAAAGCGGCTTGGTGACGCCTTGAAAGTCAGCTTCTGAAACGGGTTTTGCTAACGCAGGATCGTTATCTGTAAGGTCAATTAACAGAGACTTCAAGAAGCTAGTACCATGAAACTCTGGCGGTTTTGGGTAGCTTAACTTATTCGGAAACGCTTTAGCGTAGTTGAGCATCTCCATATAAGACGTCGGTGGGTTATTGAGAGTTTGTGTATCGTGAATAAACACGAGTTGACCCACTCCCCAAGGTGCTTCAAGCCCTTCCGTTGGTTCTGAGAAGTCGCTGTCAACGGGAAGCGATTTATCGACGTATTGCCAGTTCGGAAGGTTGGATACAAAAGGTCCATAAAGTAGGGCGTTGTCCTTCATGGATTTGAAGTTCTCACCATTAATCCACACCATATCGACACTGCCACCGTCATTTTTTCCTGCTGCTTTTTCAGCGAGTAAACGAGAGCCAGTTTCGGCGATGTCGGTGACTTTTACGTGATTAAAGTTAACGCCATATTGGTCTTTTAGTTCTTTACCTGCCCACTGGAGGTAACGGTTAATTTCTTGGCTACCTCCCCATGCGTGGAAGTATACTGTTTGTCCATTGGCTTGTTCTAATACCGAATTCCATTGAGTCGTGTCGAGTGTTTCGCTAGAGACAACGGTTGACCAAGAAGAGACCGTCATTGCGAGAGTGGAAAGCACTGCAGATTTGAACATCTTATTATTCATTATGTTATCCATTTTATACTGTTTGTGGCGAACCTTGCCCTGTTGTTAACAATTGATACTAAAGGTTGAGACACGATAATCAATAGTCTTGAGGCTATCTATTGAGGTCGTCCAAAAAATATCGGTTCAAAGCACTAGACCGCTAGACAAGATATTAAATTTCAAGATGTTGATATTTAATTTGTCAGTAATAGAAGTGGGTAAATCAATAAAAAGAGAAAAGGAAGGGAGATTCACATTCGTGTGACAATATTATCGGACAATACGAATTATCGTGCTTAGTTAACAAGACCGTTTCGAACCAATCCTCGTTTTACACTAGAACACAACTTCCCAAACCTTCTGAGTTCTTCAAAGTTGGGTGTAATCCCACGTGATAATGCCGATTCCCAGTAACTTACTTCGGTCTCTACTAATTCCATTAACTTTTTAGGACATCCGATACAAGAATTATCAGGACCACAAACAAACGTATCCTCGGAGTAAAGAGGTAATTGTTTCTTAACGTCGGAAATGAGTTGCAGAGTAGCATCAGTAAGACTAGGTTTGGAGGTCATTGGCAAAGTACTTGTGGTTTAACTGGGGAGAATAATAAGCCAGTCACTCACGCGATAGAATGCCACTTTATAGGTAGATAAAACGCCTGTACGACAATGTCTCATTTTTGAGTAATTGATTAATAACACCATTCTATCGGGCAAGATTAAGCATATTCTGTTTAAGTTTTGGCTATAGTTTCTGAACAATAATCAAAAGACAGTCAGCATTGGTGCTACGTATTTTTATGTTTTGGGCTGTGCACAGTAGTGACATGTTGGCTAGCTTTTACGTGTTACGACTATAGAAAAGCGGGGATGGTATGGATAAAAATTCCGCTCAAATGGATAACTCTATTCGTCGGCTATTCGATATAACGCCGATACCAACAGCGATTAGCTTACCGACAGGTAAGCTGGAATATACTAATGCTGCTTTGCGTAAACTGCTCGGCTATTCGGAAGCTGAGTTAATGTCTGACAGTGTTGTTATTACTCACCCGGACGACCTTGCGCTAAATAAGCGGATAAGGGCGCAACTTTTTGAAAACCCAACTGACTCCGTTCAAACCCATAAACGGTATATTCACAAAGACGGCCATTCAATATTAGCTGTACTCAATATGTCTGCTGAATGTGATGATGAAGGAAATATTACCCGTTTAGTCTCGCAAATAATTGATTTGTCTGGGCCAAGACAATCTCAAGCCGCTGAATTATTACTTGACCAACTAGTGCGTAAATCACATGACGCGATTTATGTCGTCGATATGGAATTTGGTCAGATCTTGAACTGCAACGAACTTGGTTATCAACGTCTAGGCTACACCAAAGAGGAGCTGTTACGTCTAACTGTGCCAGATATTAACCCTTTGTTTAATAGAGAAGTAACCTGGAAAGACCACGTTGAAAAAATGAAACAAGCTCAAAATCGCTTCGTCGAAGCAACGCACAAACGTAAAGATGGAGTTGAGATCCCTATCGAGGCTAACATCAGTATGGTGGAGTTTAATGGTGAGAACTATTTTTTGGCTATCGTCCGTGATATTTCTGAACGAAAGGCTAGAGAGCAACTCGTCATAGAAAAGCAGAACCTTGATCCTTTGACGAGTCTTCCCAACCGCCGCCTTCTAGACGTGAAACTTCAAGAAATGATCTGCCATTGTTGGAATCGTTCAGAGAAAATCGCATTTATGTTTCTAGATATCGACAATTTTAAGGTGATCAACGATACCTATGGTCACGTGATAGGAGACGAAATATTGGTAGCGCTTGCCGAGAGATTGCAGGATTTCACTAGACAAACGGACGTGGTATCAAGATTAGGTGGAGATGAGTTCTTGGTCGTATTACCTGGACTTAATAGTCGAGAACATGTTCTAAGTATCGCTAATCATCTATTGCAAGTCTCATCTCACCCCATCGATGTTCATAATGGTGATAAGGTAACGCCAGAGCTCAGTATAGGTACCACACTGTGTTTAAGTGGACATATTGACATTCAGCAAGCAATACATATCGCTGATACTGCAATGTATGAAGCTAAGAAAACTCAAGGTTCCTCTAGCTACTTTATTGATTATAAAAAGAAAAGCCTAATGTAAATTTGCTGAGTTAAAGCCGTTAGCGACTGAAACACCATTCTGTCTCCCTAAACGCGTTTATTTAGGGCCACTCTCAAACTCGTCCCACATCCCAAAGTGCCATACTTTGACGGTCAAGTTCATTATTACAAATCTGTATAAGTTAATATGAATTTAGCTGGATTATCATAATAAATCGTTCCAATACAATGTCGCCATTCTGTTTGATGTCAAGCGTTGGGTTTGCGCAAACAATTGGTTTTAGAGCGCAATCTAGATTGGTTGTACAGTTATTGGAGCATACGATGTCAAAAGTCGTGGTAGTAGGCGGCGGTGCAGCCGGCCTTGAATTAGTTACTCGTTTAGGAAGAAGTTTTGGCCGTGCAGGTCAACACGAGGTCGTGCTGGTAGAGTCCGCTAGTCACCATTATTGGAAGCCGCGTTTACATGAAATTGCTTCTGGTACTTTTGATTCGGAGCTTGATGCGGTGAGCTATTTACAACATAGCTATTGTAATCAATATCAATACGTTCAGGCATCGATGAAATCGCTAAATCGAGGTCAAAAGACCATTGAGATTCAAGATCAACAAGGTATGGTCTCTGAGTTGGCTTACGATTATTTGGTGATCGCCGTTGGTGCGGTGAGTAATGATTTCAAAACAGAAGGTGTGAGTGAACACTGCTTATTTTTAGACTCTGCTTTGCAAGCACAACAAGCATGGGATCAGATAAATCCATTGTTACGTACGCAAGGTGAGCAAAGAATCTCGATCGTCGGTGCTGGAGCAACCGGTGTGGAACTGGCGGCTGAATTGGCAAAAGTCAGTCAAAAACTGACACGTTATCGCCATGACATGAATCTCACCATTACTCTGATTGAAGCGTCAAGTCGAGTCTTGCCTGCTGGCCTAGGATGCATGTCAGAGAAAGTGCGTAAGGCCTTGGTAAGAAATGGTGTCGAAGTGAAAACGGAGACCCGCATTAAACGTGCCGACGCGGGTAAATTGGTGACTGATAGCGGTGAGGTTATCAACGCTAACTTGCAGCTATGGGCGGCTGGTATCAAGTGTGCACCATGGCTGGCAACGCTTGATGGTCTAGAAACCAACTCGCTAAATCAATTAAAAGTAGACGCTAATCTAGTCACCACTCTTGATGATGCCATTTTCGTGGTTGGCGATAGCGCGGAATGTCCTCAGCCCAACGGCAGTTTTGTCCCGCCTCGCGCACAGGCAGCTAATCAAGCTGCAGGACATTTAGCGAATCAGATCAAACGACTGCTGAAAGGCAAAACCATTAAGCCGTTTATTTTCAAAGACGGTGGGATGGTTATCGCGGTGGGCCACAACTACGCGGTGGGTACTTTGATGAACAATAAACTGATTTTACGTGGGCGATTAGTTCGCAATCTCTACGATACTATTTTCAGACTTCACCAGCGTATCTTATTTGGGTGGGGTCGAGTCACGGCATTGGTGGTTCTGAAGCGACTAAAAAGTGCTTTGAATCCTTTTTATAGAAACAACATCTCTTAATTGTTACTAGCACCAAGGTTCAAAGATGAGAAGGCCAATGAGCCTTCTCGTTACTCGTTTCATCGTTTATGGATATCACCATCATGTGGGCAAAACTGCGTCTTTCTCTACCACTGCAATTGTTGTTTGCTGCGTTTCTCGCTTGGAGTATAGCGACCTTTCTACCGTTACCTAATAATCTGACTCAGACGAGTTGGTATCAGCTGATTATGTTAGGTAAGGCCACCTATATTGGCTTGTTAAAAATGGTTGTAGGTATCGTGGTTATGTTGTCGCTACTACAAGGCATTACGAGCATAGGCTCGACGGTCAAACTGAAGAGCATCGGACGCCACACACTACTGTTTTATACTTCCACAACACTTCTAGCGGTCAGCTTAGGTCTTGGTGCTTCGCTATTGTTACCAGCATGGCAACCGCTCACTAGTCATGTGCCTTTAGAAAGTCATGTCCAACTCATTGACACTGAGTCCACAACGGGCGGCGCCATTGTGGAAAAGCTACTGAATATGGCGTTGGTAAACCCTGTAGCAGCTTTAGCTCAAGGGAATCTGCTAGCAATTGTAACATTCTCATTTTTACTAGGTATTGCATTGCTGGTTTCGTTGCCAGAGAAACACAGTATCTTTGAGTCCTTGTCTGGACTGAACAAAGCCGTCAATACGGTAGTCAGTGGTATCATTAAATTGGCACCAATCGCTGTATTTTCCATCGTGTTTGAGTTTACCACGAACGGCAACAGTGGCTTGTTTCATCAACTGATCTTATTTGCTTTACTCGTGTTCTTATTGACGGTGTTCCACGGTGCAGTTGTTCTGCCAGCAATCGCCAAGTTGGTGACGGGTATCAGTTATAGAACTCTGTTTAAAGCGATCTATGCACCGATGGCGATGGCATTTGCGACGTCATCCAGTTCGGCTACGTTACCACTCTCGATGCAAGTAGCAGAACAAGAGCTTAAAGTATCACAAAGCACGAGCAGTATGGTGTTACCGTTAGGCGCAGTTATGAATATGGATGGAACGGCTTTATTTGAGGGCGTTGCGGCAATCTTCTTAGCACAATTGTTCGGTGTTGATTTAACCACCACGGGCTTGGTGATGATCTTTATTATGGCGATGATTTCATCAATTGGGGCACCCGGTATGCCTTCTGGTTCTATGTCTGGGATGCAGATGGTTTTATTGGCGGCGGGAATCCCGCTCGAAGCAATAGCCATTCTGCTCATTATAGAACGTCCCCTTGATACTTTCAGAACGGCAGTAAATGTAGAGGGTGATTTGATTGCATCACTGGTCGTGGAAAAGTGGCATCAAGCAGATGATGTTAAGGGGGTACGTTCACCTGAAGCGATGTAAAGAAGGGGGGACCGAGCATACTTAATAACATCGGTGCATGACCCAACAGGGCAAACGGCGGCGATTAGATAGGTTTCAGATGGCGCATTGTTACAAAGTATGTACTCAATAATCATAAACTCGATATTTGAACTTTGATAGAGATGTTTTTGTGTTGCTTTTTACCGTATTACTGACATACCAAAATAAGTAGGTGGCTATAAAACAATATAGTAAACGTGAGGTGAGTAAAGGAGAGAGTTGCGTAAAGTAGGCGATAATTGTAGCGAGCAATACCCCGAAGAGTGATTTCGAGATGCCGTAATAAATCTTACAAAAATTCTGAGCTAACTTGCGAATATTATTCTAGTTTGTGGGTAGGGGGAAAGAAATCTTTCTGCTCCGTGTTGATGCCGATGTTTCAAATGACGAGTTGTAGTCAAGATTCCCTAAATCGGTGGTTCAACGGAGTGCTCACAGAATAAGGAGTCCGTGAGATGAATAAAACTATGTCACTGCTGTTTGCGTCTTTAGCCTTGAGTTCATCGGTGTCTGTCGCGGCGTTGGTGACACCAAACCCACCCACTCTTAATGCCAAAGGCTACGTGCTCATGGACTATCAGTCTGGAGCTATACTCGTGGGAGGCAACCAAGATGCCGCTTTAGCACCTGCTAGTTTAACAAAATTGATGACTGCCTATGTAGTTGGCAAAGAAATCGAAAATGGCCGTACTTCTTGGGATAGTAAAGTAGCGGTCAGTGAGAACGCGTGGTCAGTTAAATTTCCAGATTCTTCCAAAATGTTCATTAAGCCGGGTGACAACGTCACGGTTGCGGATTTGTTGCGTGGTTTGATTGTTCAATCAGGAAATGATGCCGCGGTCGCACTTGCTGAACATGTAGCCGGAACGGAAAGTGGTTTCGTTGCCTTGATGAATCAGTGGGCAGTGAACTTGGGTATGAACAATACTCAGTTCATTAATGCACATGGCTTAGACGGGCAGGGTATTCACACTACGCCAAACGATATGGCAATATTGATGAGAAAGATCATCGAAGATGTGCCAGAGGTTTATGAAATATACTCAGAAAAACGCTTTGTTTGGGCGGATATTAAGCAATACAACCGCAATCGACTGCTATGGGATAACTCTCTTAATGTCGACGGTGGAAAAACTGGATATACCTCAGATGCAGGGTACAGCCTAGTCAGTTCAGCGACACAAGGACAGATGCGTCTGATTTCCGTAGTCATGGGGACACCAAGTACTCAAACTCGCGTGGAAGCATCAAGACAACTTCTCAATTACGGTTTCCGTTTTTATGAAACAGACCAACTTGCCGTAGCGGACGAAAGTGAAGCGACGATTAGAGTTTGGAAAGGGAAAAACGCCAATATTGACGTGGGGTTTGATCATGATGTTTATGCGACTTACCTTCGCGGTAACAGCCGTGGAGTGACAAAGGAAACCGAAATCTATGCACCGTTGGTTGCTCCCGTGAAACAAGGGGATATCATTGGTAATGTCACTTGGAGTGTTGGTAATGATGAAATTGCCTCAGAGCCTCTGATTGCCATGTCTAATGTAGAGCAAGGCTCTATCTTTAAACGAGCATGGGACTCAGTTGTTCTTTGGTTTAAGTCGTTGTTCTCTGATACAAAAGGACTTTGGGAGAGTTAATTCTTTGGGATTAGTTTGAACACAAGTTCCGGTACTTACTCTTTGAATAGGTAGGTACCGGAATGAAATAGGTAGGCAAATAGGTCATTGCTGCCTAAAAAGGGGTTTCCTCAACTTCGGCAAATCCTGGAATCACATACGGAGCTTTCATGTAAGTACACCCCATCCATTTGCTCCCGACCTTTTGGCCTCCAATAACCGTCGCTCCAGCTATCATTGGTGGTAGCAACCCGTTAGGTAGAAGTGATTCTGCTCCAATATACTGTGGCATTGGGTCAGGCACCATTGTCATCCCTGTATGCATTTGAGCTGGCACAATAACTTTTAGCATCAGTTTTCCCATAGAAGCTCCTAGAATCGTTACTTGATAAGTCATAATGACAATAATGTCACTATGGCGTCTTGTTTAGGATAAGAGAGAAAACACGACTTTTCCTGTCAACTGAGAGAAATGTGAAGTAAACGGGAACAATAAGTTGAAGCCGTGCAATGCACTAGTTGTTACATTGCACGGCTATTTTATTGCTGAGCGTCTAAATTAAGAATGGTGATCGCGTTGGCGACGCTAGTCGCTAGTATGTCTACCGCTCCCGTACGCAAAGCTCCAACAATTGACAGTGGTTTACTGCTTTCTGCGGCAATAGCGATTACCTGTGGGATTTTTTGGTAGTCAGCGATGGTTAGTCCGATTACACGGTTACTCATTTTGGTATCTTGGACGTTGCCTTTAATATCGTAAAAATCATAACCGCCGACTTCACCGACTACACCTTGCTGGATTCGTGCTTCGACCATTTCCTGAACTGAAAACCAGCCTAGGTTCACCATATAGCTACTTTCATTCAAGTCACCAATTCCGACTAATGCCACATCGGCTTTTTTTGCGATGTCCATTGTTTGCTGAACGGTTTCGTCTTCAAGCAAGGCTCTACGAAGATCGGGGTTGCGAACATAAGCAGGAGCGTACAAGGTTTCACTAACGCCACCAAAAGTTTTTGCAAAGCGCCGCGAGATATGGTCCGCATTGAGCATGCCACCACGGGGATGAATACCTCCAATACTAGAAACGAATGTACATTTTTTCGGATTAACGACGCCGATATGCTCAGATACAGACGAGACGTTACGTCCTTGACCGATTGAGACAATCATGCCGTCCTTTAACGTTGAGGAAAGGTAGGTAGAAACGACACCGGCTAATAGTGCGCGTTGCTCATCTTCGGTCGGTTGATCGAGTGCTATTAAAGCTCGCTTTAAACCAAAGCGTTCTTTGAGCTGCTCCTCGAGCTTAGCGCCAAAAACAGGATGGTACTTGACTTTGATTTCGACAATGCCTTGATCTCTAGCACGTTTGAGTAAGCGTCCTATTTTGACACGTGACAGACCAAAACGTTTTGATATTTCTTCTTGTGTTGCACCATCTTGATAATAGGCTACGGCAATCTCAGTCAGAAGGTTAGTTTCTTCTGTTTGTTCTATGTTGGTTAAGTCCATTCTGTTCCTTTAAAGGCGTATCACTGCAAGCAATAGATTGCTAAGCAATAAGCTTAAGTAGTTCTTTATTAGTTTTATTTAGGTCGTGATTAGACTTTATCATTCTAATCGTTCTGTTGTGACCTTGTATAAGTAAGGTTTCAGTTGTGAGGTACGACCCATGTTTTTGAACACCATCAAGGAGGTCACCTTTGGTAATACCCGTTGCGCAGAACACAATGTTATCGGTTTTCACCATGTCGTTGAGTGATAAGATAACATTTTCACTTACGCCCATCTCCTGACAGCGTTGGCGCTCTGATTTGGCATGTTTGATATTGGCTAAGGTTTCGCCTTTGACTACATCACGTGTTAATAATCGAGCCTGCATGTCTCCATCTAATGCACGTATTACCGCTGCTGTTACAACACCTTCAGGTGCTCCACCAATACAGTACATCATATCAACATCACTTTCTGGCATGCATGTGAGTAGGGAAGCGGCGACATCCCCATCTGGGAAAGCATAGACTCTGACACCCATCGATTGCATAGTTTGAATGATGGCATCGTGTCTCGGTTTTGCGAGCGTTGCGACAACAATATCTTGTACTGGTTTATTGAGTTTCTTAGCGACAGCGAGAATGTTCTCTTCAATAGGGAGCGTTAAATCTAACGCACCTTTCGCCTCTGGGCCGACAACTAATTTTTCCATATACATGTCGGGAGCTTGAAGCAATGTACCTTTTTCAGCGGCAGCTAACACCGCGAGGGCATTCGATTGTCCCATAGCCGTCATTCGTGTGCCTTCAATAGGGTCTACAGCAATGTCAATAGCAGCTCCGCCTTTTCCTAACTGTTCACCAATATACAGCATAGGAGCATCGTCGATTTCTCCTTCCCCAATGACAATAGTCGCGTCGACATGTGACTCGTTAAGTTGATGTCGCATTGCAGCTACCGCTGCGTCGTCTGCTTTGTTCTTATCTCCACGCCCAAGCCATTTGTATCCAGCTAGTGCTGCTGATTCAGTTACTTGAGAAAGCGTTAAACCTAATTCGTTATGCATTGTGGCAAGTCCTTTTGTTATAGGTGTTGTTCATATGTTCAGTCAGTATAACATCTGAACAATGCATTTAGAATGTTCGCGTTCTCATTTCTTTGTTTGTGTGAACAAACTATCAAACTGGGTGTTTTACAGTTACAGAGTAGAGCTTATGCTCTACTAATCAAGTGGTGATAATTTTGCTGATTAATCTTAAGATATTGAATAATATAGCAATAAATCATTTGCAAGATCTAAGGCATGTTCTGTTTTATAAAAGCCATAGGCATTTATTAAATTGGATTTTAGGCTAGGTTGATCACGATAATGTTAATAAATTGTATTGTTTTGGTGACTGATATCTCATTTAAAAGATGTTCATCTGTAACTTTTAGGAATAAAAGTTCAATATCATTTGCAATCTCGATGGACAAATGAACATAAGGATAGCGACATGATTGCAATTGGATGTGATGACGCAGCAGTAGATTTGAAGGAGTGCTTGAAAGCTCATTTAGCTGCGAAAGGTATTGAGTATGTCGACTACGGAATCGACCCAGAGAACACATCACTATATCCGGATATTGCCAAAGAAGTCAGCTTAGCAGTGAGTGCTGGAAAGCATGAACGCGGCATCATTCTTTGTGGTACCGGAATCGGTGTATCTATTGTGGCAAATAAAGTACCAGGTATTAGAGCTGCACTTTGCCACGATACGTTTTCTGCTGAGCGAGCTCGTAAGAGCAACGACGCGCAAATTATCACTATGGGTTCTCGCGTGATCGGTTCTGAGCTCGCAAAAGCGATATTAGATACATGGCTAGATTCAGAGTTTTCTGACGGACCCTCGACCCCTAAGGTAAATAGAATTAAGGAGATAGAGAAAGAACTTATTGGATAACCCTCCCTCAATGTTTAATGGAATAACGTGGAAACTAAAATGAAAAAAACAACACTTACTTTTACTGCACTCGCTGTGTCTGCTGTTCTTTCTTCAGCGGCATTTGCCAAAGACCTAAAAGTGGCGACTAGCGCGCAGGTAGGTTCACTTCAATACAACACGACACAATATTTTACTGAAGTGGCAAACGAAGAATTCAAAAAACAAGGTATTGACTACAACCTTAAGTTCTTTGGTGCAGCTCAATTAGGTAAAGATAAAGATGTGCAGCAGAAGTTGAAGCTTGGCACGGTAGACTTGGCTTTACTCACTTCAACACTACCAACGCATGTATCAGAAATGGCGTTGTTTGAACTACCATTTTTAGTCTCAGATCGTGACCATGTCGCTAAGATCGAGGAGCAAGTATTCTGGCCATATATCGCGCCGGCTGCTGAAAAGAAAGGTTATAAAGTCATCGGTTTTTGGGAAAACGGCTTTAGAAACATCACTAATGCGCAGCGCCCGGTTAACACACCAGAAGATCTTGATGGTTTGAAAATTCGCACACCAAACAGTTCATGGCGCGTGAAGATGTTCAAAAACTGGGGGGCGAACCCAACGCCTATGAGCTTCAGTGAGGTATTCATTGGTCTACAAACTGGTGTTATCGATGGGCAAGAAAACCCGTATACCAACATCTATGCAGCGAAATTACATGAAGTGCAAGGCTACTTGAGTGTGACAAACCACGTGTACACACCAGCATACCTAACTGCAGGTGCACGCCACTATGGGAAATTCCCTGATGAAGTTCGAGCAGTGCTTGAAGACTCTGCTAAGCAAGCACAGCAGTGGGGTTATCAAGAAGCCGCGAAGCTAGAAGGCGAACTGAAAGATAAGCTGGTTGCTGGTGGTATGAAGCTTAACGTAGCGAACCGTCAAGCCTTCGTAGATGCAAGCCAACCTATCTACGACGATTTTGTGAAAAACGTAAACAACGGCGAAGTCATGCTAAATAAAGCAATGGCAACAGCTAACTAAGAAGTTCCTTGGCTGCACCTTGGGTGCAGCCACTCATGTGTTTTTCGCGAGGGTTTATGATGTCTTTTCTAGCTGTGTTAAATAGAGTTTCTAGCGTTCTAGAAAAAGTGTTGATCGCTATTTCAATGACGATCTTACTCGCACTCAGCACCATTATCATTGTTGCGGTTTTTTCACGCTTTAGTGGTGCTTCTCTTTATTGGTACGACGAAGTCTCCGCTATTTTGTTGGCTTGGTTGACCTTCTATGGTTCAGCGCTTTGTGCAATCAAACGATCTCATATGGGCTTTGGCGGTTTAGTGGCGAGCATGACGTTGCCATTACGTAAAGCGCTGTTCTTATTTAGTGAACTGGTGGTGATTGGATTCTTTGCAGTGATTGCTTGGGCCAGTTACTACATTTTGGAGATTTTTGGAGAAGAGACATTAACGAGTCTCGACTTTATTACACTTTCCTTTGCTCAATCCGCGTTACCTATTGGAGCGGTGCTGTTTATCGTGGCACAAATCTGCTCATTGCCAAAAGCATGGAACTTACTCTGTGATGGTTCAACGCAAGAAGACGAAGAAATAAAAGAAGCAATTCGTGATGCCAAAAAGGATATGTCAGAAGCAATGGAGGCCGTGAAATGAGTGCGTTAGTCGTTTTGTTTTGTTTGATCGCTTTAGTAATGATTAATGTACCAATTGGTGTTGCTATCGGAGCGGTTGCTATTGTTGGGATGGTCGCGACGTCAGGCATTGACGCAATTTACAACGCTGCGCTGGCAATGTTTGAGGGTGGCTCTAAATTCACGCTACTGTCTATTCCATTATTTGTCTTCGCTGGTGCACTAATGAACACCGGTGGTATTTCTCTTCGATTGATCAATTTCGTTAACGCTATTGTAGGCTTCGTTCGCGGCGGCCTATCTATGGTAAATGTTGGTGTCTCGATGATTTTTGCTGAGATTTCTGGCTCGGCAGTGGCCGACGTTGCCGCGCTAGGTTCTATCTTGATTCCAGCGATGAAAAAACGTGGTTATTCAGGAAGCTTTTCTGCGGCGGTCACATCGTCTTCAGCTTCTTTAGCGGTGATCATTCCACCATCGTTACCAATGATTATTTACGGTGCGATGGCAGATGTGTCGATTTCACAGCTGTTTGTAGCAGGCATCGTGTCGGGTCTCCTAGGCGCAGCTGGCATGTTTGGAGTGTGTTACTACTACGCGGTCAAATACAACTTGCCAAGAGAAGAGTCGTTTAGCCTTCGTAAGCTTTGGGTAGCATTTAAAGATGCATTTTGGGCGCTAACGCTGCCGTTCGCTATTCTTGGTGGCATCCTTTCAGGCTTTATGACCGCGACCGAAGCAGCGGGCATCGCGGTGTTACTAGCGTTAGTAATCAGTATCTTTATCTACCGTGAGATGGATCTAAAGCTGTTCTATAAAGCGATGATGGAGGGGGTGACAGGTACATCAGTAGTTATGCTTCTTGTCGCAACCTCGGCAGTACTAGGTCTGTTCCTAACCGAGCAAGAAGTACCACAACAAATGGCAGCTGGCATCTTAAGTATCTCTGAAAACAAGTACGTTGTTCTCATGATGCTTAACGTGATGCTTTTAATTGTTGGTGTATTCCTGCACGGCGCTGCGGCCATCATTCTAACTGTACCTATCGTACTTCCATTGATTCATGAATTAGGTATCGACCCAATTCACTTCGGAATTATGCTGGCACTGAACATCTCTATCGGTCAGCAAACGCCGCCTGTGGCAAGTGTACTTATCACGGCCTGCTCTATTGCGAAACGAGACATTTGGCAGGTAACAAAAGTCAACGCACTGTTCATTGGAGTACTGTTCTTTGTACTGCTACTGGCAACGTATGTACCCGCGCTCTCTGTAGGTTTTGTGGACTTCATTTATAAATAACTTTCAAGGAATTAAAACATGACTAAACCGACTATTGCTCTTGTATTAGGTGACCCTTCCGGAATTGGCCCTGAAGTTGCGGTTAAGGTGCTCGCTGACGAGGCAAACAGACAGCAAGCCAATATTCTTATCATTGCTGATGAATACGAACTTCGCAAAGGCATGGACATTGCTCAGGTGACATTTGATTACGATGTGGTGGATTCATTCGAGCAAGCCAAATTTGTCGACAATAAGCCTGTTCTACTGAAATTTAGCAGTTCTCATGCCGAGCCTATTGAGTACGGTAAAGCCACGGCGCAAGGCGGAACTTATGTACTTGAAACACTCAAGATAGCGGTTGATTTAACCCTAGCACATAAAACCCACGGTATTTGCTTTGCGCCTTTGAATAAGCAGGCGATGAGCATGGCAGGTTTGGCTCACCGTGATGAACTGTCGTGGTTTGCAGAGCTAAGTGGGTATCAAGGATTTGGTTGTGAAGTCAACGTTGTTGACGACATTTGGGCTGGTCGCGTTACCTCTCATATTCCATTCAAGAATGTTGTCGATAACCTCACGGTTGATTCGGTTTTGGAAACCATTGAGCTGATGGACAAAACATTGCGATCTGCAGGTTTTGAGTCGCCACGAATTGCCGTTCAAGCTCTTAACCCACACGGTGGGGAAGGTGGACTGTTCGGTGATGAGGAAATTACCACTATTACACCGGCAATTGAAAAAGCGAAGCAAAAAGGCATCGAAGCATTCGGGCCATTCCCTGGTGACACGACTATGTGGGTTGTAGAGAAAGAATCGATGAATTCGATTGTTTCTATGTACCACGACCAAGGCGCGACAGCGCTGAAAATGATGGGCTTTGACCGCGGTGTAACAGTTCAGGGAGGAATCCCAATTCCAATCGCAACCGCTAACCACGGCTCTGCCTTTGATATTTACGGCAAGAATGTTGCCTCAACGCCTGCAATGGAAAATGCGCTGAAGCTGACCACAAGAATGGCGACTAGTTATCAACTAAAACAACAATAAATCAAATGGTGAACCCCATGAGAAAGCCAAAAAAACTGATTAATGATCCAATGGCGGTGGCAAGAGAGCAATTTGATGGTCTCTTAGTTGCGATGAATGGCAAGCTGGAAGGCTTACCGGGTATTACCGCAGCAATGCGTACCGATTTTCCTCAGGATAAAGTCGCTATCGTGACAGGTGGTGGTGCAGGTCACGAGCCATTATTTGCAGGCTACGTCGGCAAGGGGCTCGCGGATGCCGCGGCTCTGGGTGATATTTTCGCCGCTCCTGCTCCTAACGTGATTTTGCAGACGACTGAAGCGGTCAACAATGGCAAAGGCGTGATTTACATTTACGGTAACTATGCGGGCGACAATATGAATTTCGATATTGCTGCCGAACTTGCGGACGATGATGACATCAAAACTCACACCATTCGTGTTTGGGATGATGTGGCTTCTGCACCGCTAGAAAAAATCGAAGAAAGACGCGGTACAGCGGGTGATTTATACGTGCTAAAAATCGCGGGTGCAGCGTCTGAAAAATACGATGACTTTGACCAAATTGTGGCAGTGACTGAACGCGCTCGCGACTACACCCGCTCAATTGGCGTGGCATTGTCGGCGGGTTCAGTACCACAAACCAATACCTTTAACTTTGAACTGCCAGATGATGAGCTAGAAATTGGTATGGGGTTGCATGGTGAACCGGGCGTATCCCGCGAGAAAATGACCTCTGCTGACGAAGTCGTCACCCGTCTCATTAATGATTTGTGCACTGACCTTCCGTATCAATCTGGCGATGAAGTGTGTCTTTTGGTTAATAACCTAGGCGCATCGACTTATATGGAACTTCTTATTGCTACCAAGCAAGCGCATGCGCTTCTGGCAGAGCGCGGCATCACTGTTCATGACACGTTAGTCGGTAACTACTGTACGTCTCAGGAAATGTCTGGCTACTCAATTACTTTATTAAAACTGGATGATGAGCTGAAAGCGCTCTACGACCTACCTTGTGAATCATTTGCTTTGAGGAAATAACAATGGATGTATTAACAGCGAAAAACATGATGGCTTATGTGGCAAAGAACATGGTCGATAGCGAACCTATGCTGACTAAGTATGATCAAGCGATTGGTGATGGTGACCACGGCATAGGTATGGAGCGAGGCTTTCTAGCCGTTCAGACGCTGCTGACGGACGAATTTCAACCAGAAGATGTCAGTAAGCTGATGCTGAAAATTGGCTCTACTATGATGGCTACCATGGGCGGGGCTTCTGGGGCGATCTTCGGTACCTTGTTCCGTAGTGGTGCTAAGTCCATCAAAGGTGCAGAGCAACTAGATACCGAAACACTGGCGACATTCTTAGCCGGCGGCTTGCAAGGTGTTTATGACCGTGGTGGTGCAAAACCAGGGGACAAGACGATGATTGATGCCCTAGTAGCAGCTGTTGAAGCATCTGAAAAACTTTCTGGTGACTTGACGAAAAACCTACCTGCAATTGCTGCTGCCTCCAAGCAAGGTGTTGAAGCAACTAAAGATATGATTGCCACAACTGGTAAAGCGAAAACTCTTGGCGAGCGTTCACTGGGTCATCCAGACCCAGGCGCGGTTTCTATGTCTCTTATCTTACAGTTCATGTCTGAGTATGCGTGCGAGCAGGTTCCAGCATGAAGAAAATCTGGGTCGGCACAAGCTGGAAAATGAACAAAGACGCTGCCTCGGCAGCGTCATGGGCAGCGGCAGTGGAACAGGCGGTCGAACGGTCAGATGGCCGAATTCAACCTTTTGTTATTCCGCCATTCCCTTACCTTTCTCAAATGGCACAAACGATAAATGCAGATGCGATCAAACTTGGCGCACAGAATATGTGCTGGCAAGACAGCGGAGCATTTACCGGTGAAGTGTCACCATTGATGCTGAAAGATTGTGGTGTCTCTATTGTGGAGATCGGTCATTCTGAGCGACGCGCCATGTTTGGCGAGACGGACAAAACCGTCAATCTTAAAGTACTCGCGGCTTTAAAGCATGGCCTAACGCCACTGGTTTGTGTCGGTGACACCGCAGAGGAAAAGATGTGGGGCGTATCAGTAGAGTCTGTTGTGCGTCAGGTTAAAATTGCGTTGTATGACGTTCCTCTAGATAAAGTAGCCAACGTTGTTCTTGCTTATGAGCCTGTATGGGCAATTGGGGAAGGAGGCACTCCGGCAACCAAAGAAGAAGCCGAAAAGGTACATTGCGCAATCCGTGATGCACTGGTGGAGTGCTATGGTCAAGAGGTCGCGGATAATGTGGTACTTCTATACGGTGGCAGCGTCAATCTAACTAATGCCTCAGAGCTACTAGACCAAGCCAATATTGATGGCGTGTTTGTTGGTCGTACGGCATGGAATGCCGAAGGCTACGTTGAACTGCTCAGTATTGCCAATAGCAAGTTGGAGCACTAACTATGGAGCAAGTGAAGTTACTATCACTCATTGTGTTTGGACTGTTAGTCGCCAAAACGTTACCAACCATGACGAAAAGTCGCATTGATTGGAGTAGAAATGTGGCTTTCAGTTATCTCACGCCTTGTTTGTTCTTTACTTCACTTGTTCAGGCTGACCTCTCTCAACTTCCTTCACCAAAGCTACTAGCTACCTATGGTTTGGGATTGGGAGGTTTATTTTTCGCCGTCCGTTTCTGGCTCTCCGTCAAAGGCAATGACACTGCAGCGGCGGCGACGATCAAATCGATTTCTGCGCTGTACCCTAACGCCGTTGGTATTGGGGTGCCATTGGTGTTCTCACTGTATGGTCCAGAAGCTGAATTGATCTTGATGGGAATTATCGTGACCAATTTGGTCGTGGTGTTGCCCATGGTCAACATACTTATGATTCGTTCGGGGGAGCCGGGTTTCTACTCTTATAAAAAAGTCGTGACCGACCCGATTCTACTCGCAATTGCCACAGGGTTATTGATTAATGTATGGGGCATTACTCTTTATCCGGCAGTTGTTGATGGCCTCGCGCTCATTGGCTGGGCCGCTCTTCCGGTTATTTTATTTATTCTTGGTGCAAGCCTAAGTTGCTATCCGTTCCGCTCATTGATGCAAGAGAAAGTGTTACTTCTTCTTACTGTGAAAATCGTCGTATTTCCACTAACAATGCTGCTCTTCGCAAGCTTGGTATTTGAACTTTCTCAAATTGAAGTTCAAGTCCTGGTGATTCTAGCCAGTCTACCAACGGGTATTAACGTGTACTTATTGTCTGAGCGATACCAGGTGGTAAAAGAAGCAACGGCGAGCGTGATACTGTTCACCACTATGCTCTCGTTGGTGTCGCTAGTGACATGGGAAAAGGTGCTCCAAGTAACATAATTAAGGGATTAATGTGATGGGAATATTAGATAGATTAGCCATCAATACGGCGATTTTTGATGGACATGATTTAAAAACGTCGTTGAAAACAATCAGTCAATTGGGCTTAGGTAAAGTCGAATTTGCCTTCAACCAAGGCTATGTTGGTCAACTTGATAGTGACATGTTCTCCGAGAGCCATGCTCAATACTTATTGTCTCTTTTAGAGAAAGAGCAACTTAAATCAGATGCGCTGGGCTGTACCATGAATTTGGCGGCACCGAGTGCGATAGATGACTTTATGATGAGAATCGATTTTGCTCATCATCTAGGAGTGACTTACCTTAATACCTGTACTGGTCCCATTGCCGATCGTGCAACCATTATCGCCAATCTTAAAGTGTTATCGGAATACGCCAAAGACAAGGGCTGTGTCATCTGCATTGAGAATGGTGGTGATCATAACTTTAATGCGTTTGCGACGGCCCACGATGGTGTTCGAATGCTTTCAGAAGTTAACCATGATGCGTTAGCGCTAAATTTCGATCCGGGTAACTCAGTCTCTCTTGTACCCAATTTAAGCCCGAGTGAAGAAGCTAAGATGGCGTTGCCTTTCTGTCAGCATTTCCACATTAAAGATGTGCAAATTCATGATGACAAGTTTACGTTCCCAGCGCTAGGGCAGGGGGTAATTAACTTTGAGCCAATTATCCAGACGCTTGCTAACCGTCAACTGCCATTCAGTATTGAAAAGCCCCTGCGTATGTATCGACGCAAAGACACCTTCCCAATTCGTGGGCGCTCGCCAGAAAGTATGGAAAACATTGTAGCAGCACTACAATCTAGCGTGTCCTACATTCAACAACTTGCCGAACAATAACATAGGTTTTCTTATGCCAATTAGCTGTATCAAAGATGTCATTGAAGACTATAAACAAGGAAAAATGGTCATCCTAATGGATGATGAAGATCGTGAAAATGAAGGCGATATTATGATGGCGGCTGAGTGTATCTCAGCCAAAGATATCAACTTTATGGCGACCCATGGTCGAGGGCTGATTTGTCTCACATTAACGCAGCAGCGTTGCCAAGAGTTAAATTTGTTCCCTATGGTTCAAAATCCTACTGAGCCTTGGGCAACCGCGTTTACCGTATCGATTGAAGCAGCGCAAGGTGTCACGACTGGTATTTCTGCTGAGGACCGAGCAGTGACTGTGCAGGCTGCTGTTGCCAAAGGTGCGCAACCTCAAGACTTAGTACAACCGGGGCATATTTTCCCGTTGGCGGCCAAAGATGGCGGGGTGTTGGTTCGCGCTGGGCATACAGAGGCAGGCTGCGATTTAGCGAGATTAGCTGGTCACGAGCCAGCTTCAGTTATCGTTGAAATCCTCAATGACGACGGCACGATGGCTCGACGTCCGCAATTGGAAGTGTTTGCTGAAAAGCACGGCATTAAACTAGGGACGATTGCCGATCTTATCGAATACCGAAACGCGACAGAAACGACCATTAAACGCGTTGCAAGCTGTCAGATCCCGACAGAATTTGGTGAGTTCTCAATGGTGACTTATAAAGATACCGTGGATAACCAAATTCATCACGCCATGGTGAAGGGGAGTATTGATGAGCAGCCGACTAACGTTCGAGTTCATGTGAAAGACACTTTCCAAGATGTGCTGTTCTCTACTCGCGAATCTCAATCATCATGGACACTAAACAAAGCCATGGCCACCATTGCTGATCGAGGAGGGGTATTGGTGATCCTAGAAGGGCAGGATAGTACCGAGTCGCAGATAGCAAAAGTAAAACGTTATCAGGCGTTAGACCAAGGGGAAAACTACCCACAAAGCAAGAAAACCAGCTCATCACGACAGGTAGGAGTTGGTTCCCAGATCCTTGCTGACCTCGGTGTCTCCAAGATGAATCTCCTGTCTTCGGCAGACAAAAAATACCACTCGCTGTCTGGCTTTGGTCTGGAGGTTGTGGATTATATTGAACCCATTTAATCGTTAACCATTACACTAATAATCAAAAAGCAGCTTTCGGCTGCTTTTTTGCTTGTTGGTTTAGAGCAGTTAGATTGGCAGAACCATCTTATGGCTTTCAAAAAGGGACTTCTATAGAATGGCGACAAACTTAACCTAGGATGCGCTAAAAGCGGATGAATAGTAGTCTCAAATACATTGCGGGGTATCCGCAAAACCTTATTGAACAAGTATCTTCACTAATAGAAAGCGGACGTTTTGTCAGGTGGTTTGAAAAGCGTTATCCCGAACGTCATCAAATCCAAAGTGAAAAAGCCTTATTCGACTACACCATGGATATCAAGCAGCGCTACATGAAAAAAACAGCGCCGATTTCAAAAGTCATTTGGGACAACAAAATTCACTTGATAAATAACGCGCTTGGTTTGCACACCTATGTGTCCCGCTCTCATGGCGGCAAGCTAAAATCTAAGAACGAAATTCGCATTGCTAGCGTGTTTAAGCATGCGCCGGAGCCGTTGTTGCGGATGCTAGTGGTGCACGAACTTGCTCATATCAAAGAAAAAGAGCACGACAAATCGTTTTACCAATTATGCTGTCATATGGAGCCTGACTATCACCAGTTAGAGTTCGATGCGCGCCTATTTATGATCTATCAGGAACTTAAGCATGAAGCCCGACAACAATAAACGTGCTCAGAGCAAATCGGGTCACACTAAGAAGAACAAAAAGGTGAGCTCAGAAACCACGCTAGTTAAGCGTCATGCTGAGGGTCTTCACAAAGACAATTTACACCATGGACGCTACGATTTTGTAGAGCTCACGCAGGCACTCCCTGAACTGAAGGACTATGTTATCAGCAATCCTAAAGGGGAGGCGACGATTATGTTCTCTGATCCTGCTTCGGTTAAGCTCCTCAATCGCGCTCTGCTCAAGGCCTACTATGGTATAAACTTTTGGGACATTCCCGAGAGTTACTTGTGTCCTCCTATCCCCGGCAGAGCAGATTATGTACATCGACTTAATGAGTGGCTGCAATATGACTTAATGCGAGAGCAGTCTGAGAAAGCTCGTCTTAAGGTTAAAGCGCTTGATATTGGCACTGGCGCAAACTGCATCTATCCGATTGTTGGTGCGATGCGTCATCACTGGAATTGGATAGGGTCGGATATCGACCCTGTCTCGGTGAGTTGTGCCAAAGAAATCGTCAATAATAACGACAAACTGGCGCGGAAAATTGAGATTCGTTATCAGCAAAACAGCAATCATATCTTTGCTGGTGTGATTGCTCCTGATGATTTCTTCGTCGCGACCACTTGCAATCCGCCTTTCCATAAATCGATGGAAGACGCGCAAAAAGGCACAGAGCGAAAAAACAACAATCTCTCGAAAAACCAAAAGTCGCGTGGTCAGTCCGGTGCAACCAAGTTGAATGGGAAGCTCAATTTTGGCGGACAAAATGCAGAACTGTGGTGTCCCGGAGGAGAGGAAGCATTTGTCCTCAATATGGCTCAGGAAAGTAAAGACTTTGCATCACAAGTGATTTGGTTTAGCACCTTACTGTCCAAAAAAGACAATATCCGCCCACTTAGAAAGCGTCTAGAAAAACTAGGTGTCTCTGAAATTGTGATTCAAGAAATGGCACAAGGGCAGAAGAAAAGTCGTTTCTTGGCATGGACGTTCATGTCGGCAGAAGAAAGACAAGATAGGGTCAAAGCACTACTTTGATACGTTAACTTGCTCAAGCAAGGCTTGGTACTTGTTGACTAACATCCAGTTCTCCGATTTTCGCTCAAGCTCGATTAATAACACGAGGTTGTTTCGCTGATAACCATAACGTTGGCTAAAGTCGAGCAATCTCAATCGAGCTTGATGCAATTGGTCCTGTTCTATTTCTAACGCCGCTAATTGCAAACTAGAGATTGGACGCAGCGGTTGGTGTTCAACTGACTTGCTGAAATAGTATTTGGCTTGATGACTTTTTCGCGCTTTTAGAGCGCATAACCCCGCATTTTCATAGGTTTCGGCGACAGCATAATAATTAGGCTTGTCGATCGCTTGATTAAATAAGACATCAGCCCTTTGAAACTCACCTTGCTTACACAAAAAAGCACCATAGTTATTGTAAACATTGCCGTTGTTTGGATGTTCATCAAGTGTTTTCTTGTATAGCTCTGCCGCTCTATCAACTTCTCCGACTACATCGAGATAGTACGCTAAAGACAAACTGCTTTTGTAGTAGTGGGGTGCATATTTCATGGCTTTTTCTAAGCTTTGACGTGCTTTGGAATACTGTTCAAGTTTGACGTAGTTAAGACCCAAAGCAATACGTGTATCAGCCATATCTATGGGGCTGTGTTGAGCATTGCTATTATCCTCATGCACGGTAACACAACCACTTAATGTCATCGATGCGAGCATTACGATATGAGTATGGATTTTCATAGTTCTGTCCCAAATTCCTAAATGTCATACTGTGATTTTGTTTCGATCATCATAAGTAGATGCCGGAACTAACGTAGGAAAACGGGGTAACTGTGCGAGCGAATCGTCAAAACTCAATGATGGTTGTGAAGTGCGTGCAAATCATTTTGCTTATAAAGTAGCCATTTAAGATAGAATAATGACTCTAATCTATATCTATTGTGTGAACTTCGTTAGAGTACTCGAGACAAAATAAATAGGTGTAATAGCAATGAGCACAAATAACAAACCTTGGTTAAAGACGTACCCCGATGATGTTCCTGAGTTTGTCGATATCGACCAATACACCAACATCAATGAGATGTTCGTTAAGCCGTTCGAGCAATTCGCGGACAACACAGCGTTTGTCAACATGGGACATTCACTCACGTATCGCGACTTAAACGAGAAAAGTGATGCCTTTGCTGCCTATCTTCAGAACGAACTTAGGGCGAAAAAGGGCGATAGAATTGCTCTGATGATGCCGAACTTACTGCAATATCCGATCACCATTCTTGGTGCATTGAAGGCAGGACTTGTTGTGGTTAACGTCAACCCACTTTATACGCCAAGAGAACTTGAGCATCAGTTGCGTGACTCGGGTGCGACGATCATTGTGGCAGTGACTAACTTTGGCAACAGCTTACAACAGGTGATTGCTAAGACCAGCATCAAGCATGTCATCTTGACGAGCATTGGTGATGAACTTGCGCCACATAAACGAACGCTAGTGAATTTTGTGGTTAAGTACGTGAAAAAAATGGTGCCTAAGTACCATTTGCCAGGGGCGATTTCATTGAGACGTGCGCTTACTGACGGTAAACGTATGGACTTTAACCCTCCTGTGATTGAAAGCAGTGACCTTGCTTATCTGCAGTATACTGGCGGCACCACAGGTCTTGCGAAAGGCGCAATGCTAACCCACAGAAACATCATTGCGAACGTGCTGCAAGTCTATGGCCATTTCGGTCCTAGAACCTCGAAAGACAAAGAGCGTGCGGTAACTCCTTTACCGCTTTACCACATCTTTGCCAATTCAGTCAGTATGATGTTGATGATGTACATGGGTGGTAGCAATCTTTTGATCACGAATCCTCGTGATTTGAATAGTTTTGTCAATGACTTAAGTAAATATCCGTTCACGATGATATTTGGGCTTAATACGTTATTTGCTGCATTGAACAATCACGCCAAATTTAGAGAGTTGGATTTCTCCAATGCTGAGTTCACCATTGCTGGTGGCATGGCTACTCAAAAACACATCGCAGACGAATGGCAAAAGGTTACAGGGATGCCAATCATTGAAGGCTACGGTTTGACGGAATGCTCGCCTGTAGTCGCAGGTGGTGTTCATACGCAGCAGTCCTACGTGCCTGCGGTAGGAGTGCCCTTGCCAAGTACCGAACTGCGTATCGTAGATGAAAACGGTCAGCCACTGGGTGTAAATGAAGTCGGAGAGATTCAAATCCGTGGTGACCAAGTAATGAAAGGCTATTGGAAGCAAGAAGCGGAAACCAACGCTATCTTAACCAAAGATGGCTGGTTGTATTCGGGCGATATTGGTCGTATGGACGAAGACGGTATCTTTTATATCGAAGACCGTAAGAAAGATATGATTTTGGTTTCTGGATTCAATGTGTTCCCAACGGAAATTGAAGAGGTAGCGACGCTACACCCGAAAATTGTAGAGGCTGCAGCGGTAGGCGTGCCTGATGATGTAGCTGGGGAACGCGTCAAGTTAATCGTAGTGACTAGTGGTCCAGTTACCGTTGATGACATTAAAAAGCACTGCCGTCAACATCTCACAGGATACAAGATCCCTAAAGTAATTGAGTTTAGAGATGAGCTGCCAAAAACCAACGTGGGTAAAATATTACGTCGAGTTCTACGTGATGAATAAGATCGCACAGCTCACGCAATAGTCGGAGAAAATTGGCGCTCTGCATATTCATAAGCCACACTTTTAGTGTGGCTTTGTTTATTAGGAGGCAGCGATGAAAAACGAACTGGATCCCGGAAAAGTACTTCAAGCCTACGACAACATAATGGAACATGGCGCTGATACAGAGTTTGGCAAGATCTATGGCGGTGTTGAAGCGTTCTCAGATTATGATGGTTATAACGTGTATATGAGAGGTAATGGTGTAGAGCTGAAAGTGGGCTTTCACAATACCTATCATTTGGAATACGACCAAGAACACTTGCGTGATAGCTTTTTGAAAAAAGTAGCGTTATTGGCGAAGTAAAATCGTAGGAAAGCAGATGATATCTCCCCAATAGCTGGGGAGATAGGTAGATATTGCCGCAATAGGATTTAGAAAGTAGGTCGCAAGACTGCCTTACTCGTCTGTGGTAAACGCATCTGCACTGAAGTGTTCCAAATCGTAAGGCGTTTGCTGGTATACACAGTAGTTGAGCCAGTTGGCAAACAATAAGTGCCCATGACTTCGCCAGCTCGCAATAGGTTTATTATCAGGGTTGTTGTTCGGATAATAATTGACCGGAATTGCGGGCTCCATACCTTCACCAAGGTCACGGACATACTCTCCATGTAAAGTGTGTGAGTCGTACTCAGGGTGACCTGTCACAAATACATTTCGTTTGTCCTTGGTTGCGGCAAGGTAGACACCTGCTACATCTGAGGTTGCTAGGATATCTAGATCGGTATGTGACTCCAGATACTCGGGCGAGAAATCCGCATAGCGCGAATGGGGGGCAAGGAAAGAATCATCAAAACCACGCAGTAGCGGGTGGTATTGATGCTGAATAGTATGGTGGTAAACGCCCGACAGTTTCTCTTTGCGAGTTCTTTTCGGCAGATCGAATAACAGCTTCAGTCCCGCTTGAGCCGCCCAGCACACATATAAGGTAGAGGTCACGTGCTTGTTGGCCCAATTCATAATGGTTTGCAGATGTTCCCAGTAAATCACGTCTTCAAATTGAACTAGACCGAGTGGTGCTCCGGTAATAATAAGTCCATCGAAGTTACGATCTTTGATCGTTTCAAACTGACGGTAGAAGGTATCTAGGTGTTCCGTTGGTGTGTTCTTGCTTGGTCTGTCATCAATGCGCAGCAGTTCGACATCAACTTGTAGTGGACTATTAGAAAGCAATCTTAGGAACTGGGTTTCCGTTTCAATTTTCTTTGGCATCAAATTGAGGATCAGTACTTTGAGTGGTCGAATTTCCTGCGTGGCAGCACGCGTCTCCGACATCACGAAGATATTTTCGTTTCTCAATACGTTGGATGCAGGCAGTTGATCGGGAATCTTAATTGGCACAGCTTTCTCCCTAAGCTAATGTTTGGTCATCTGGACGTCTATACATCTAAAGTTAACGCAAACGTTTTTGCTTGTCGATAGTTAATTTTAGTTCAATTCGAGTATGATCAACGAATCAAACCGTGTACTGAGCCTGAAATTGGGTACAATGCTTGGTTCTATATGTTTGAAGGTACCAGCAATTGAAATTGACGCTAATCCGTGGCTTACCTGGCTCAGGAAAAACAACGTTAGCAAAGACATATGATGCACAACATTTCGAAGCCGACATGTATTTTGTTAATGTTCACGGAGACTACTGCTATGATCCTGACTTGATTGAACAAGCACATTTGTGGTGCCAGAAGCAGGTCGAACAGGCTCTTGCCAAAGGTGAGAATGTAGTAGTGGCAAATACCTTCGTGCGACGTTGGGAAATGAAGGCGTATAAAACGCTAGCGCAGCAATTCAATGCGGATTTGGAAATTATCGTTTGTAACGGTAAATACCAAAATATCCATGGAGTTAGTGATGCTGTCATTGCTAAAATGCGTGCTCGCTGGCAAGACTGAACGCATGAAATGTAGCGCAGTGTCGTGATAATGATGTATCAAATAACGCTGATCAAATTAAAGGCTCAATGGGACAATGGCTAAACGTTCACCCGTCATCGAAATGACGTCTTATGGTATTTATTCCACTTGGGATTCCGGCTCTAAAGAGCTGCCTAAAATTCAAGATTTCACCACCATAGTGCCAGCCGATGAGCACATTGAATTTGGCTTTATTGTTAATATCAAAAAGGCCAAAGGGGAGCGCGTTCGATACTGTATTTACCATCCTGGCATCCTTGGTAAGAAAGGGCAGGTGTTGGAACCTTTTGATGGTGAAGAGCATATCGGCAGTAATGATTGGGACTTCTATCTGGGGGACACCATTCAGCTGCTTCACCCTATCGATGGCTTTGAAAGCAATCTAGGGGAGTGGCGCATGGTACTTGAAATGCAAGGACGTGTGGTTGCGGAGAAGAAGTTCAAAGTAACAGCAAGAGATGAAGGTCAGTTTTGGAAAAATCGCGGCTTTTAATATCAGTTCGTCTTAATAGCTTCGTCCATCGAGTTGAGGATAAAGCACAGGTTATCGCAAGCGCTTCCCAATCCGGATGCACGCTCAAACGCATCCGCCGCTCACGCAATTGGCTCGTTACTGGTCGCAAAGAACAACTGGCGTCGTTCGCATTAGATGCCAGTGTAGGTTGGATATCGGTTGCGATAGAGAAAGTGTTATCGGAGTATAAGTCACCCATTCAACAAGTATTAGAGCGAAACCCTGAAGTAACCATTGCAGAATTGATGCATGAGTCGGGTTGTACTTTAGTGGAAGCTCGTGCAGCCATTGATGAATATGAGGGGCTATAAAAAACGCTGCATTCCACAGGTGTGAAATGCAGCGCTAAGTTCTATTGCTAGATTTAAGCCGTTACGTAGCCAATAACGAAGTCAGTGATTTTCACCATATCGTCAATAGCGATGTACTCTTCAGTAGTATGAACTTTTGCCATACCAGTAGAAAGGTTTACAGTTGTTAGACCTTTACCGTTGAAGTTGTTCGCGTCACTACCACCACCAGTATGTTTTGTGTTGGCTTCGATGCCGTTTGCTTCAAAGACTTGTTTAACCTTCAGAACGTGTGCGTCGTCTTCTGCGATAACAAAAGCGTCGTAGGCACGTGTTGATTCGATCTCGACTTCTGCACCGAATTTCTCAGCCGACGCTTGGAAAGTATCAACCATATGCTTAACTTGAGCGGTTAGCTTGTCGCTGTTTAGTGAACGTGCTTCGGCAACCACAGTTAGCTCTGGCATTACGATGTTAGTTGCTTGGCCACCGTTAACAGAACCGATGTTTGCTGTAGTTTCTGAATCGATGCGAAGCAGCTTCATGTTTGCGATAGCATCTGCGGCAACCATTGCTGCGCTGATGCCTTCTTCGGGAGCTAGACCTGCGTGAGCTGGGCGACCTTTGATTTTAGCAACAATTTTTTGTTGGCCCGGAGCACCCGTTACGATGGTTCCGATTGGGCCACCAGTATCAAGTACTATCGCGTTGTTTGATTGGATGTAGGACATATCGAAGTGTTCCGAACCGAACAGGCCACCTTCTTCGTGAACGGTGAAAGCGACTTCGATAGTTTTATGTTCACGGTTTTGCTCTTTAAGGCAACGTACCGCTTCCATTACTGCTGCAATACCAGACTTGTCGTCTCCACCAAGAATCGTATCGCCCTTTGAGCGAATAATACCGTCTTCAATGATTGGCTCGATGCCAATACCTGGAGTTACTGTGTCCATGTGAGCACTGAATACAATGCTACCGTCAAGCGTACCTTCAAGGCGACCATATACATTAAACCCATTGGTATACTGTTCTGGTACAGGAAGTTTGCTTACGGCGAAACCTAGCTCACCCAGCTGTTCAGCAATAGCTTCAGCAATGGCTTTTTCATTGCCAGATTCGCTGTCGATTTTAACAAGATCAAAGAAGTGGTTAACAAGGCGGTCGGTATTTACTAGTGTCATAGGATTACTTCACGTTATGAAACAGGGACACTCACTTTACACCCTATGTTTACGTGCTAGACCTGAGGTAAATCAAAAAAAGTGCCGCATTTTAGGTAAATCGACTGACATCAAGGCTGTTTGTGCTTAGAAAATTGGTAACAAGCTGCAACAGTGGTGGAAATGATAAGAAAACTACCCAACCATTGAAGGTTTGTAAGTTGCTCTTGCAAGAAAATTGCCGCGAAAATCAACCCAAATAGTGGCTCTGTGCCCATCAAAAGTGATGCTTGACTTGCGTGAAGAAACTTGACGGCGTAGTTCTGCAGGAAAAACGCCATAAGGGTACAACCTAAAGCAAGGTATATTAAGCAACTCGAGGTGACCCAATCAAGTTGCATCATAGTTGTTGTAAACTGGGTAGCCGACCCTTCTTTGAACATTAATAACAAGCTTACGACAGTAACAACCGAGAGTTGAATAAAAGTAATCAGTTCGGTATTCAACTCGTGTCCCGTGAAGGCTTTTCGGCAGGTAACAACCATGATCGCTCTGAGTACGGCTGCGATTAGAACTAATGCGACTCCCAAATTGAAGGTAAAGTCCTGTTGAGTCACGTTGGAAAGCAAAGCGACACCTACCACCCCTATAAAACAGTATCCTACCAAGCCTTTAGGCAATGAAACCTTAAGCCATACCTTTTCCAAGAATGGAGTGAACAGGATACAGAGACTGATGAGGACAGCAACTTGTCCTGCTTGAGCGAGCATCACAGCCCATGTTTCGGTAATGAATATGCAGCTCAAGATAGCACCAGTAAGTAATCCTACTTTTAAATAGCCAATTGCGTTGTTAGTAAATTCAATGAAGAGCTTTTTCTTATATAGGATTACGACTAGTACGGCACAGCTTAAAGCGAAACGGGCGAACAATAGTTGTGGGACACTAAGTGTTTGAAGAACCTGTTTTGACGTTCCGTAACTGGTACCCCAGACGATTGATACCGCGAGTAACCCTATAACCGCCCAATTCACTGTGAAACTTTGTGCGTAATTCCTATCCATTTGTAATTGCTCTTAAATATTTTTTGTGAATAATTCTATCGATATGCTAACTTATGAATAACAAAGTGATAATACTTCCGAAATGCATAGGACTTATGACTGATGGACACAAATAAACTCATGGCACTTTTGCCGGATATTGCTGCGTTTGTGACAGTTGTTGAAGCTGGGAGCTTCACCGCCGCCTCTCAGAGGTTAGGGATGACGCCATCAGGAGTAAGTCGCCAAATCAGTCGACTTGAGGCTGCTCTTAATACCGATCTGCTTGAACGAACAACAAGAAAACAGGTAACAACGGACACTGGCAAGGTGGTGTACGAGTTCAGTAAGAAAATTATGGAGTCTGCTTCTGATATCGCTAATATCGCCAGTCAGGAAGGGGGAGAAGCTTTAGGAGAACTGAGAATATCGGCACCCAAAGCTTTCAGCCGCCATATTTTAGAACCACTAATGCTGCCGTTTCTCGATTTGTACCCGAAGGTAAAACTTCGCTTACTGGTTAGTGATGAGTTCGTTGATCCTTTTGGTCACAACCTAGATATCGTTTTCGAGCTGACGCATTTCCCAAGAGAAAACTTGGTGGCAAAAACGCTTGGTGAAATCAAAGCCGTGCTGTGTGCAAGCAAATCGTACCTTCAAGAGCATGGTATTCCGTTCCATCCAAATAACTTATTGAATCACAATTGCTTATTTCTCAATGAGCAACCAAACGATAATGTATGGCTTTTCAATAAGGATGGGGAAAACGTTAAAGTTCAAGTTGACGGCCGTTACTCAGTTAACCACTCCGAGATGCGGTTAAATGCAGTCAAAAGTGGAGTTGGTATTGGTATCTTCCCAGAGTTTGTGGTGGAAAAAGCTTTGAGAGCAGGCGAGGTCTTACAGGTGTTACCAGAATGGCATATTAACTCTCGGTATCAAGGGGAAATCGTGATGCAATTTCCCCAGTCAAAGTTTATGCCCGCTCGAAGACGAGCATTTATTGATTATATGGTTGCGTCAATGAAGCCCACTAAAGTAAGTTCATAAATCGCTGCGGATAATCACTGAAGATTGCATCAACTTGCTGTAAATGCTTAAAAGATTTCGGGTTATTAACGGTATAGCACCAGATCTGCAAGCCACGTTCTCGCAACGTTCTAATGTGCTTTTGAGTAAGCCAACGATAATTGAGATGGCAGCTGAACGCCTCTACCTCATCAATAGTTTTTAAAAGACGGTTATTAAGCCGGTTACCTAGCACACCTAGGCGCACGCCAAGTTTTGCTTGATACAGTGCAAGCATTACCTCACGACTAAAACTTGAGATAAGCAACTGATTTCGGTCTATCTCACAGGCATTGAGCCGTTCTGCAAGTAGAGCAATGACGTGCTCCGCATCATGTTTATCAACCTTGACCTCAATATTGATGCTCAGCTGGTTAGTCTGACAGTAATTGAGTAATTCATCGAAACTCATCAGTCGCTCACCAGCAAACCGTGGTGCTTTCCATGACCCAAAGTCGAACTGACTAAGTTGTTCGAATGTTAATTCATCGATTCTGCCAGTACCATTACTGCATCGGTTAATAGTGTGGTCGTGACAAACCACTAGTATGTCATCTTTAGTCGGTTGAACATCCACTTCAACCCAGGTGAGGCCCGCTCTTTTTGCTGCTTGAATACTTGCTAGGGTGTTTTCTGGATGGGTTCCAGCAACACCGCGATGACCCGCAATTAATGTGCTCATAAATATTCCTAGACACTTATCAATTCAACATAGATGAATGATGTTTATGTTGCAAAAATGTTACCTGAAGGCTATCTTGGTGAAAAGACATCAGACCAGTCAGTGAAAGATGAAGATTCATCAAATTAAAGGATATATACAACAAATCTATTTGGTTGAGTACCCAGATAAATTGCTCTTGTTAGACGGTGCAAGCCGAGCTGACGTGGGCACTATACTGCGTTTTATCACCGATGATTTACAGAGGCAAGTTTCTGATTTAAAAGTTATCGTCGTGACCCATATGCACCCAGACCACGCTGGAGCTGCTCATCGGCTCAAAGCTATTACAGGAGCTAAAATTGTCTCAGCGGCGAAAGAGCGCGATTGGTATTCCGGGATAGATGGCTTTTTGATGCATGTTACAGACTTAGTGTTGGCTTGGTATATGGCGAAGCGGTTAGGGCAACCTAGAAAAAACCTATGGTACAACAAGGCATTAAATGCGGATTACCAACTGATTGATGGTGATACTGTACCGTTATTTGCTGATTGGCAAATACTTGACACGCCGGGTCACACAGACCGAGATATCTCGGTCTATAACCCTAATGAGTCGATTGTTTATGTTGCGGACTTAATGGTGCAAGTGAAGCAGCATCTCATCGCACCATTTCCTATATTTCATCCAAATCAATATCGAAGATCAGTGGAGAAAGTGTACAACTTAAACGCTGAGCAGATTCTGTTGGCGCACCGAGGCCCTGTGGTTTTTGATGAGCGTGCAAAAGAGCATATTCTTGACACCGCGCCAATGAGACCAGTGACTCATTGGCGGGTAACGAAAATCAAACTTAAAGGGATGTTTAAGTCCGTGCTGACTGCGCGTTAATTTTGCTTAGGCTTATCGTGTTTAGGGAAGATAAGCGCCGATGTGTCGAATCCGGCTTCATAAGCGATTTTCAAATACTGGTCTAACTTTGCTTCCTTGATGGTAGGTGTTCTCGATAAAATCCAAAAGTAATCGGAATTGTAGCCACTGACTAGTGCAGCAGAATAATCTGGTTCTAAATAATAGACCACATAGCTTCCATAAAAAGGTCCGAAGAAAGACACTTTAAGGTGCGCGATATCGGGTGACGAGACAAATTTTGCTTTGCCTTCCGCTTCCGACCATTCCTGCTCTTTCGTGTCCCAACCACGATTTAGCACTTTTACAGAGCCATCGTCATTCAATGAGTAGGTAGCGGTCACATTGTCTAGCCCCCGCTCGAAGCTATGGTCCAGTCGAGCCACCTCATACCATCTGCCAAGATAGCGGTCGAGATCGAAACCTGTAACGGGCTGTACTTTGTCGGGAATGCCAGTACAACCGAGTAACAACAGTGGTAAGCTCACCACAAAATAGCGAAGAATTGTTTTTATCAAGGTAGACTCCTTTTAATACCTAACTGACTCTTTCTAAATAGAATATACGACAAAAATCAGAGTTCAGCTTACAATGATTGCATCTATATCCTATTGCGAATACTCTGGAAACGAACATGTTCATTAATTCTAGGTATTACTGCGTCAATGTTTGAGATATTCATTGTATTAGCGTTACTGGTGGGGTTGTTCCTTGTTGCTCAGAAATACTTTGTAAAGCAGGAAGACACAAGATCGTATCAGTACAAAGTGAAGGGACCAATTCTCTCTTCGGCACAAACAGCTTTCTATAATGCATTAAAAGAAGCTGTAGGGGAGCATGGTGTCATCTTAACTAAGGTCAGCATGGCTAATGTAGTGACTCCTCAGAACATTAGTAATAAGAAGCAATGGTTCATTGCTAATAACGTGATTGCCAAAAGCTACTTCGATTTTGTTATTTGCGATCCGAGAACGATGCAACCCAGAGTCGTGATCGAGTACGACAACGGTCAAAAGTTGGATAAAGGCAAAGTTGAACGTCAAAAGCTGATTATGCAAGTGTGTAAATCTGCAAATATCCCACTCATAGGTGCATCTGTTAAGTTGAGCTACCAAGTCAGTAAGATAAGACGTTTGCTTGCTGCACATATTGATCTTATTGAACCCGAAAAAGAAGTCCGTTTCTGTAAACGTTGTGGTAGCCCTATGACGATAAAGACGGCAACGCAGGGTGATTTCAAAGGACGACGTTTCTTTACTTGTAGTCGTCAACCATTGTGCCAATACACCGAAAACTACAACGTCGTTTTCGATGATGAGGAATAAATACGTAGTACCATTAGGTTCAACAAACTGATGTAATTCACATTTTTACTGGTTAAAAGCATAAAAAAGAGTCGAATTGATGGCTTCTAAGCCAAACGATACCAAAAACACAAAAATCTACTTGCACAGCTTGGTATCTCTCGTTAATATCCATCTCGTTCCAAAGACGATGGGTCCGTAGCTCAGTTGGTTAGAGTACTACCTTGACATGGTAGGGGTCGGCGATTCGAGTTCGCCCGGACCCACCATCCTCACTTTGAATCACGATTCAAAGGGAACACAAAATTTGGGTCCGTAGCTCAGTTGGTTAGAGTACTACCTTGACATGGTAGGGGTCGGCGATTCGAGTTCGCCCGGACCCACCAAATTTTCGAAAGCCCGCTTCTCTGAAGCGGGCTTTTTCGTATGTAAAAAACTCATGTTCCAAATAGTAACTGTTTTAAGCCTAACCGTGATTTATTTGTTATCCCCAAGATAGATAACCATAATTCACATAACTTAGATACTCTTCAAATAACTAACTATGCCGTTCTTTTTTGGCAAAGTTCCCCTTCAAAAACGCTGAGAAGTACGGCTCGCCCTCAGTGATCTTTAATTTTTACATGACGCCATGTGGTTATATATATCCAAATATGAACATTATATTTACCAGAATACATAGTTCTTATGGTGAATGTGGACTATTTTTAATTTTTCCTAGCCTATTAACTGTTAATTATTCAGCATTCCATACGGAGGCTTTTATTTCTCTATGACGTAATATTACTTATTCCGACACTCCATTACCTTTTGTTCTAACATTAGTTTAAATTGAGTTGTTATTGATTTTAATGTTATTAGTGTAGTGGTGCAATGTGATCTGTGTATATTTTTAGCTCGCACTTTGCTGCTGCCCTAAAATAGAATTCTTGCTCTAAATAATAATAATCATTAAACGTCATGTCAGTTGGTCTGTTTGTTAGCATTTTCGCTTACGGGGGAGTAACTAATGGAATGTCTTAAAAGTCTTGAATGTTTTAACTGTATTCGAATTAAGAATATTGAGTACCGGTTTGATCTTCAATTAGAGAAGAGAAAGAACAAAGTAATAGACCGAAAAAGCAATCGAGTATGGAGTGAGACATGTTTAAGAATGCTTTGCTGCTTAAACCAAACACCTCAAGGTGTGGTTCTATCGAAAAATGAGATTGTTGATTTTGTTTGGGACGGAGAACCAATAAGCGAAAGTAGTTTGCTCCAATTGGTGTACTGCACGAGAAGGAATCTGGCAGATAAAAATATAAGGATTATAAGCATACGGGGCGTAGGCTACGCACTCGTAGAAGGGGAGAACGCCATTTATGTGTGTGCAAATTGACAGATTTATTAAAGGAATCAAGCATAGCAGCGCAAATTACCAGTACAAAATGCAAGGTATATATAGTGCAAGTGAGCAATGTATAGGGTATGAGGTTCTAATTGACCAAATAAGAAGTCGAGAAACTTTGCTTGGCCCCAATGTTCATAGTGACTTAACGTTTTCATCATCAGCTAATTATTTGCTAGAACGAATAAAAGTCGCCGTTGAGAATGGTAGGTTTGAATGTGATTGGTCTGGGAAGTATATCTTTCTCAACATAGAGCGAAGCAATCTATGTGATATTACCTTGTTAGCGAGACTTATTGAGTTAAATAGCTATCTATTAGAAAAACAAATTGGGCTAGTTGTGGAAATGACTGAACGAAACGTGTGTGGCAGCTGCGTACGAATCATAGAGGGGCTTACTCTGCTAAAACAGAATGGCGTAGTGACGGCAGCGGATGATTACGATATTTACAAGTCGGACTTTCGTGCTAATGAATTGGATATGAACTTATACGAGTTCATCAAAATTCAATCTCCCAGTTCGGCAAGAGAAGTGGATATGCTTGAAACCTTCGCACAGGTAAGGCCGGAAAAAATAATCATGGAACATGTTGAGTCTACGTCGATATTCAAAATGTTAGTTGGCTTAAATCGATTCTTTTGGGGATATCAAGGCTACTGCTTTGACAAAGGTACCCCAATCTATATTTAGCTGAGGGTTTAATTTTGACTGATATCGAGAAGTATGCAGAGACCGCTTCAAAGTTAGAGAGACAGCGTCAATTTAATGAAGCATCTATTTACTGGAAGAAGGCCGTAGAGCAAGCCACTGCTCGTCAGGATAAAGCGTGGTATCAAATAAGGCACCGATTTTGCGCCAAGCAAAGGGAAAAATTATGAGTTCTTTCGTTGAACAGCATACTGAAACGATTACTGCTTCTTTGCAGGAGTTTGGGTTCACTGAAGTTCAGCGTGGGAGTGATGACTCTAACTTCTTTATTATAGGAAAACTCAAATATGTAAATATCTGTATATCTTGCAACTTGATAAGTAAGAGTTACGAGTGCGATATCCTAGCTAACAATGGCTATCACAACCTTGTATCAGATATTCCAACGATGGTTTTTTCGATTGATGCGCCATTGGAGGTAAATGTACTTGGTGCCATCAGGGTGGCTCATATCCAAGAGAGAGCCTTGGCGAAGTATGTACAGACGCGTGCTAAGTTCAGTGCTATTAACCAACTAAAGAGGTTAAAAGAACAAAACCAAATAGGTTAACCTTAGAGTTTTGAAAGCTCGTGAGGCGTAAATTGCTTTACGAGTTTTGCTACATTATATTTTTCAGAAGTAAATGAAATTAACTCTATCCGTATATTTCATCTTGGTATCGAATTTATGGTTACAGTCGGTTAAAACTTAACGTTGAAATAACATGACCCCACTCCTTTAATTCGAAATAATCGTTCTGAAAATACTGAACATTCGAGAAATATTATCTAGAAGATTTTACGCTCTCGGGTTAAGCAAGAGTGCTTTGATGTAGTGACCTCAACTGACTAGTAGCTAAGTGTCATTCTTTCACGATAGCCTGTCAGTGATGAACTGTTGTACTTTACGAAATGAAAGAACGCGGCGATTCAGTCATCCGCGTTCTTTCATAATGCAATATGTTAAGCGTCTTCTGGTACTAAATTAGGAAGCTGCCAATCTCCGCCTAGTGATTTAAAGACTCCTACTGTCACTTGTGCAGTCTGCAACCTTGCCGCTAGTAATCTATCTTCCATAATACGCTGCTGGCGTTGTGCATCGAGCAATGCAAGATGGTTGATAAGGCCTGCTTTGTACAATGATTGTGCTTTACTTAATGCGTTGTCAGAGGCGTTTAGTGCTTCTTGAATACGTTGCTCATTTTGCTGGCTTCGCCCATACGCAAACAGCATAGAGTCGACCTCGGTGATTGCAGTGTTGACCGAGTGTTCGTAGCCAAGTACTGCTGCGTCAAAGCGTGCTTCGTTCAACTCAACCAGTGCTTCGCCTCTTCCTCCATCAAACACGTTCCAGCTGACGCCAACCGCACCAGCCCACCCAACAGAGTCAGAATCAAATAAATCATCAAAGCTGCTTGCCGATACTCCCGGAGTTCCAGTTAGGAAAAACTTGGGGTAACGATTGGCAATGCTAGCTGCGACTTCTTCGTTTAACGCGGCCATTTCACGTTCAGCAATGCGTATATCTGGGCGACGTTTTAGAAGATCAGATGGCAGGCCAACGGGGATAACACCTTCTAGACTTGGCAGACCAGCACTGCTAGCAAGGCGAATATCGACTTGAGTAAGAGGTTCACCTAATAGAGTTGCCATCCGTTGTTTATGAACTTGTTGGGCGATTTCCAGTTGTGGAATAACCGACTCAGTTGCAGCCAGCATAGTTTGAGCTTGTGCTAAGTCGAGTTCAGAGCCATAGCCACTTTTTACCAGTTTCTTTACTAGCTCTAATGTCTTAGTTTGGTCGGCCAAGTTTGCGTCAATCAACGCCATTCTCTCTTGAGCGCCACGATACTGTAGGTAGTTGTGCACCAAGTCTGCGGTAATTAGGGTATTGAGCCCACTGCGGTAGATTTCTGCTTGTTCAACACGAATCTTGGCGGCGTTCGACTGTCTGTCTATACGCCCAAACAGATCCATTTCCCAACCTATGCTAGCGCCAGCAAACACGCCATCATGCTGATTATTTAGCAAGGTTGTGGAGTCTAAAGGTGTGCCAGTTGGCAGCGAGTCTCCGATAGGGTTTAATGCTGGACCTAACAGGGAATCATTCTTACTCAACTGATAGTTAAAGTAGCCCGCCCCAATGTTAACAGTAGGGACTTTAAAAGAGCTCACTACAGATTGATAACTGTTGGCCATTTTTATCCGCTCGGCTGCCATTTTAAGCGGGATATTTTGACACTGCACATCTTGTACCATTTGATTTAGTGAGTCGTCGTTAAAGCTTGTCCACCAGTAATCGTTCTCAGCTTGTTGCTTGTTACTACTATATAAGTAAGTGTTTGATAGAGTCATCGTTGGTTCTGTGTAATCAGGCCCAACAGCACAGCCCGCTAATGTTATTGCGAGAGCCAAAGGAGCAAGTTTTATCGCCTTAAGTAGGCATTTACGTGAGTGATGCGTTTTCATGTTTTATGCCTTTTGTTCTGACGCGACGATAGTGCCGTGTGTCGATGATTTTGCTGTTGTTGGTGTCTCTTTGTAGGCCAAGCGATAAAGAGCTGGCATAACAAATAGTGACAACACCGTTGCGGCTGCCAGTCCACCAATAATGGTTGCGGCCATTTGATCAAATAACAGGTCACTGAGCAGTGGGATCATCCCCAAGGCCGTGGTTAATGCGCCCATAGATATAGCCATCGTACGATTAATCGTCGCTGACTTAATGGCTTCGGAAAGTCCCAAACCGTTCTGCCTTTCTAGTTCAATTTGATCCATGAGCACGATGCCATTTTTAATAATCATACCCATGAGCGTTACGGCACCGATGAGCGCCATGAAACCAAATGGCTTATCAAAAGCAAGTAGGGCAAAGGTGGCACCTGTTGCTGCTAATGGAATCGTAGAAAGAATAATCACAGGCTGTTTAAAGCCATTAAACATCGCGACGAGGATAATCACCATGATGAGCAGTGCTTTAGGCAGCTGCTTCAAAATGTCTGACACTGCTTTGTGTTCGTCGTAATACTCGCCACCCCACGTCATTGTGTAGCCAGGTGGCAACTCAATTGCTTCAATCTGGTCTTTAATGGCATTTCGAACTCTCGCAGGAGTGCTGGTACGTTCAACCCCCGCCTGAGCTGTGATGGTTTTCACGCGGTCACGACGCCAAATCATGCTCTCTTCGGCTTTTAACTCGAAGCCATCCACAACTTGCCCTAGTGGAACACTGTGCAATCCAAGAATGGACTTAACGGGTAATGTCTCTAGTGATGCCATGGTTTGTTCAGAACCACGAAGCTGAATGGTAATTAACTCATCATTGAGGTTCATTTGACCAAGTGGCATGCCATCCGAGGCGCGCTTCATGGCAAAGGCGATATCGGTTCGATTGATGCCTGCACGGCGCGCTTTATCTTGGTTAATAATTGGAGTCAGTACCTTACTTTGTTGGCGCCAATCGTCTCGTACGTACTTCGCTTCAGGGTGCTGGGCCATAATGGCTTTAGCTTGATTAGCGAGTTGGTGTAGTACAGCTTCATCTGGACCAGAGAAGCGAGCTTCGACCGCGTATTTATCAGCGGTGGCAAGCTTCAAGGCTCGGAATCGAGGCTCCGCATTAGGAAACTGCTCCTCTACCCAAGCATCACCACGTGCAACAAGTGCAGATATTGATTGGTAATCTTTGGTGTTAATTAGTATTTGACCGTAAGCTGGGTCAAACGGTTCTGGTTCAACCGTCACAGAGAATCGAGGAACGCTACTACCAATTGCTGTGGCGATGCTCTCCACTTCTGGTTGCTGTAACAGCCAGGATTCCATTTTCCTCATGTCTATTGAGGTTTGTTCTACTTTGGCTCCATTAGGTAGCCAATAGTCGAAGAATACAATTGGGCGATCTGATTGTGGGATAAAGTTAATAGCAATGTACGGAACAGCCATTGCGGTAACCGCAATTAATGGAATCAATGCTGCTAGCGCTTTTTTGGGATTATCGACTGTCCAGTTTACGCATTGTTTGTAGCGAGCCATTTTGTCTTCGCTGCTTTCTGAATTAGGTTTGATGAACAGCCAACACATGAGAGTGGTGAATGTCATAGCAACAAGCCAAGAGAGTAAGAGTGAAGACGCTATGATATAAAATACTGAGCCTGCGAATTCGGCAGCGTCCGTTTTCGAGAATAGAACTGGACTTGCTCCCATGATGGCGATAATAGTCGCACCCAATAAAGGAACACCAGTTTCCTTAACAGAGTCTAACGCCGCTTGTGTTCGCTCAACACCTTTATTTAACTTTGCGATCATCATGTCAGTGATAACGATGGCGTTATCTACTAACATCCCAAGTGCTAAGATAAACGTACCTAGGGATACTCGGTGTAAATCTATATCGTTGATGTTCATATAGATAAGCGTTAACAGTATCGTCAGAAGAAGACTGCCGCCAACAATTGTTGCACTCTTAAAACCCATGAAGATCAGTAGCACCACAAAGACGATCGCAACACTTTCTAGCAGGTTGCCGACAAAGTTGTCGATAGCTTTTTGTACTTCGTCAGGTTGAAATGCAATAGTCGAGATATCAACCCCAAGAGGCAAGCTCGCTTGGTAGTCATTGATAATATCTTGGATCGTATCGCCTAACGACACGACATTAATCCCCGGGACTGGACTTACTGCCAATGTGACCGAAGCTTGTCCGTTGTAGCGGTTTTCTGTAAGTGCTGGTGTTTGATAGCCCATGGTGACATCTGCAACGTCACCGAGTCGAATAAGCCCAGTGCCAAACTCACTGACCCCGCCTTTAATTACGAGATTGCGAATATCGGCTAGAGATTGAAATTCACTACCTTGGTGGATTCGAATACGTTCTGAACCAGCATCGAATTTACCCGTTTCGAAGGTGGTATTGGTACTATTAAGTTGATTCCAAACTTGAGCTACAGGCAAGCCATACTGAGCAAGGCGTTCATCGGGAAGGTCGATATAGACCACACGTGGTTGGACACCGTGTAATTCAATTTTCTTAATGCCTTTTATGGTTTTTAAACGACGTTGGAGTTCTTCTGAATAACGACGAAGTTCTTCCGGCTGAGCATCGTTGCTATGAATGGCAAACAACATGCCATAGACTTCGGAAAACTCATCTTGCACTAGGCTGATTTGCGCTGTAGCAGGGAGCTGCAGTTTTACATCTTGTACCTTACTGCGAAGTATGTCCCATTGCTGAGGTAAGTCTTGGGAGTTCAGACTTTCTTTAAGGTCTACGAATACCATGGACATGCCTGGGCGAGACAGTGATCGTAACCGATTTAGTTCCCCCATTTCTTGCAGCTTGGTTTCGACCGTATCGGTCACCTGTTTCTCGACCTGTTCAGCCGATGCTCCTGGATATAAGGTAACGACAACCGCGGTTTTTACGGTAAAGCTTGGGTCTTCTAGCTTACCAAGATCAAAATAAGAATAGATGCCAGCGATGATACTAAGCGTGATAAAAAACAACAGAAACGTTTTTTGTCGAATGGCGAATTCGGCGAGTTTAATCATGTTCTATGTCCTATAGATCCCTAAGTACAAGTTTGTCTGCTACATCACCATCTTTTAAATAGAAAGATCCGCTCACTACTACGTAGTCGTCGCCTTTCACATTTCCAGAGATACAAGCTTGATAAGCATCTAAAGATCTCAGTTCAACGGGTGTCGAGACCACCTCGTTATTGCGTACCACATTGATATGTAGTTCCTCTTTCTCTCCCACTAGCGCCGAGTAGGGAATACAGAAGGAATCTTTAGCCACCATTGTTTTTGATGACACCGTAACGGACTTGCCCGAGAAGAGATGTTGGTTTGCATTGTCCAATGTGTAGGTAACGGTATAGGTCTGTTTGATCAGATGAGGAAGTGGAGCTATCTCGGTGACATACCCTTTGATAGGAGTGTCTGATTGATACCAGCTAATAGAACCTGAATCGTTGATACTAAACTGGTCGATCATATTTTCTGGCACATCAATCTCAACGTCCAATGCGGAGTTATCTTGCATGGTTGCTACGGCAATACCGGGTAGAACCTGCTCATGGGCATCAAATTCTACGCTGGCGATAATACCGTCAAAAGGTGCGACCAACTGTGTATAGCCTAATGTGTCTTTGGCTCTCTGAATGTTTTTATTGACGACTTTCACTGCTGAAAGGCTACGTTCATAACCACTCGTGGCACGGTCTAAATTTACACTGGCAATCGCATTGTCAGCGATTGCTTGCTTAACCCGTTTTAACTCGGCTTTTGCTAGTTTGTGAGCTGACTTTGCTTCAAGCATCTTTGCTTCTAGTTCTTCGAGTGCTACTTGATAGTCATGAGGATCTAAGCGAGCAATTACGTCACCCTTTCTAACGCTATCGCCAGCTTGTACGTGAACTTCGCTCAGCGTACCGGGAACTCGAAATGCCAAGTTAGCGCTATCATGAGCACGGACTACACCACTAAAATGCTTGGTTGAATTATCTTCTAAGCTATTGAGTCTGATGACCTGTAAAGTGGTTTGTTTTGGTTCAGGTTGCTCTAGCACCTTGGCTTGATTGCATCCAAGCAACGCGATGGACGTTGCGATGCAGAGTGTGATTGTGTTTATTGTTTTCATAATAGATAGCTCCGTAATAATGGAGCTATCTTAATATTGAACAGTGTTCAAATAAGCCGTCTCTGATGAGACTTACTGTCATAAAAATTATGACAATTGATTGAGGCGCGGTATTTCTGAAGAGAGGTGCTCGATGAGCACTTTACTGGCTTTATTCAATGTTTTTGGCTGAGGGTAGAGTAGCCAACCATCTTCTTTTATGGCTGTTTCTTGAGGTAGCAAAGGCACGAGCGTTCCTTGTTTTAGCTCTCGTTGTATCATCATTGTCGGTAAGAAACTAATACCTCGACCCCTTATGGTCGCGCCTTTAATAAAGCCGACACTGTTGGCGATTAAACTTGCTTTGACAGAAGCGGTACCTGAATCAAAGTGCCACTGGCTGTCGATATCACCACTAGGCCAGCGAAAACAAATACACTTATGTTGGTCAAGTTCGTCTAACGACTCTAGAGCTCCAAACTCTTCAACATACTCAGGTGAAGCGACTAATGCTCGGCGATATTGAATCACTTTTCGGGCAACAATATCAGAGTCGAATATGGTTCCGCCGTGAATAGCGATATCTAAACCCTGCTGAAAAATCTCATTGAATCCGTTACTGATACTGCGGATGTCGAGTTGAATCTCAGGGTATTTGTCATGAAATTCGAACAAGATAGGCTGCAGAAGGTCATAAGTCTCGGGTAGGACTCCGAGCTTAATTTTCCCTGTAAGCATATCTCTAGAACTGGACAGTGATTGTTGAGCACGGTCGAATAACTCTATGGCTTGGGTAATTTCGTCAAAATAGGTGCTACCACTGTTTGTCAGCGATAGGTTGCGGGTTGTCCGGTGAAATAATTGCGACCCTACTGCCTTTTCGAGTTCATTGATTCGTCGACTGACATTGGCTCTAGGCAGATCAAGCGCATTGGCCGCGGCAGTAAAACTGCCTAGTTCTACTACTTTTGTGAACAGTTTTAGGTCTGCAATTTTCATATCAGAATCGTAGTGCTAAAAAGACGGAATTTTCGAGCGTATGATAGTAATTAAAAAGATGAACAACATGGTCTAAAAAGGACTGATTGCCTCATTAGCTAGCGTGATATGAATAGATTGGTATGGAATATTGAAGAGGAAGGGTAGGTTGGTAGTATGCATTGACTGTATCGTTCGAGTTTGCCAGTTGCATACTACCTTTGTTGTTTTAGATAATACTTTCTAGACGAGAGAGTTATTTAGCCAGAGGCATAATTTCGAAACCTTGCTTAAAGCTATCTAGCGAACTAGCCAAATCTTTGAGCGTGTTCGCATCACCTTCAACTTGAGCTTTGTTGGACTTAATCAACTCATCAAGCGTAGTTTGACCTAACACCACCTTGGTCAAATCGGATTTGTTGATGCGTAGGGTGGTATCGGTATCTTTCACTATTTCATCGACTTCAAGGCTTGCCATATTGGCGTTAGACACTTCAACGTAATAGGTTTCTTGAACGTCAGGATGAACCACATTCATATTGAATTCTAAACCTAGTGTTTCCGCTTTAGGAGCATTGAGGCGCACGGCGATGAAATCTAGGAAACTCGAAGTTGGAGTGTTGGCGATAACATCCGCCGATGCTACTTTAGTTCCTTCACCGATTTGGTTGGTACGAAGCTCAACCGCAGCTTGTAAGTAGCTATTACGCCACGCCATGGTTTCTGACTGATAGCCTTGCTGCTCAAAGCTGTCAGCTAACAACTCGCGTGCTTGTTTGTTATCGGGATTACACATGACAACATCATTGAGCAGTTGAGAGGCTTGTTGATACTCGCCCGCCGCAAAATGTTCTTGGCCGACTTTCATGAAGGTATCGATACCAGCAGCGTTAACATAGGTACATGACTTATCAACTGTAGTCAGTGGATTGGTGTTAACTGGATTCATGTCGTAATAACCCAAATACATGTTCACAACAGCACGTGCATTATGCGAGTAGGAACCGTGGTAACCTCTTGAAGCCCAGTTGTTTTGCTGCGTTTTCGGTATGATCTTGTCGATTTCACGCCCAACATCATTAATGGTGACACCGTGGTTAGCAAGGCGCAGCGACTGGTTATGGACAAATCCATAGTTATCACGCTGAAGGGTAATGTAGTCGGAAATTTCGTTCCCTTTATCATTCCACACCGGAGCAGAGTGAGCCGCGTGAATACTGTCGACTAATCCAGAGTCTACAAATCGCATTTTCAGCTCTGTCAGGTACTTAGTCCAGATTAACGAGTCACGGACTTTAGCACCGCGGAAGGTATAGATATTGTGTTGGCCGTCGTAGGTCAATTCTGCAGTATGCAGTGTGCGGTATTCAGGGATGTAATGAACAATCTCTGCGGGTGCTTCTGCTCCTGGCATATTGATAAAGTGGAACTCTAGCCCACCAATATCAACGGTCTCTTCTCTTTCTTCAATGTACTGAGTTGGCGCTACAAGCGTAACATTACCTTTTGATAAGCCCATGCCCAGTGCATTATCAACAATACCAGTGACATCGTTACCCAACTCTGAACCGTATTGATAAGCAGAACGACGTCCCATTGCGTTGCCCGCTAATACATTCTCGTCCGCCATTTCACGGATGAAATCTACCGGTGCGATAATAGGAGCACCTTCTACAAAGTCACCTGACTCGTAAATACCACGCGAGCCGCCGAAGTGGTCAACGTGCGTATGCGAGTAAATCATACCTACGATGTTATGCTTGCCGTTGATTTTCGGAAGATGCTTTTTCGCAAACTCCCAACCTGCTAGTGCGGTTTCAGCCGTTACCATAGGATCGTGAATAATGTAGCCTGTTTTTGCTTTATAGATAGTCATGTTTGAAAGGTCTGCACCACGAATCTGATACACACCTTCAGTGACTTGATACAGACCGCCTGACGTAAAGTTCATCTGTGCTTGTCGCCAAATCGAAGGGTTAACCGAGGCCGGGATTTCATCATTATCTAAGTGAGCCATGCGGTTTTTTAGCTCTCCTGCACGATGGTCACCAAACTCTGCTATTAGACCTCGCTTAGAACGATCAAATGCGGTGGTATCTTTCCATGGAAGTGTTTTGGCGAGCGCATTGTTGGCTTCGATAGTGTGTGAAGTTGCCGGTTTACCTTGGTAAGTCTCTACTGACTCGTAATCTGCAAATGCATGTGCAGAAACGATAGATAATACGGAAACAGCTAGAATGGATTTTTTCATAATGGCATCATTATTTGTGGGCTTTTAGTGTCTGAGGCGCATTGTAGATAGCGAGCTAAGGACCAACAATGCAGTGGGAGCGATAGCTGATATCACAACGATAAATATCAGTATGTCTATTTGTGACAGAATAGTGATGTCAGGTGGGACTAATGGTTATGGGAAACAAGAGAGTGTATGAGGACTAAAAACAACAAACCTCCACTCAATGAACTGAGCGGAGGTTAATAGCGACTAACTGTAAGTATGACGCGTAGAACGTCTACTTATATTTCTTAAAAATAATCGATGTATTGATACCACCAAAAGCAAAGTTATTGCTCATGATGTATTCAGCGTCGATATTGCGCCCTTCGCCGGTGATGTAATCTAATGCACCACATTCTTTATCAAGGCTGTTCAGGTTTAACGTTGGGCTAAACCAGCCAGAGTTCATCATCTCTAAACTAAGCCAGGCTTCAATAGCACCACAAGCCCCTAAGGTATGACCAAAATAGCTCTTAAGAGAACTGATAGGAATGTTGCCAAAGACATTGGCTGTTGCGTTACTTTCTGCGATATCACCACGCTCTGTAGCGGTTCCATGGGCAGAAACGTAGCCGATCTTATCGGCGGTGATACCGGCATCTCGTAACGCCATCTCCATACAGATTTGCATGGTCTCCATTTGAGGCTGTGTTACATGTGCAGCATCGCAGTTACTGGCAAAACCGATGATCTCGGCGTAAATAGTCGCACCCCTAGCAACGGCGTGTTCGTAATCTTCAAGGATCAATGTGCCAGCACCTTCGCCAATAACTAAGCCGTCTCTGCTTGAGTCGTAAGGACTCGGCGTGGACTTTGGATCATCGTTTTTTAAACTGGTGGCAAATAGCGTATCGAAGACGGCCGATTCCGTTGGGCAGAGCTCTTCGCTACCGCCTGCAACCATCACCGTTTGATAGCCATGTTTGACGGCTTCAAAAGCATAGCCAATCGCCTGACTTCCTGATGTACAAGCACTACTGGTAGGAATGACGCGACCTTTAAGGCCGAAGAAGAGGCCAACATTAACCGCGGTAGTGTGGGGCATCATCTGAACATAAGTAGTTGCGGTGATGGCCTTAGTACTCTTTTCATTGAGCATCACACCAAATGCACCAATGGCATCGGTACTTCCAGTAGAAGAACCGTAAGCAATACCAGTTTGCCCGTTGGTTAGAACGTCGTTGCCTATAAGCCCTGATTGCAGTAATGCATTTTCAGTAGCAACAGTAGCGAGCTTAGAAACACGCCCCATACCGCGCACTTGCTTACGTTTATAATGCTTTGGCAGTTCGAACTGATCAATTGGTGCGGCTAATTTAGTATTCAACCCGTCATATTGCTCGTAACTCGGCATATATTGAGTGGCGTTTTCACAGGCGCGAAGCTTCGGCTCGACCGCCGCCCAGTCGTTGCCAAAAGCGGTAACGCCAGACATTCCTGTCACAACAACACGGCGACTCATACTAGGCCTCCGTTAACAGAGATAACTTGGCGGGTGACATAAGAGGCAATATCAGACATCAGATAGCTTACCAGACCAGCCACTTCTTCAGGCTCACCCATTCTTCGGAGTGGAATTTGTGGCATCGCGTGCTCTTTCACGTGTTCGTCCACCATTCCAGTGTCAATCAAACCAGGTGCTACGCAGTTCACAGTGATTTTGCGCTTTGCCAGTTCTAGAGCAAGCGATTTTGTCGCGCCAATGACGCCAGCTTTTGCAGCGCTGTAGTTCGTTTGCCCGCGGTTACCCATGATTCCTGATACCGATGCAAGAGTGACGATTCTGCCGCCTTTGCGTTTTTGAACCATTGGCATTACACAAGGGTGAAGTACGTTATAAAAACTGTCTAGGTTAGTGTGAATAACCCCGTCCCATTCTTGTTCCGTCATTGCCGGAAAAGCGGTATCTCTAGTAATTCCCGCGTTGTTGACCACGCCGTAGTACGCACCATGCTCTTCAATATCCGCCTCAATTTGCTCACGACATTGAGCACGATTGCTGATATCAAACTGAATCAAGCGACCATTGCCGCCGTTCGCTTCGATGGTTGATAGCGTTGCTTGAGCGCCTTGTTTATCGCCCATGTAATGCACGGCGACGGTAAAACCATCATTAGCGAGTTGTATAGCAATGGCTTTACCAATACCTTTACTGGCACCAGTGACTAAAACTTGTCGGCTCATTGGGAGTTCCTATTTTTCATTTCTTCTAATTTTTGTTCAGATGGCACGTAAACATTGAGTTGGCATGAAGCAAGTTGAACTCCATCAAGCTCAAGTCGGGCAGAAAATACCGCCATTCCACTATCTTCAATCACTTTCTCTGCATAGACATCGAGAGTTTGTCCCTGCTCAAAACGGTCACAATCAACCTGGTAACGTCGGCTACCTAATAGAAAACCGATGGGAGGTGTCTCACCTTTTTGTTTGGCATGAAACCCTGACCAAGCAGCGATAGATTGTGCCATGAACTCGATACCGACGTATGCGGGAGTGGTCTTAGATTCGTTATCAAAAAACAATTGGTGCTCACCAATATCCACTTGGCAGTGCACAGACTCTTCTTGTACATCAATCAAACGGTCCACCAAAATCATCGGTGCATCATGAGGAAGCAGTTCGGCGATGTCTGGAAAATTAGTCATTCCATTCTCCAAAAATAAGACTGATGTTGTTGCCGCCAAAGGCAAATGAGTTACTCAATATTGCTTTTCCATTGAGTTTGAGGTCAGTCTCCACAAGGCTAATGTCGATGTCGGGTGCTTTGTTTTTGCAGGATTGCTTAGGCAAAGACAAATCCGATTTGAGTATGTGGTAAGCAATCGCTGCTTCTGTTGCACTGGCTGCGCCAAGTGTATGGCCCGTGAATGGCTTGGTAGAGCTGACTGGCACGTTAGTACCGAAAACACGAGAAATGGCTTTGCTTTCCATACTATCGTTTAATGGTGTCGCGGTTCCATGGGCATTAATATAGCCAATATCTGCAGGGCTTAATTGAGCATCTGCTAGGGCTTTTTGCATTGCTTCTTCCGCACCACGACCTTCCGGGTGAGGCGCTGAGATATGATGGGCGTCAGAACTGTCACCAGCCCCTAGCAAAGCGATTGGCTTGTTATCGGTGTCTAATGGTTGATGACCAAGCAGCATAAAGGCGGCGGACTCACCAATATTGATTCCATCTCGATCTGCATCGAATGGACGACAAAGCGTATTGGATAGCGCTTCTAAGCTATTGAATCCGTTCAGTGTTAGTGCACATAGCGTATCTGCGCCGCCTACAATAACCGCATCTACCAGCCCTGACTTGAGTAGCCGTTTCGCTGTGATGAATACACGCCCACTGGAAGAGCAGGCTGTTGAAATCGCATAACAAGGACCTTTGATGCCAAAGTACTTAGCAATAAAGTCACTACAGTTACCCAGCTCTTGTTTGGTGTAATGATATTCTTTTGGAAATTGGCCTGTAGCCAATATTTCAGTGTAAGCCACCTCACCGTCGGAAATCCCAGATGTGCTGGTCCCTACAATGACGGCGACGCGCTCTGAACCATAATGATTAATGGCGGCTCGCACATTGTCTTCTATTTGTTGCAATGCAGAAAGCGCCAATCGATTGTTTCTTGAATCGTAGCGGCTAAGCTTGGCGGGAAGCTCAGGTAGTGCTTCTTTAACGCGTCCTACGACAGTCTCTTTTCCCGAATTCAACAATCCATGGTCGCGTTCCATATGGTTGCAATAACCTTGAGACAAGCTCCGTCTTACACCTTCAGGTGTATGTCCTAGAGCTGAGTGGAACCCGCAATCTTGGATGAAAATGGGTATTGGGGGAATGCTTTGCTTCATACCTATCTATTATTTACTGCCGTTGAGTTGAAAGTTGAGCGTTTGGATTACGATTGAGTACCCCAATTGTTGGTGCTCAAAGTAAATTTTACCACGAAGTGGATCTGGGTTGCTGTAACGGATTGTGATTACCGTAGCCCCAGTCTCATCGATGAGCTGACGTTGTTGCGTGGAATCTTTGATTCGCCAACCTATTGCGCTAAGTGAGGCTTCCCAAGCGCTCTTTGGCCAGAGCGTCATCATGAGATTAAACAAAATTTGCTCCGGCTCAGGAAGTGTATTCTCCAAGCCGTTCAGTACGTTTGCCTCGATATCGTTATTCTGATAACTCAGAGACATAATGCGTGTTCCCCAAGAAGAGAACCCCGCGAGTACAAGTTTGTCTTTATCCACTTGCAACTGCACTGGCAGCTGTGAGGACTCTGCTCCCTTTGGAGTTTGCCAGGTCGCACTGATCAGTTGACTGGCGCTGAGCTGATACCCTAGTTGAGCTGGAGTCGGCAGTTCAACCGATGTATTTGGGTTTAATTGCACTTGTGTAGAGGCATCTTGTGGTTGTAAAGCACAGCCTGTCGTCACTAGGAGAAAGAGCGTTGCGATCAACATACCGATACGTTGCTTTAGCCTATTAATAATCTTTATCGGTGTGTGAGCCAGAGTAGGAGAAAAGGTTAAGGTCATTTCATTTCCTTATTATCAACAATGGCTAAAGGCGAGAGCAGCCAAGCCACGAAAATACCGACTAATACGGTAATTCCGAAGCTGTGAATAGCGTGTGTTTGACTCAAAGACAGCAAACCGAATGACAATAATGTCGTGATAGCAGAAAGCGTGATCGCTAGTAAGGTGCTTTGGCATCGCTGTTGTTCAGCAAAAAACAAGGTGTAATCGATGCCAATACCAATGATTAGAATCAGTGCCAGTAGGTTAAACAGGTTTAATTCTCCACCAGACAACACTGTCACGGCCAATCCTGCAACACATGCGATGAGTGAGGGTAGAAGGATTCGTATGCTGTGAGTCGGACCATAGCGCCACACTAAAACGGCGGCTATAGTTGCAATGGCAAAACCCAACAACTCCATAATCTTGACTCGGTATTGAGCAAAAAGATCAGACACTTCTTCTGCCTTGTTCAGGTAGGTGATGTTGTTATGCTGGTGGGCTAGCTGTTTAATACTTTCAGCGCTAGACACATCTTTTAGTAAAATCACTGAGGCGACTTTACCTTCGATATCGCCGAGATATAAGAAACGAACTGGCTCAGATACCGCCTGTTTAAGGTAGTCAGTTAACGTGATCAATTGAGGCTGTTTCGCCATGGGCGGCAACTGACTTATTTGCAGCGCCGCTTTTAATGGTTCGGCTTGATCTGCGTATAAATTCTGAATTAACTCAAAATCTTGTGCCTGTCTTTGCTGTGAAGGAAGGTAGCGGCTTAGACTTTGGTAACCGGTAATCACGTGATTGTCTTGCCACGAGTCCAATTGCGGCTCTAGCGATTCTAAAGTTTGCATTAGCGCTTCGTTGTTTTGAGCGGTAATCACTAACATCTGCTGAGAGGATTGCATTCCGGTTAAACCAGAAATAGTAGATTCTTGCTGTTTTAAGTCCGCTGGCATCGCCTGCAACTGATGGATGTCATCGTTATAGCGTACTTTGGTGACAGCGATAGCGCTTAGCAGCAAAACAACCAGAGGTAGGCCCAACCAGACACTTCGATTCTGCCAATAGCCAAGCCACAGCTGACTCAACTTCTGACCCGGCAGAGCACGCGGCTGACTTGGTGTTTTTGCTAAGATTGGGTACCACGCGACTACAGTGACATAGGCCGAGATCAGTCCAATTGCCGAGAACAATGCCAACTGTTGTAAGCCGGGGAAAGGGGCAATTAATAAACCTAGGTAACCAATTAGACTAGTGAGTAGCCCAAAAGTGATCGCTACAAAAATATGTTGCAACCCTTTAAGGCTGTTCCAATTATTACCCGCTGCTAAACGGTCAGTAAGAAAGTGAAAGGCATAATCAATAGACACACCAATCAAGCTAGCACCAAACACTAAGCTAAATAGGTGAACCTGTCCAAATATCGCTGTTGTCACTGCTAAAGCAACCAACAAACCCATGGATACTGAAAGAAGTGCTAGAGCAAGTGGCACGACACTTCGAAAAACGAGAACAATTAACAGCACTACGCCAACGAGCGAAAATACGCCAATTGTACTGATTTCGGACTTAGCACTGCGAGTACCGAAATCGGCATAAAAAAGTACACCAGTATGTGCAACATCAACGTCAAACTTGTGCTTGAGCTGCTGCTGCCAGTGCTCGATGTCAGGCACGGCTTTCTGCGCCTTCATACTATAAGGTGAGTCGTTGAGTTCAGCCGTCACCAGTAAATAGGTTTTGCCATGATATTCTGTGGTTAAGAAACCGTTCAGTAATTGGAACGCTGAAGAAGAGTGACTTACTTGACTTAAATAATCGCGAAACAGTAGAAAAGGGTCATTCTCCAATTCGCTACCCGTAACGCCAGAAAATGGGTTGTAAATCGCTTGAATAACTTGTTGTGTTTGGGCGCTAGGGTTAGTGGTTAGTCGCTCTCTTTGATCTTTGGTCAGTTGCTGCCAGCGGTGTTGAAAGTAATATTGAGCCCATTGCTTTTGTTGGTCTTGCGATATTTTCGCAGTGACCGAAGCAAAATAGGGACTGTCTTTCAGTTGATTAGCAAAAGCGTTTGCAGCGTTGTAGAGAGACGAGTGCTCTTTTGAGTTACCGTCAGTCGATAGCACAAACACCACTTTGTCACTCATACTGGCTGTCACTTTATTAAATGCACTTTCCGCGATAGGGTTTTGCTGGTTGACGGGGAGCAGCTTTAGAATGTCAGTCTCAATTGGTGAGGTCGCTGAGAATCCCCATTGCTTGATCAGTAAGAAAACAGCAAATACAACGATGCCAGCCCACAATGTGGCCAGTTGATAACAACGTGTTTGAGTGAACTGTAGGCGGCGCATAATGTTAGAACTTGAATTGAGTTTGTTCGGCATCCGTTAAGCTTTCAGGTTGGTAGCTTTGGTTGCTGAAAAGGATGTCGGTTTTATCGCCACGTATCTCTTGCAGTGTTAAGCGTTCAAGGTCGCTTTTTCCACCTAGTGTGATGGTATTAAAAACGGCATTGAGTGGTGCGGCTTTAGGCGTTAAAGCTAAGGTCCATTGGCCATTGTCGGCTTTAAACGTCATATCAAATTGCTGCTTAAGCTGGTCGGTATCACCATGAAACACGGCTAGGAAAATATGGCTAAAATAAAATGCCATAGGATTATCCTTTGCTGTGATAACTTGTGCAGGTTGGTCCGCGAAAGTCTGGCGTAACTTGTCTTTTGTTAACACTAACTGCACCGTAAAGGGCACATCTTGCCGCCATAATAAACCGTGCGTTTTATCGAGTGTAAATTGACCCGTTGAAGTTAAAGGTTGGTCAAACATTGCGAGCGTGCGCTTCTGTTCAAAATCGCCACGTACGATAGGATGTTGAGCGAGTTGCTGTTGCAACTCTTCCATTGTGTTAACTTGGGCCAACGCAAAAGGAGAAGCAATGAGCAGCATCATTGTAGCTATAGTTCTCAAGGCTGAACAATAGCGTCTAACGTGGATATTTTGTCTAATTTTCATTATTGAAATGTCCTTGCTTATGCCATTGCTCAACTTTGTCTGTGAATATCGTTGGAGAGACGAAACACATCTCTTCAGTTTCAATGGCTACTGCCACCTGTGTGGTATGCGCTTTACACATACGAGCACCAGTTTGCGCGTCGTAAATCACATAGTCGACTCTCAGACGGTTTTCCCATTCAGTTAACTCTGCCGTTATTCGGATCTCATGATTGAAGGGAATGGCTTTCACGTATTTCACTCGAGTATCAATGATCGGCCACGCATAGCCAGAGGCTTGCATGGCACGATAATCGTAGCTAATTTTACTCATCAAAACTCGGCGGGCTTCTTCGAAAAATCGAAAGAAATTCCCGTGATAGATGACGCCCATAGGATCCGCATCTTGAAAAGAGGTAATGATGTTGACCTCAGCCGTAAGCGGATGTTGAATATCAGTCATAACGATTCCTAATACTGTATAAACCCATGGGGTTAACTAAACAATTTAACCAGAGAATGATTTACGTTGTAACGGTAAATTTAGCTTAATAAAGAGACCAGTGGCGCTGTTGTATGCGCTGCATGAAATGGCGCAATTCCGCTTCTAAAGGACGATCTTCAATGACCATTTCAAACTCACTTAATATGGATTCTCGAATTGCCTTCAGATTGTCGCTCATATGATGTTCATCTAACTCATTTTGGCGTTTTCTGAGTTCTATGGCTTGAATACCAGCTAACAAAGAAGCCGCGGCAACTTGCTCAGTGAGCTCTAAAACGCGTAAACAATCACGAGCAGCAATGGTACCCATGCTGACTTTATCTTGGTTGTGACACTCTGTAGAGCGAGAGAAAACACTCGCTGGCATCGTGTGTTTTAGAGCTTCAGCTGTCCAAGCCGAGATGCCGATTTGTACCGCTTTAAAGCCGTGGTTAATAGGCTTACGTTCACCTTCAGCGCCCGTTAGGTTATACGGTAAGCCATTGTTGAACTTGTAATCCATTAACTGTGCCATTTGACGATCAAGTAAGTCTGCGAGGTTGGCAACACCCGTCTTGAGCGTGTCCATTGCCATAGCTATATGTCCGCCATAGAAATGACCTCCGTGCAGTACGCGCTCGTTATCACCGTCAATGATCGGGTTATCGTTGGCGCTGTTAAGCTCGTTTTCAATCAGCTGTCGTAACCAAGGCAGTGAGTCTTGAACAACACCAATGACATGTGGTGCGCAGCGCAATGAATAGCGGTCTTGCAGACGGTCACTGTTACGAGGCGGTCGCTCAGCCTGAAGATCATCACGTAGCCACGCTGCAATTTGCTGCTGACCTGGGTGCGGTTTTACAGCAAATAGTGCTTCATCAAAGTGGAAATCATTGCCGTGGATCCCCACTGAAACCATCGCAGTGATCTTGGTGCATAGTTGTGCAAGGTATTCTGCACGCTTATACGCCAAACAAGCGAGAGCTGTCATCACAGAGGTGCCGTTCATGAGTGCCAAGCCTTCTTTTGGCCGCAGCGTGATAGGCTTGATGTTCAGTTCGTCAAAGACGTCTTTAGTCTCACGAATCTCGCCTTTATACAGTACATCTCGTTCACCGATGAGGGCCGCGGCAAGGTAAGACAGCGGTGTTAAGTCACCACTGGCACCTACAGAACCTTCTTGAGGAATTCTTGGTGCTATATCGTGATTGATCAGCGTTGTAATTTGGTTGAGTAGATCGTGAGAAACGCCTGACATACCTTGTGCTAATGAGCATAAACGGGTCGCAAGCACAGCGCGAGATTGTTCATGAGTGAGTATGTCGCCCAAACCACAGCCGTGAAAACGAGTTAAATGAAGTGGCAGCTCATCGACAAGGTTTGGTGGAATGGCAACAGTACATGAGTCGCCATACCCTGTGGTGACACCGTAAATAACGCCTTCTTCTTTAAGAAGACGTTCTAAAAAAGCCACGCTGCGGTCAATTTTGGCAACATACTCAGGAGCGCTATTCATACTAGCCGTTGCGCCAGCAGAAATGGCGACGACGTCTTCAATAGAAAGGCGCTCTGCGCCGAAGGTGATGTTATTTTTCTTGGTCATTGTGCTTACTTAGCGTCCAAAAGTTGAAAAAGTTGTACCACTGTAGTGGCGACTTTACGGCATAGTGCTCTAAGCGGTTCGCATACCGCTGGACAACGTGTTCCAAAGCGTCTTGTCGATTGTTACGTGGTAAGGCTATTTCGTCACTAAAGTGCTCAAAATAGACATTAAAGTGTGGTTCTTTGCGGCTATCGTCTCGAAAACCAAAAATAAGGTAGACCGGAGCTTTGAGCACCGACGCCAACATAAACGGCCCTTGAGGAAAAGGAGCCGGTTTATCTAAGAAGTCGGCCCAGACGCAGCGTTGCTCTTTGCTTGTCGATGTTCTATCGCCAACAATAACGACCCATTCGCCTTGCTCGATTTTTTGTTGCAGCATGATCGCCGTATCTGGGCCCATCTGACTGACCTGAATTAGGTTAAGGTCAGAGTTTGGATTAATGGCTCTCATTACTGAGTTAAATTGCTCAGCATGTTCTGTGAAAACTAAGGCATTAATTTTGATATGAGAATAGCGCTGGCTGAGAGCACGGCACAACTCAATATTACCAAGATGAGAGCCCAGTAATAAAACACCTCGTTGGCTATCAATCAAAGGCTGAAACTGCTCTTGGCCATGAATCGTTAGATTATCTAGAGAGAAATCCCCTTGCCATGCTGCCAGTTTGTCGAGCATGGTATGACCGAACGACAATAGGTGTTTCTGACTGGTTACATCATCTGGCAAAGCAATGTTGCGACATTCCGCGTAGTGCCTTAAATTGGCGAGGTATTGCTGCGAAGCATTACGGGCTCGGGCATTGGTTAAATGGTAGTAACCAATAACCATGGGTAAAACGAGATTGAAAGTTCGACGCCCCAGCCAACGGTAGACCCAAAGTAAGGTTTTGATACCGACAATGGTGCCACGTTCTTTTTGTGTTGACCAATGAGCACCCGATTTGTCTGAAGAGCCATGAGGCGTGTTCACATTTTGGTTGTGAAAATGGCGGGCGATCAACTTAGGGCTACGCGGTAACATGCCAAAGAACAACTTCGTATGCATCTTGCTTATCTTTACGTTGTCCCACAAGGCATCAAAGTGAGAGATACCACCCTCTGGGTACATAACGCGGGTATCAATAAACTGAATGTCACAACCTTCCCAATACATACGAACCAAGATCTCAATATCAAAATCCATTCGCGTGCCGATATTGTATCGATTGAGAACATTGAGAGTAGCCTCAACCGGATAGGCTCTAAAGCCACACATGCTGTCTTTTATTGACAGCGAAAGTGTTTCAACCCAAACCCAAAAGTGCGTGATATAGCGCCCATACAAACGGGATTTTGGGACGCTACTGTCATAAACCGGTTTGCCAGAGATAAGCGAATATGGCTGGTTTTGTGATGTTTCGATTAAGACAGGCAGTGACTCTAAATCGTGTTGACCATCAGAGTCAATTTGTATGGCGTGAGTGAACCCTAGCGAACTTGCATGACGAATCCCTGCCATCACGGCGCCACCTTTCCCTTGATTTTGTTCAAGGGTAATAAGGTGCACATCATGAGCGATAGCCACGGCGTTAAGCGCTGTTTTTGTAGTCTGGTCACTGCCGTCGTCGATAAGGATGATTGCAAAACCATATGGCTTTAACGATTTCACTACACTTTCGACAGTAGAGCCATGATTAAAACATGGTATGAGAAAGCAAGGCTGATACTGACGGCCTTGTTCTTGGATGCTCTCTGCATGTCCACGTTCTTTGCTGTTACTCACTCGAACTACCTAGTTTCATTTTACCGGAGGAATGCACGACGATGTCTTCTCCAGATATTGAGGAATATTTAAACGCTAACTTTTGCGTCTCTTCATTCCAATTCAGAGTCAGTGTGATGATTGCATCAGGCAGAATAGGCTCTTGAAATTTAATCACTTCCATTCCTTTAAATGCAGAAGGAACGTTAAGGTACTCAACAGCGTAGTGGAGTGCCCAATCAATTTGAGTTACACCAGGAAGTAAAGGGAAGTGATTAAAGTGACCGCAAAAATCCAGAATATCGGCGTCTGTTTGAATACAAAGCGTTGCAGACGCTGATTGTACATCAGAATTTAGTACGGTCGGTTTTCTTTTTGTCATGGTCGTGTCGGTCTTAGTCTTTTAAATGTAAGTCGTGTAAATGTAAGCAGTGTTCTTTGAGATAAACGAACTATAGCGAGTCGGCAAAAAGCTTCTCGAGTTCAGATACTTGCCTTTTACCTTGGCTGTTCAATGGTATTTCTGCAACGACTCGAAAACGTCGTGGAACCGCGATTGGCTCAATCCATTGCCTCAATTCCGCGCGCAGCAGTAGCCAAAATTTACCTTTCCCTAGGGATTTAAGCTTATCAAGACCCGCGGGCGTGAGTACGATAGCAGCATTGAGTGACAAGCGTTGTTGATCGTGACAGCAGAATACGGCACTTTCGTAAATCCAGTCTAGCTGATCGAGACGTTTTTCAACTTCAACTAACGAAATGCGCTTTTCTTCTATTTTGACAATACGGTCGGTTCGTCCTTTTAATTCAAAGCGTTGTGCATCATGAAATACACAAGCATCCGCAGTTTGGTACCAGTTGTCAGCATCAATATGTGGTGATTTGAGCTTTAAACATTGTTCGTGATTTAGCTCAGCTTCGATGCCGGGAAATAGTCGCCAAAATTCACTTGGACTGTATTGTTGCTTATAGGCAATACCACCAGTTTCCGTGCTTCCGTAGACCTCGATAGGTAATTGTCCAAAAAGTCCGTGCGCGTGTTTCGCGGCGTCGTAAGGTAATGGTCCTCCTGATGAGAACAAGGCGCGTATCTCAGCAGGGGCTGTCTGGGTCGATAACCGCTTGAGTAGAGCTGGGCTGCTCACTAGCACACGATTGGCCGACGCATGAGTCATCACTTGCTCAGGATACTCTAGGTTTCGGCAAGCAAATGCACGCCCAGTGCATAGTGGCCAAAGTACGCGAAACAACAATCCGTAGATATGTTGATGAGAGACCGTGCTTTCGACTAGGGCATTGCCCAGCAGATCGCCCCAAATAGATTCTAGGATGGCAATTTCTGTGTCTAAGTGCTCGAGTGTTTTAACAATAGCTTTAGGTGTTCCACTCGAGCCAGAAGTAAATAAGATGATTTCAACTTGCTTTAAGTCAAGGGCGGAAAATGATTCTAGGTTCTCAAGGTGAGAATCAATAGCGACCTTTTCGCATGGCTTGGTCGCAATGGGTTCAATGCCAGCGTCATGGAGTAATAAATCGAATTGGGAGGAAAGCTCAGTCAATGCCGAATTTTGGTAGTTACCGGGAAGGACCACACTTTTGCCCGCGTAGCAGCAGGCTAAGAATCCAACGGCAAATTGATAGCTATCTAGTGTGCACACTGCAACGCGCTGTGAGGTCGAGTGTTCGAGCATGTCACTCGTGGCACGAATGTCGTGTAAAAATCGCTGCCAAGTCCACTGTTTTTCCATATCGAATGCGACAATGTCTTCACCGATTTTAGAGGTGCAGAGCAAGTGCGCAAGCGTCTGGTGTGTGTTGGTAGTGCGGTTCATCTGCTCAACATTTGCCATATTGAATTAATCCTTGCGTACAAACTGTCTGATTATCCACTCACCTGCAAAAAGACTTCCGGCTGCTAGATAGCTAATCAATCCGTTGTACAAAGTCCAAACCTCTAGCGTTTGAAAGCAAGTGTAGAGAGCAATGCCCGCGTTGATAATAAAAAAGGCACACCATACTTTGGTAACATTTCGAGTATAAGAAATGGCACTTGCGGGTAAGTCGGGTTCCTGAAGACGAGCAAAACGCTCGATGATGGATTGTGGCTGCGTTAAACTGATGGCGAAAACGGCCAACATACAAAGATTAACGACGACGGGATAAAAGGTTAGCCATCCGTGCTGTTTAAATAGAGCACCTAATACACTAAGCGTGATTCCAGTGAGGCCACTTATCCATGCGAGCTGTTTGAGTTCCTTGAACTTTGCCTGCTTGCTAGAAACGATTCTTACCACAAATACTGTGATAAGAATCAGACTGATAGCTTGGAGACCAAATCGTTCTGCACCGAAGTAGACGGCAAAAGGATAGGCAAAAATTACGATTGCAGACAGTATGGTCAGCAAAGCTCGCATTATTTATCTTTCAATAGCTCAGTCACAGAGACCACAACGTCATTAACGGTGCGTACAGCTTTGAACTCTTCAGGCTTGATTTTTTTGCCCGTTACTTTTTGCAAGTGAACTACTAGATCAACAGCATCAATGCTATCTAAATCAAGATCTTGATAAAGGTGAGCTTCAGGTTGAATATCCGCTTCGTCAATTTCAAACAGCTCCACGAGAGCGTCTTTTACTTGGTCAAATACTTGCTGTTGGTTTAATTCTGTCATGCTGATATCTATCGATTAGTTGCTAGTTTGAGACGAAATGTACTTTGCAAGGTTTGCTACAGATGCAAAGTGTTCACGTGTATTGGTATCGTCCGCGTCAATTACGATATTGAACGTTTTCTTAATGGCTAAGCCGAGTTCAAGAGCATCAATGGAATCTAGGCCCAGACCATCACCGAACAATGGTGCATCAGTTTCGATATCGTCAATAGTAATATCTTCAAGGTTTAGGGCGTCAATAATTAGTTGTTTGATTTGGTTTTGTAGTGCTTCCACAGGGTCCTACTTATTGGTGTTCATTTTCGGGGAAAATCGCTTCGGCCAAATAACGGTTTAGTTTTCTTGCCGCTAAAGTCGGAGAATTAGTTTGCTCAATAAAGGGCGTGATTTCAATCTTACCCTTTATTTCGACATGGAAAAAGGGCTTGGTCTCTGGAACTTGGTACCACTTTTTTTGTTTCGTGAGAAAAGAGGGAGTTACAGTAATGTGAACTACCCGCAAATCACGCTGAGTACGCACGGCAATTTGAGCCGCACCTCGTTGTAGCTTTGATTCGATACCAGGAGTGGTGCGTGTTCCTTCAGGGAAAACGAGTAACACGTTGCCTTGATCAAATCGTTGCTCGCAAATTGTAATAACATCATCTGGGGCTTCATTAGGAATATAGCCTGCCGCTTGGACGATGTGCTTCATAAACGGGTTACGCCATATTGCACTTTTCACTAAGCAATCACATTGCTTAAGTTGCGAGGCAATCAAAACGTAATCAATTAGACTTGGGTGATTAGCCACAATTAGGCAATTGCGGTCGTTTTCTAACACATCAGCGCCAGTTATCTTGTAATCGATAGCACCAGTAAATTTCATTAACCGACAAAATACATGGAAAGAAGATTGAATCAATGCCTGTACGCGATGTTCTCTTAGTTCTGTCTCAGATGTGGTTCGGATAATGAACGGAATTAGGACAAAACTAAGCACTAATCCCCCAATGCCAAACACACTAAAGCAAAAGCCTGTCGCAGCAATGCGCCAGATCTGATTCACTTTTAGATATAGAGACTTCACTATCATGCGATTATTTTTAGGTTATGACTGCGTTGAGGCTAAAAGATGTCGAAGAAAGTCCAAAGCTTGCGGTTGATTAGACACCGTTACGGGAGGGACTTGTATCGAATTACCGCGAGACAATACCAAACCAAGGCTATAGCCGCAAAACTCTTGATCTTTGAATTGTTGATAAATCTCAGGTAGAGGTTCATCAAAATCTACAACCAAGACTCGATGTTCAGGGTTTTCTTCTAAGTAACTCCACGCTTCAATTAATGCACTATTAAACGTATTGTCCGATGCTGCAATGGAAGTGACTGGAATGGCCTTCTTTGCTGCAATGGTAGTGAGTCCGGCTGCCGTATTGTGTACAGATTGAGAAAAAGCCATTGGAGACGCGTCGTCACCACTGACAATAGTTTTAATTAATTCGGAACTGCGTCGTAGCTCACCATGTCTACTAGAAAAAACAATATAATCAATATCCTGTTCTTCCATAAGCTCAAGTGCGCATTGGACGGCCAGCTTACTTAATGTACTCATACGACGGCGCATCATGGCAGGTATGCGGTTCACTTCTAACGTGCCTTCGCTAGGGCAGTTGCCTGTGTGGTACCAATCTTGCCAATCAGAAAAAGTATGCAGACCGTTTGATTTTGCACTCCATGCGTCAAGGTGAAAGGAAATTAATGGAGTTGAATTTGACATAAGGTATTGATTTATTTAGATACGACTGGATAATTATATCGTTTTATAAACTAAAATGTAAGGAATTAATATGAAAGCGTTAAAGTTCGCGATGGCAGTTGTTGTAGCATTGGTTGTAGTAGGTTGTGGAAGAGTCCAACCTGTACTGAATTTTGACAATGAGCCGGTAACATATGATTTGACCGCAGCACAAGTCAAGTCGGCGATTACCGAAGCTGCGACGAATCGCGGTTGGGTGATCACTGAACCTGAAGAAGGCGTTTTAAAAGCAGCAATTCTGGTTCGTAGCCATGAAGCTGAAGCTAAAATTCCTTACACTAATAAATTCTATTCAATTACTTATGTAAGCTCTAAGAACCTAAAAGCTGCAGACGGCGAAATTCATAGAAATTACAATCGCTGGATCAACAATTTGAATACTGATATAAGAAAGCAACTTGCCGCTATCGCAGCAGCAAAATAATTGAACAGAACAACCACCAGGAATTGATGTGTCAAAACAAAATATTGATCCATACAATGCATTTGAAGCAAAGACAGCGGCTCAAGAGCTGTCTTTTGCCCCAATTGTATTTCAAGCCGCTCGCACTTTACGAGACCTAGGGATTTTAGCTGAGCTCGATAAAGCGGGAGAGCAGGGACTAAGTGCTCCTGAAATTGCCCAAGCAACTGGTGTCTCTGAGTATGGTGTCAAAGTACTACTCGACATGGCAATCAGTGCCCATATCGTATTGTGGAACAAACCCAACTATTCGCTAGCTAATATGGGCTTCTTTTTGCTTCATGATGGTATGACTCAGGCAAATATGGATTTCACAGCTGATGTTTGTTACGCAGCTATGATGCATTTGACGGAATCGATTAAAGAAGGCAAGCCTGCGGGTTTAAAGGAACTTGGTGAATGGGAAACCATATATCAAGGCTTGTCTCAGTTGCCAGAGAAAGCAAAAGAGAGTTGGTTCAAGTTTGACCATTTCTACTCGGACAGATCGTTTCCTATTTTATTGAAAGAAGTGTTTAGCCAAGAGCCGAAACATATTGTGGACATTGGTGGTAACACCGGTAAATGGGCGATGCAATGTTGTGGCTACAATAGCGATGTTGAAGTAACAATAGTCGATTTGCCTCAACAGCTTAATGTGGCAATGAAGAATGTGGCAGACAATGGCTTTGCACAGCGTGTACATCCTTTCCCTGCTAACATGCTGGACAAGTCTCAAGCCTTACCTGAGAAAGCAGATGTCTGGTGGATGAGCCAGTTCTTAGATTGTTTCTCTCCAATGGAGATTCTAACGATTTTAAGAAATGTTCGTTCTCAGCTGACTCCAGATTCAACGGTCTATATTCTTGAGTTATTTTGGGATGCACAGAAATACGATGCGGCGTCGTTTAGTTTGAACGCGACGTCTCTATATTTCACCTGTCTAGCAAACGGTAATAGTCGTTTCTATCGCAGTGAAGACTTTTTAGAAATTGTCGAAGAGTCCGGATTAGAAGTGGTGGAACGTACTGACGATATTGGTTTAGGTCATACTTTACTGAAATTAAAAATAAAGTCGTAATAGTACGTGATTCATTCGCACCAACTTTTAAAGTTATAAAATGCAACAAGCCCAGCTATCGAGCTGGGCTTTTTTACCTGTGAAGTTCGCTGCTGTTAATCGCGAATGATCATCTGGTCACGCTCTGGACCAACGGATACCATGCGTACAGGCACACCCATTAAGCTTTCGATACGTGTCACATAATCTTGAGCTGCTTTTGGCAACTCCTCGAAACTACGACAGCCGGTGATGTCTTCATCCCATCCTTCCATTTGCTCGTAGACTGGAGCCAGTGCAGCCGTTTGAGGCCAAATAGGGTTTTCAGTATGTTCGCCATCGTATGCGACGCAGATTTTTAAATCTTTTAAGCCCGTCAAACAGTCGATTTTCGTGAGTGCAATTTCTGTGGCCGCTTGTAGCTCAACGCCGTTTTTGGTGGCTACGGCATCAAAGAAACCCATGTCACGTGGGCGACCCGTTGTTGCACCGAACTCGTTAGCGCTTTCACGGAAGTTATCTTGCTCTTCCATCGCTGTAACCAATGTACCTGTCCCAACGGATGAGCTAAATGCCTTAGCTACCGCGATCACGCGTTCAGGTCTAAGGGCTGGTAGACCACTGCCGATACCTGCATAAGCGGCTGTTACGTTAGATGACGTTGTCCAAGGATATTCACCGTATACTAGGTCGCGACCTGCACCTAACTGTGCTTCAAACAACAAGTTCGCATCTTTAGCTTGCAGTGCTTTTAGTGGTTCGGTGACATTACAAATAAATGGACGCCAAGATTTGGTCACCTCTAGTAGCCATTCAGTGATTTCGTTTGCGCTTTGTGAATAGTCACATTGTGGATAAAGCGCTTTTAGCTGAGGCATTTTCCAATCGAGCATAAATTGAAGGCGTTGCTCTAGGACTTCAGGCTGTTGTAACCAACCGACTAAAATACCTTTTTTCATCACACGATCGCCGTAAGCTGGTGCGATACCTTGTCGAGTTGAACCGTAAGCGGCATCGCCTAGACGTTGCTCTTCTAAAGTATCCTCAAGAGCGTGAAGAGGCAGACATAATGTCGCACGGTCTGAAATACATAGATTAATTTTAACGCCTGCTGATTCGACCTCAGCAATTTCTTCACTTAGTGCGGCAGGGCTGATGACCATACCCGGGCCAAGCACAGCGGTACAATCAGGATTAAAAATGCCACTAGGAAGTTGGTGCAGTTTGAAGGTACCGAAGTCATTGACTACAGTGTGACCCGCATTGTTTCCACCTTGAAAGCGAATGCTTGCAGACGCGTCTGCAGCTAGAAAGTCAACGATGCGGCCTTTGCCTTCATCACCCCAGTTAGCACCTACAACAACGATAGACGACATAATAAGTTCTCCTAATTGATTAGGGAGTCAGCTTAACCCTGTAGTGTAAATAAGAAAAATTAATTATAATTATTAAGTCAATAAGAAACTCATATCAGAACTATGATTATTCTATTGACTAACTCACGCATTAAGAGGGAAGAAAAATGTTAGATATTCATTGGTTAAAGACGTTTGTAACGTTGGCTGAATACAAGCATTTCGGTAAAGCGGCCAATGCGTTGCACATGACTCAGCCTAACGTGAGCTTACAGTTAAAACAGCTAGAGCAAACAACAGGCGTGAAACTGTTAGATCGTAATCCTTTTCATCTCACGCAAGCGGGTGAGCGTTTACTACAAAGCAGTATCAAGACGTTGGAAGAGTTACAGGTGTGTCAATCCGATCTGAATGCACTTAATGAGTTAGACAAGGGAACCATCACCGTAGCAGCAAGCGATATTATTTCACGTATGCTACTTATTGGTGCGTTTAAACTGTTCAGAAATGCTTATCCTGGAATGGATATCGTGCTTTTAAATACCACGTCATCTCAAGCAGCAGATTTAGTTAAAAAGGCTGAGGCCGATGTGGGATTTGTTATTTCCCAACAGCAATCTCAGCCGTTGCACTTTGTAGAGTTACAACAGGTCAAATGGGTGGCGTTTGGTGAAGGGTTTCAACAAGCTATCGCCAATCAAAGCGAAATTACTTTGATTCTGCTTGGCCATGACACCCGAACGCGGGATCTAATTGATGACGCGTTACCTAGATTAAATCTTTCAAATTATCGTGTGATGGAAGTAGGGAGCGTTGATGCACAAATTGATTGGGCTGAAGCTGGTTTTGGGGTGGCAATTATCCCTGAGTTTGCGCTGTCAACGAAAAGAAATATTCAGACAGATGTTACGCCGTTATCTGATTTCCCGACAACGAACCTTGGTTACATTGTTCGTCAGAATCAAATCTTGTCTAAAGCGACTAAACAATTACTTCAATGGGTCGGAGATGAGATGATTATTTTACAGAAATAAGGGTTTATGTGAATTGCAGTGTAATTTATATGTTAAATTGAAATCCTAAATTCATGAATAAAATCACATTTCCATCGTTGTGGTGATAACAATAATGCAACAAATGACGTGTTATTGAACGCATTTGATAACAACGTAAATATACCTTCAAGTACCTTTTTAATTATTTAATATCAATTAGATAGTAATGCTATCTCGCCTCAGTTCTTACTATCACATCCCGTTGTCTAACTTGATTCACGCAAGCTTAGATTTCAAATACGACAGATGTGCTTCACATTTTATCTACGCATAATGCACTTGCTGTAACAATATATTTCAAAGTGTAACAATAAATCCATGTTTGAAGCATGGGTTTTACGCTTCACCTTGATGATTTTGCTTACACACGCTCAACAAAAACATAATTCTAACTAATGGGTTTTGACAACGAGTTCCGACAATGTAGTCAAGCCCGAATATACTCGAGAAAGTTAATGAAAGCCTCAAGATATCAAAGCATCTTGCTTAGGGGAGGTGTGGCGACTGCCATACTTACTCTTTCTGGATGCAGTTCTGCTTTACTTGACCCCAAAGGTGCAATTGGCGTTCAAGAAAAAGAGCTGATCATCACTGCTCTTTTGCTGATGTTGATAGTTGTCATTCCTGTGATTCTGATGACGGTTTATTTTGCTTATCGGTATCGTTCAACTAACACCGAAGAAGAGTACGCTCCAGACTGGGCTCACTCGACCAAAATTGAGGTGGTGGTTTGGACTATCCCGATTATTATTATCGCGATTTTGGCGGTTATCACTTGGCGTTCTACTCACGCTTTAGAGCCATCTAAACCAATCCCACATCCAGAAAAACCTTTAACAATCGAAGTGGTTTCACTCGATTGGAAGTGGCTGTTTATCTACCCAGAACAAGGGATAGCAACGGTTAACTATGTAGCCTTTCCTAAGGATGTTCCGGTCACATTCAAAATCACTTCTGACAACATTATGAATGCGTTCTTTATCCCGAGGCTCGGCTCTCAGATCTACGCGATGCCCGGCATGGTGACGCGACTAAATCTGATTGCGAACCATCAAGGAGATTACAAAGGCTTTGCTTCTAGCTACAGCGGTAAAGGGTTCTCCGAAATGAAATTCACTGCCGCCGCTTTGGAAAACAAACAGGCCTTTTCTCAATGGGTGGACAAAGTGAAACACAGTCCAAAACAGATCGAAAACTGGCAGCAATATCGAGCGCTGGCAGAACCGAGTGTGGCTGATCCTGTCAGTCTTTATTCGAGTGTCCCTCCCGCGCTGTTTAATGATGTTGTAACTCAGTATCCAGGTTCGATGAACCGTTTACCCGAACACGAAGGATAAACGTTATGTTTGGAAGATTATCGCTCAATTCGATTCCATACCATGAGCCGATTATTGTTGTCACTTTAGTCGTGATTGCGCTTGCTGGATTAGCATTAGTCACGGCCATTACTAAAGCTAAAAAGTGGCAATATCTTTGGAATGAATGGTTTACCACAGTTGACCATAAAAAACTGGGATTCATGTACATCGCTGTGGCAATGGTGATGTTGATTAGGGGCTTCTCTGATGCGGTGATGATGCGCAGCCAACAACTGCTGTCGTCTGCTGGTGAAGCCGGGTACTTGCCACCCCACCACTATGACCAGATTTTTACTGCACACGGCGTGATCATGATATTTTTCGTTGCCATGCCACTTGTGATTGGTCTTATGAATATCGTCGTTCCTTTGCAAATAGGAGCGCGAGATGTCGCCTTTCCTTATCTAAATAATCTCAGTTTTTGGCTGTTTATTGTTGGCGTGATACTCACCAACCTATCGCTTGGTGTTGGTGAATTTGGTCGCACAGGTTGGTTGGCGTACCCACCATTGTCAGGGATTGATGCAAGCCCCGGGGTCGGGGTCGATTATTGGATATGGGCGTTACAAATATCTGGTGTCGGAACAACCTTAACCGGTGTGAACTTCTTTGCCACTATATTGCGCATGCGAACTCCATCTATGCCGTTAATGAAAATGCCGGTATTCACTTGGGCATCTTTGTGCGCCAATATTCTGATTATTATTTCATTCCCCATCTTGGCGGTTACCATTGCGCTGTTGACTTTAGACCGTTACTTAGGAATGCATTTCTTCACCAATGACTTTGGCGGCAACATGATGATGTACGTCAACTTGATTTGGGCATGGGGACATCCAGAGGTGTACATCCTAGTACTGCCAATTTTCGGTGTCTTTTCGGAAGTCACAGCGACGTTCTCACGCAAAAAACTGTTTGGCTATACCTCACTAGTTTGGGCGACCATTGCGATCACTATCTTGGCGTTTGTCGTTTGGTTACATCACTTCTTTACCATGGGATCTGGTGCAAACGTCAATGCATTCTTCGGCATTGCGACCATGATTATCTCGATCCCTACAGGGGTGAAGATCTTTAACTGGTTGTTCACTATGTACAAGGGACGAGTACGCTTTACCACGCCAATGTTATGGACACTAGGTTTCTTGATTACCTTCTCGGTCGGCGGGATGACTGGTGTATTGATGGCGGTACCGGGTGCTGACTTCGTACTACACAACTCGGTCTTCCTAGTTGCGCACTTCCATAATGTGATTATCGGTGGTGTGGTGTTTGGTTGCTTTGCTGCTATCACTTACTGGTTCCCGAAAGCAACAGGTTTCATGATGAATGAGACGTGGGGCAAACGAGCATTCTATCTCTGGATTATTGGCTTCTTGATGGCGTTCTTACCTTTGTATGCGCTGGGCTTTATGGGGATGACGCGACGTCTTAGTCAAGATATCAACCCTGAATACTTCCCATTACTTGCTGTTGCAGCAGCAGGAACTGCCGTAATTGCACTCGGCGTTGTGTGCCAGTTCATTCAAATCTATGTCAGTGTTCGTGATAGAAAAGCGCATCTCGATCTCACTGGAGACCCGTGGGGCGGCCGTACCTTTGAATGGGCAACCTCGTCACCTCCGCCGTTCTATAACTTTGCACATTTACCAAAAGGCGACCAAATTGATGCATTTTGGTATCAGAAAGAAAGCGGTGAGTTTGATCCAATGAAGAAAGTGGAATATCAACGTATTCACATGCCGAAAAATTCGCCGACAGGTATCTATATTTCAGCTTGGGCACTGGCCTTTGGCTTTGGAATGATTTGGTACATGTGGTGGTTAGCGGCCATTAGTTTCGTTGGCATTGTCGTAAGTTGTATCAAACATAGTTACAACGATGATGTGGATTATTACGTCGAGGTTGAGGAAATCGAAGCCATCGAAAACGCTAGACGACAGCAGTTTGAACTAGCCAAGCAACACACTCATGCCGACGGAAATAAGAAGGACGATATGGAGGTGAATTATGCAGGGTAGTGTGAGTGCACCAGTTCATGATAGCCACGATCATAGTGATAACAAGCTGTTTGGTTTCTGGATTTACTTGATGAGTGACTGCGTGCTTTTCGCAACGTTGTTCGCTACTTATGCGGTACTTGCCAGTAACCCTATGACGGGGTCATTAGCGAGAGAACTGTTTGAGTTGCCGTTTGTCTTCGTAGAAACCATGTTGCTGCTACTGAGTAGTATCACGTTTGGTTTTGGCATGATTGCGATGAAGCGTCAGGATATTACCAACCTCAAGTTGTGGATGAAAGTAACCTTTCTGCTTGGGCTAGGTTTTATTGGCATGGAAGTGTATGAGTTTCATCACCTGATAGTTGAAGGATATGGACCTCAAACCAATGCTTTCTTGTCAGCATTCTTTACTTTAGTTGGGACTCACGGCCTTCATGTGACATTTGGCTTGATCTGGATGGCGGTGTGTTATTACCAGTTGTCGAAGAAAGGGTTAAACAGCAACATGACGATGCGTTTTAGTTGTTTAAGCCTGTTCTGGCACTTCTTAGATATTGTTTGGATCTGTGTATTTACCATCGTTTATTTACTGGGAGTCATGTCATGAGCAGTAATACAGATATAGCTGCATCAGACTACATCAAAGGGTTTTGTGCGGCTTTGGTACTGACCGTAGTACCGTTCTATTTGGTTTGGGCACAATCTCTGCCAGCGAGTACAACGTATTTTGTTTTATTTGCTTGCGCGATTGTTCAGGTGTTTGTTCACTTCAAATACTTCCTACATATGGAAGCGAAGACCTCTGATGGGCAGTGGAATTTGGTTTCGTTGCTGTTCACCATCGTTGTGGTGTTTATCCTCATCGCCGGGTCGCTGTGGATAATGTACAACATGAATATGAACATGATGATGTAGAGGCAGTATGCTCAAAAATTATCTGACGATTACAAAACCAGGTATTATTTTTGGCAACATGGTCTCAACAGCGGCAGGGTTTTTCCTTGCCGCTAAAAGTGAGCATGTCGATATTACCTTGTTCTTTGCAGCACTCGTTGGTGTGGGGCTAGTCATAGCGTCAGGCTGTGTTGTGAACAATATTTTCGATAGGGATATTGATCAGAAGATGGAGCGAACTAAACATCGCGATTTAGTTCAGGGTTATGTCAATATGGATGTCGCGTTTGTTTACGCGCTATTCCTCTTGCTTGTTGGTACAGCGTTGTTATATCAGATGACCAATCCACTATCTGCGGTTGTTGTGCTCATCGGCTATGTCTTCTACGTGTTCTTTTACACCATGTGGTACAAGCGACATTCAGTGTATGGAACCTTGATCGGAAGTATCTCAGGAGCAGTACCTCCACTTGTCGGTTACTTAGCGGTCACTAATTATTTGAGCGTTGAATCTGTCTTATTGTTCCTGTTGTTCTGTCTTTGGCAAATGCCACACTCTTACGCTATTGCGATTTTTCGAATGGAAGATTATCGTCAAGCGGGTATTCCTGTTTTACCTGTTAAGGAAGGCTTGAATAAAGCGAACCAACATATTCGACACTATGTGTTGGCATTTTGCGCGGTTGCTGCCGCACTTTTCTTTGTTGGTGAGGCGAACTACGAATATCTGATTGTAGTAGGAGCGATGAGTGCGTTCTGGGCTCGAGTTACATTCCGCGATATGAATAGCAGCAATTATGTTGATTGGTCCAGAGCGGTATTTAAAGTTTCGTTGCTGGTGGTGACAAGTTTCAGCGGAGTGCTAGGACTAGAGCTACTACCCCTTCATTTTTAATCGACAGGTTCACAGTCGTGATTGACGATTCGTGAACCTTTTATCCTTAAACTTTTCAGATTGTTTATTGAATGGACTGCACATACGCCAAGATATCAATAGCATCTTTCTCGGTAAGTACTCCCTTAAAAGCAGGCATACCTTCGTCGATTTTTCCCGCTAACACTTTATTCGCAATTTGGGTGGGCGTTTTGAAAGGTTTATTGATCTTCTGAGCGATATCGGCTGGTTCATTTGGCAGAGCGTTAGCCGCTACACCATCACCATGCCCCTTAGAACCATGACAGGAGATACACAGCGCCTCGTATTTTTGTTTTCCATTAGCGACGTTGCCGTCAATGGGTGGCTTTGCTGCTGAAACGAAAGTGAAACTGCCAATGAAAAGCGCCATTGCACCTAATAATGTTGCGATGAGTAATTTCAATTTGATCTTCATATTGTGTACTTCCTATGTGTTTTCTCGAATCCTAACGACATAAGAATGAATAGTGGGTGAATATAAAGTTATATTTATATTCATCAGTTAGTTATGTGAATATTCTCAGTGGATAGACTAGCAATCAAAAGGCAGAAGGGTTGAGACGCGGCTTATTACTTCCAAGAATAAAGAAATCAGCAAACACAATCGTGGAAGAATAAAGTGAAGTGTAAAGTTACCTGAAACTGAGCAACAAATTATTGTTGCTTTTATTAATTTGGTGAAAAGTGTGCTACTAGTGACTGGAATAGGCTTTAAAGTGCTTATAAGTAATGATCTCTATATCACATAAAAGCGATCGTCAATATGGATAATGTGATTAAGTTCAATATTTATGTAATTTAAGAAATATCCCAAAATGATGCATGTATCAACTTTGTTCTATTGACTTGTAATTAAAATAAAATATTTACCAAAACTTTCAATTGTAATATGTTAACTTGATCATTACTTGCCTATTGACAGGTGGTTTTTTGTGATTTGTATCGCAATTGGTGCGGAATTGCATGTCCCCTGGAAAAGAACTCATAATGAACTCAACGAAACGACATTCATTATGGGACAAGACAATGCTGTATGACTTAATCGACCATGACCTAGTAGACGTTGTAGAACATGATAACACATCATGGGAACAGGCTGTAAGAACGACAACACAATACCTCGAAGAGAAGGGCTATGTGACGTCGAATTACGCTGATGCCATTATTCAGTCTACCATCGACAATGGTCCTTACTACGTTTTGTGCCCGGGCATCGCGATGCCGCATGCTCGCCCTGAGGCCGGTGTATTAAAAACCGGTTTAGGCATTCACATCTTCCCTGAACCAGTAGACTTTGGTTCAGATCTTGGCCCCGCTAACGTACTGCTAACCTTAGCTGCCAAGGATTCAGATACTCACATTCAAGTAATCCAATCTTTAAGTGAAATGCTTGTCGACGAGACAAATATAGAGAAGCTCGCAGCAGCAAAATCGAAAACAGAAGTATTGGATATTATAAAAACCTGCTAATAAGGAATGTAACGTGACTACAAATATGAGAGCGAAAGTGCAATCATTTGGCGGACATCTTACCGCCATGGTATTGCCCAATATAGGCGCATTTATTGCGTGGGGTTTTATCACTGCGCTATTTATCCCTACAGGCTGGATGCCTAACGAAGCGTTTGGCAGCATTGTTGGCCCAATGATCACTTACTTGTTACCGCTGTTAATCGGTTACACCGGTGGTCAACTTGTTGGTGACAAGCGTGGTGCAGTAGCGGGTGCTATCGCTACGATGGGTGTCATCGTAGGTGCTGACATTCCAATGTTTGTTGGTGCAATGATTATGGGCCCACTTAGTGCATGGGTTGTGGTGCAAATGGATAAGCGAATCCAACACCGTATCCCGTCAGGCTTTGAGATGGTCGTGAATAACTTCTCACTGGGTATCGTAGGTATGCTTTTGTGCCTATTTGCTTATGAGATTGTTGGTCCTGCTGTGACTGCTGCAAACTTGTTCGTTAAATCAGGCATTGAAGCTTTGGTAGCAACAGGTTTCTTACCTCTACTTGCGATTATCAATGAGCCAGCAAAAGTATTGTTCCTAAACAATGCAATCGACCAAGGCATTTATTACCCTCTAGGTCTTCAAGCTGCGGCTGAAACTGGTAAATCCATCTTCTTTATGGTGGCGTCTAACCCAGGCCCTGGTCTAGGTATGCTACTTGCGTATGCAAAATTTGGTGAAGGTTTGTCGAAGCGTTCAGCGCCAAGTGCCATCATCATCCACTTCTTCGGAGGTATCCACGAGCTTTACTTCCCATATGTGTTGATGAAGCCAATTATGATCGTAGCAATGATTGCTGGTGCAGCGACAGGTATCGCAACCTTCAATCTACTTGATGCAGGTCTAGTAGCGGGTCCAAGTCCAGGTTCTATCTTCTCTTACTTGGCGCTAACGCCGAAAGGAAGCTTCCTAGCGACTATCGCTGGTGTGACAACAGCAACAATTGTTTCTTTCTTGGTAGCGAGTGCCATTCTGAAAATGTCCAAGAGCACAGAGTCCGAAGAGGACTTCGAGCAATCAGTCACCAATATGAAGGACATGAAAGCGGAAGGTGCTATCAACACGGCGGCTGCAACTCAAGCTACGGCTGAAGGCAAAAACATCAAGTTCGTTGCATTTGCTTGTGATGCTGGTATGGGCTCAAGTGCTATGGGAGCGTCTACCTTCAAGAGAAAACTGACACAAGCGGGCTACGATGTCGAAGTGAAGAACTTCGCTATCGAAAAAGTACCTAGCGACGCAGATATAGTTGTGACTCATGAGAGCCTAGAGAGTCGAGCAGTGAAAGCAACAGGGTTGCCTGTAATTACTATCAAGAACTTTATTAATGATCCAGCACTAGATGAGCTGCTGGTGACTATCGAACAACAAGCTTAATAACTATTATTTCGGGGGCGCCTCGGCGCCCCTATGAGGAGAGAGAACATGGTTGAAACTACGGCAGCTGTCATCTGCGGAGAAAAGAACATTCAACTTCGCACTTTTGACCTACCAGCTATTTCGGCGGATGAACTACTGGTCAAAAATATTTCTAACAGCGTTTGTTTATCAACGTATAAAGCAGCGCTTCTAGGTAGCAAGCATAAGCGTGTACCAGAAGATATTGCAGAAACACCAGTTATCACAGGTCACGAGTACGCCGGTATCATTGTTGAAGTTGGAGACAACCTAAAAGACAAGTTCAAGCCGGGTGACTCTTTTGTGCTTCAACCAGCAATGGGCTTACCATCGGGTTATTCTGCCGGCTACAGCTACGAGACATTTGGTGGTAACGCTACTTATTCAATTATCCCAAAAATCGCTATCGACCTTGGCTGCGTGCTTCCTTATGAAGGGAAATACTTTGCTGACGCTTCGCTAGCAGAACCAATGTCGTGCATTATTGGCGCCTATCATGCGAGCTACCATACAACTCCTTACGTGTATGAACATGATATGGGTATCAAAGAGGGCGGGTCACTCGCGCTTCTCGCTTGTGCTGGTCCAATGGGTATCGGTGCTATCGACTACGCGATCAATGGTCCAGTAAAACCTAAACTACTAGTTGTTACTGACATTGATGCGGAACGTCTCGCACGCGCTGAGAGCTTAATTCCAGTAAGCACAGCGGCGGAGAATGGTGTTGAGCTTCACTATGTGAATACGGCGAATGTGGAAGATCCAGTTGAGTACCTTAAATCACTGAACGGCGGATTAGGTTACGATGACGTTATGGTCTACGCCGCTGTATCACAAGTATTAGAGCAAGCGGATGAGTTGCTAGGTAACGACGGCTGTTTAAACTTCTTTGCTGGTCCTACAGATAAGAAATTCAAAGTACCGTTTAACTTCTATAATGTGCACTACGAAGCGACTCACATTGTCGGGACGTCAGGTGGTTCTACCGGAGACATGATTGAGTCTCTAGACCTTTCTGCAAAAGGGAAGATCAATCCATCGTTCATGATTACCCATGTAGGCGGCCTACAAGCAGCACCAGATACGATTTTGAACCAGCTCGATATTCCGGGTGGTAAGAAGCTGATTTACCCTCACATAGACTTGCCTTTAACAGCAATCGACCAGTTTAAGACTCTAGAAGACAGTGACCCATTCTTTGGGGAATTGGACGCGATTTTGCAGCAAAACAACTATGTTTGGAATGCAGAAGCAGAAAAAGCGTTACTGGAGTTTTATGACGTGAGTTTGACGGTTTAGTCGAAGCTTATTTATGTGGTAGCCTCACGGTTACCACATAATCAAAAGGTTAGAAACTTTGTCACGAATTGAAGATTTATTGGAGAAATTGGATGAGTGCGATAACGCCACCGCCTTTCTTCAAGTTTCAAACAAAATTATAAACCTCAAATTAAAAGCCATACTTCCATCGGTATTCGTACAAGACGAACTAGTGAAGGAGTATGCTGTGGACCCGTTGCTGAAAGAAGATGGGCCTCTCGTGACCACAGATGTGGTGTCAAAGTTAGTATTCGCAATGGGTAAGATTTCGCTAGAAACCTATTCGGATATCGGCCTTTACGACCAAGTGCTGGAGTACGCCTTGTCTAGGCCAGAAAAAGTGTCGTTTAGTGATGACATGATTTATGACTTTATCGAGAATCAAGCCATTTTATCTTCGCAACAAGATAGCTTTTATATTGAATCTCTAAAACAACTTAAGTTCTCTTCATTTGAGACGTTTTCACAGATGAGATACGAATCTCTCATCATCACAGTCCTTAAACTGTCTTGTGAAATGCTCATTCAAAAAATAGAAGAGGAGATCCATCAGTAAGGTGTCACTATGAAAGTGAATTTAAACGTTAGCGGCTTTGAAACCCAAGCTGAATTTCCCAATAGCGACGTTGAACAAATCCATAAACCCCTAGTCGAAAAATTCTCCAAACTCTACAAAGAAAAACAAGACCGAGTCATTATCTTTCTTGCTGCGCCTCCAGGCAGTGGAAAATCCACACTTGCAGCATTTTGGGAACATCTGTCAGAGCAAGACGAAGCCCTAGAAACCTTGCAAGTATTACCGTTTGATGGCTTTCACTTTCCAAATGAAATCTTAGACAGCAATAGCACGACTCGAAATGGTAAAGAAGTATTACTTCGCTCAATAAAGGGCGCTTATGAAACCTTCAATCTGACTGAACTGGTCAGAAAACTAAGACAGTTAAAAGACCCTGCGCCTAAATGGCCCTATTACGACCGAAATCTTCACGATCCCGTGGACGATGCATTGATTGTCGATAAGAACATTGTAGTTATCGAAGGAAACTATTTATTGCTAGATCAACCGGTTTGGAATGGGTTAAAGAATTTTGCTGATTTCACGGTGTTCATCGATACCGACCCTCAGTTCTTACAAGCTCGTTTGGTGAACCGTAAGATTCGCGGTGGTACATCCGAGGAAGATGCCTTGGACTTCTACTACAAGTCAGATGCTATCAACGTCGATAACGTACTGAACAACTCTCAAAAAGCAGACTTGAACCTATATCTAAACCAAGATGGTTCCTTCAAGATTTAAGCGATAGAGGACGAGAGTCATGAAAATAGTCATTGATACCCATACTCATACTATCGCTAGCGGCCATGCTTACAGTACGGTCTTAGAGAATGCGTTAGCAGCAAAAAATAAGGGGCTGGAGCTTCTTTGTATTACGGATCATGCTCCTGAAATGCCAGGTGCCCCCCATTACTGGTATTTTAACAATCAAAGGATTCTGCCCCGATTTCTCCATGATGTCGGCATCTTGCGTGGTGTCGAAGCCAACATTCTAAATACAAAGGGGGAAATTGATCTTCCTAACTCCAGTGACCAACATTTGGACTGGGTTATTGCCAGCTTTCATGAACCCGTGTTTTCACCGTCCACGGAAGAAGCGCACACAGAAGCGCTGATCAACGCTATGCAAAGTGGCCGAATTGATGTGTTAGGGCATACAGGGAACCCTAACTACCCGTTTGATATGCGCAAAGTTTTACAGTGCGCGAAAGACTTAAACATTGTTGTCGAAGTAAACAACACCTCACTAACTGGTAAAAGCCGTAAGGGCAGTGACAAGCGTTGTGACGAAATTGTCCGTCTAGGAAATGAAATAGGTGTGTATTTCACCACGGGTTCAGACGCGCACTTTTGTGAGGAAATTTCAAAACTCGACAAAGCCATAGACCTGCTCACTAAACACCAAGTACCGGAAGAGAGAATTGTATCGACATCGTCGAGCCGCTTTCTAAATTTCCTGCGTCTACGCGGCAAAGCAACAATCCAAGAATTTGAACATTTATATTAATTTTTGAGAGTTAAAATGACTGAAACAAACAACAGAAAAAAACTCGCCAATGCAATCCGCGCGCTAAGCATGGATGGTGTTCAACAAGCTAACTCAGGTCACCCAGGTGCGCCAATGGGTATGGCTGATATCGCTGAAGTTCTTTGG
>NZ_JAKGTN010000021.1:0-93042 GCF_021568915.1 Vibrio sp. McD22-P3
TATAAAAACCCTGGGGGGGTTCCCGAGTGGCCAAAGGGATCAGACTGTAAATCTGACGGCACTGCCTTCGATGGTTCGAATCCGTCCCCCCCCACCATACAAACGAAAGCCGACTCACTGAGTCGGCTTTTTTGTTATTACCACTTTGTATTGCTGACACCACTTCCTGCCAACCTATTTTCGAGTTTAGTTTAGACTCTAAATCTCACGCTGATATAAATATGCATCTGAGCAGATCTCATGAAATACCGCAAAGTCTTTGATCTTTTCTATTCGCTTGAACTGATTATTCTCAAGCACTTTTTGTGAGGCCAAGTTCGACGTTAATGCGTGCGCTTTGAGAGTTTTCAGACCGGCAGTTTTTTTTGCGTAATCTAAGAGCAGTGACAACGCAAAACTAGCGACACCTTTTCCCGTATAGGCCTCGCCGATTCGATAACCCACCTCCGCATAACTCATGTCGGCTTCAAAGACATTGAGATTAATTCGACCGCAAATCTCTCCTTCGTTATTACGAATGAGCATTGGGTAGCAAAGTTTCGCTCTATGAAACAGTACCAGTTCACGAATATGTTCTTCCACACCTTGTTGACTGTAGAAGCCGTCATCCCTTGGAGGAATATGCTGTTCAAACCACGCTTTGTTCTGCCGTTCAAACAATAACAAAGCGTGACAATCTTCCAGCTCAACAAGCGATATGGATATGTCCATATAAGCTATCAACCCTTAATATTTTTGATTGCGCTAGCTAAATGCATAACCCTAACGCACAAAACCAACGCAAAAATTCTGTTTAGAAGACTTCGTTAACATGGAAATAGAAGGTACCACCATGTTCACCGTAACCGATATCAGCACGCACATTAACCTTGTCTTTGATCTTTAAGCGCAAACCCGTACCAGCACTCGCAAGTGTATTGTCCCAAAGTCCTGAAACGTCATCGGCAACGGTGCCAGCTGCACCCCAAAACACGACACCTACTCGCCAATACACTGGCAAGCGGTACTCTACTTGTCCCATCATCATCTGGTTGTCACGGTAGCGACCAAGTATGTAACCACGCATAGCATCAGCACCACCAAGATCGGGCAGTTGATTCCATGGCACATTCCCGGAAGTTAAGTTCGCTTGTACTTGCCAAGCCAGTAATCCTGGCACAGGTGCCAGTGAATGGTACTGTGAAGCTTTCAGTGAATATTTACCAAAATCTGCAGAGTTGGTTGCATCATGGTAATAACCGATATCCGCTTGCAGTAGCGTTCCCTTAGAGGCATTGGTCACATTATCACGTGTGTCATAAACATTAGATAAAAACACACCGTAGCTGGTGTTATCGGTTAGCTCATCAGCAAGGTAGTCCGCTGACTGATTATCAAATTCCTTTTCATGAGGGCGCACCGATTTGATGTTACCACCGAGACCTAAGAAATAATCGCCTTTCACTCTCGTAAGCCACGTAGGTTTGATATCAATGACTTGCTCTTTAAAGTTGACCTTATTATCGTCTTGTTGACCGTTCTCGTAACCGCGACCGTAGTAAACGGCAGCATCATCAAACACTTTTATGTCAGTGAAAATGCGGTCGTTACCCGAATTGTAGAAGTGCTTGTTACTGAACGTAATGCCCATTGAACCGTTACTAGAAGCATATGGGTTGATAACCATAGACGAAGGTTGCCCCGCCCCCTCTGACAGTTCACCATAAAGGCCAACATACAAAAGACCAAGCCCTAAGCCTTGCTCTGGGGTATAGAACACGGCCGGAATATAGCTCGAGTTAAGTCCTTGCTGAGCGTCATACTCTTGCTCTGCACCAAATATACTCAACACATCATCCAGAGTGTCTGTTGTTGGATTAGGTGTCGCCTCAAATAAAGGCACCACTGATTCTTCAGCATGCAGTGAAGTCGTGGTCGCCAAAGAAGCGCAAAGCACAAGTGCGAGTCTAGAAAATGTCTGGTGCATGGATAATTTATATGTATCAGAAAAGAGAGGCCGAATTATAGAATAAAACAGCAGCAAAATATAAAAAAACCGCAGTGGTCAGACTGCGGTTTTTAACATGATATTGAGGTAATTAACCTTGAATACCGACGATAAGCCATGGCGCGTTAGGTACAGTAAGATCGCGCTCTAAGTGCCAAATATCTTCGATATCCTCTTCGATGCTTTCTACCGCATCACGGTAACGACCCGAGAACTGCAAGCTCAGCTGTGCTTTGTTTGCATCGAAGTCTGCGCGAACAATTTCCGCATCTACGTACATAACGTCAGTATGCTGCTCGCCCTCTAGTTTTGCACGCTCAGCCATAAGATCTTGAAGTAGGCTTGGCGATACATACTCTTCAATGGTATGAAGTTCGTTATGGTTCCATGCACCTTGCAGGATTCGATAGTGTTCACGAGCACCATTTAGAAATGCCGCTTGATCGAAACCTGGTGGGTAGTTGTGCGGAACATCGCTATGACCAGCTGCACCAAAACCACCTGTCGCTGCGCCACCGTTTTGCGGCTGCTCGAAGTTTTGGAAGTTTGGTTGCTGCTCAAATTGGTTGCGCGTGTTGCCACCAAACGCGGGTTGCTGTCGCTGCTGATTCATGCTGCCTTGCTTGGCACCAAGCATCCCTCGCATAAACTTGAAGATAACGAATGCAATTAGGCCAAAGATTAGGATGTCCATGAAGTTGATGCCTTCAAATGCACCACCAAAGAACGCCGCTAACAAACCACCAGCCAATAGACCGCCTAGAAGACCGCCCATCAAGCCCTTTTTGCTGCTACCAGCTTTGTTTTGATCCTGTCTGCTGATGTTATTTGTATTCTGTTGCTGTTGTTTCGGAGCTGGAGCTGTTTTAAAGCTCTTACCGAATGATTTACCGCCACCGAACTTCTTCGCTTCAGCTACCGGATTCACCGCTACTGCAAGAACAAGCAGAGCGACGAAAGAAAATAAACGTTTCATTCTAGACCTTTAGTTATATTGTTACGTTAAGCCGAAACCACTATACATGAACTACGACCCATCAAGCATAATATACTGAGCTTAGCATTAAAGGAAACACTCTGATGCCTCGACATGTTTCAGAATATTGCACGTATGTTACGAGCTAGATAGAACCGCATTCAAAACTATGCGCAAAGCCTGCAATACAAGGCTTCATTAGTTGACGCTTAATCATGACACCTCTAAAATAACGAACCGTGTTCAATTAACGATCCGCAACCATGGCCCGCAGAAACGATCATACCAGGGAAGAGCTTGTTGAGCTTACGCTCACGACGGTAAAAGACTACCTTAGCGAAAACTCTTATCACACGCTTAGCCTTCGGAAGATTGCCACTCTGATTGGTTATGTTCCCAGCACACTAGTGAATGTATTTGGCAGTTATAATCTGCTACTACTGCACGCTGTCGCTCGCACTCTAGATGAGCTGTCACAGGAAGCAAAAGCGGTTGTGGATGAAGCTGATAATGTCGAAGAAGCGTTATATGCTCTCGCGAGCTGTTATCACGAGTTTGCCAAGAAATACCCGTATCGTTGGCAATTAATTTTCGAACACAACATGAACGGTGATACGCTCCCAGAATGGCAATCACAACGTATCGATGGGATGACAGGCATGCTGGAGAGCTTGCTTTCTGTCTATAAACCGGAAAAGTCTCACTCAGAAGTCCTTCGTGCCAGTCGCGTACTGTGGGCTGGAGTTCATGGCATCACACTGCTCAGTGTTGACGACAAATTCTTTGCTTCAGAGCCCGTCGATGGCGATGAGCTAATCAAAGATCTAATCTCAAAGTATTTACAAAGCTGGTAATCAAAAGGAAAGGTAATGCCACATACGAAATCTGCGTCTCTGTTATCTCAAAGGCGCTTTCTGCCCTACTTTGTGACCCAGTTCTTTGGCGCGTTTAACGACAATATTTTTAAGAACGTTTTATTGTTGTTTGTCGCATTTGCAGGACCACAGGTTCTGCCAATCTCTAGTAACCTGTTTATTAACTTAGCGGCCGGTCTATTCATTTTGCCGTTCTTTCTGTTTTCTGCCTCAGCAGGTGTACTTGCCGACAAATACGAAAAGTCATGGTTCATCAGAAAAGTAAAGCTGGCTGAGATCGCAATTATGTGTCTCGGCGCAATTGGCTTTATTACTGAAAGCTATAGCATTTTATTATTATTGCTGTTCTTAATGGGCACACAGTCTGCGTTTTTTGGTCCAGTGAAATACGCTCTTCTGCCACAGCAACTGAAACCGAACGAACTTTTGTCCGGCAATGCATTGGTTGAAACTGGCACCTTCCTTGCCATCCTGTTGGGAACCTTAGGCGCCGGCATTATAGCTTCAGCAGAAAGCGCGAAATACGTCGCTGCTGGATGCGTAGTTTTGTTTGCCTTGGCTGGCTACATTTCAAGTCGCTCTATTCCAGAAGCGCCTGCGGCTGCACCGGAACTAAAATTTCGCTGGCAACCCGTAAAACAAACTAAAGAAACACTTAAAATTGCTCACCAAGACCGCGTAGTATTCCAATGTATCATGGCCATTAGTTGGTTCTGGTTCTTGGGCGCAGCTTACCTAACGCAGTTTCCGAATTTCACCAAAATACATTTGATGGGTAATGAAGCGGCCGTTTCATTCCTACTTGCACTTTTTTCTGTAGGCATCGCTCTCGGATCTATGTTGTGTGATAAGATGTCTAAGAATCGCATTGATGTCGGCATCGTACCAATAGGCAGCATTGGCATTACCATTTTTGGCGCGCTTATGGCTTTTGCAGTTCCATCAGAACTGCCTCAGTTTACTTCATTCAGCGAGTTTATTTCCCACTCTAGCTTATGGCCTGTTTTTGGCTATTTATTGTTACTCGGCATGTCCGGTGGATTGTTTATCGTCCCTTTGTACGCGCTGATGCAACAACAGGCTAAAGAAACTGAACGTGCCCGGGTGATTGCTGCCCTCAATATCTATAACTCGCTATTTATGGTTGGAAGTGCAGTTTTAGGTATCGTAGGACTGTCATTGCTGGAACTCACTATTGTCGAACTGTTCCTTGTGCTAGCTCTGATGAACTTTATGATGGCGACTTACCTATTTTTGCAAGCTCCTATCTTCGTGGTTCGTTTCCTTATTTGGGTACTCACTACCATCATGTACCGTATCACCCATAAAAATCTACATCACCTACCAGAAAAAGGTGGCGCCTTGATTGTCTGCAATCATGTGAGCTATATGGATGCGTTGGTGATGAGTGCGGCAAGCCCAAGACTCATACGTTTTGTCATGGAAGAAGACTACGCAAACTACAAACCCGTTCGTCGCTTTTTACGACGTGCAGGGGTCATACCTATCTCCTCCTCTCGCAAAGGTTCCATTCGAAGAGCGTTTAACGATATCGAACACGCTTTAGCTGAAGGGGAGATTGTCTGCATTTTCCCTGAAGGACGTCTAACCTCAGATGGTGAGATGAATGAATTTATGCGTGGTATTGATATTGTCCTGCGCCGCTCTCCTGTACCTGTCATCCCAATGGCGTTAAAGGGATTATGGGGCAGCTACTTTAGTCGACATAAAGGCCGCGCGTGTAAAGGGCTCCCAACTCGCTTTAGAGCTAAGTTGGAATTAGAAGCGGGAGCACCGGTAGCACCTGAAGAAGCATCAAGTGCTGCGATGTTCGAAAAAGTCGCAACACTTCGTGGTGATTATCGCTGATCGCCATAAGCGATTTTGTTCGTTTATTTCGATGTTGTTCATATCAAAACAACGAGCGTTTAGTTTTACTGAACGCTCGTTAAGAAATTTTAGGTTTTGTTGATCTAGCGAAATTCATACAATTCCTTTATGTGGCGAGAAAATTCTCGCCTTTTTATTAAAGGTACTCCATGTTCACCCAGTTACGCTCATACCCTCTGTTTTTTCTCGCAATTCTTGCTTGTCTCACTCCATGGGTTTCCTCGCCAATTGCACTGATACTTGGCTTCTTTTTAACAACTTTCAGCCTAGTGCCAACCACGCTGCCATTAGCAAAATTCACTAAAAAGTTGCTCGCCTACTCCATTGTCGGACTTGGTTTTGGTATCCACTTAGATCAAGCCATGCAAGCGACCAGCGATGGAATTGGAATCATCGTAGTGACCATCGTTGGCACCTTAATCATAGGTTGGTTCTTGGCACGCCGCATGGGATTGGACAAACAAACGGGTTACCTTATTTCATCAGGTACTGCCATTTGTGGTGGTAGTGCTATTGCCGCTGTTGCACCGGCGATCAACGCAGATGATGAAAAGATCGGTATCGCTCTTGCAACTGTATTCGTACTAAATTCTGTCGCCTTATTCGTATTTCCCGTCATTGGTCACACGCTAAGTCTCGATCAACATACTTTCGGTACGTGGGCAGCGATCGCCATCCATGACACGTCATCCGTGGTCGGTGCGGCTTCCGCTTATGGTGAGGAAGCACTCACGACAGCAACGACACTAAAGCTGGCCCGTGCGCTATGGATTATTCCTGTTGCCCTAGTAAGTGCAGCTATTTTTAGCAACAAGCAAAATAAAATCACTATCCCTTACTTCATTTTGTTTTACTGTGTCGCAATCTTAGTAAGCGACTACTTACCTCAGTTCGAAGTGGTATATCAGGGAATTTTTGATGTCTCGAAAAAGCTGTTGGTCGTGTGTCTGTTCTTGATTGGTTGCAGTATCTCAATTGAGAAGCTTAAACAGGCAGGGAGTAAGCCGATGGTGTTTGGCGTTACGATGTGGTTGTTGATTTCGGCGACTTCTCTAGCTTGGCTAACGCTCGTTTAGTCTCAGGGTCTGCTGTTTTTCCTTGTTTTACATTGAAGAACAACACTACAGTCAACAAAAACGCTGTCAGTTCCGCAAGCGCTCTTGTCAGTCCATCTGTTGAGAAGGCAAGCGCCAGTTGAAGGGCAATTGCGATAACCAGTAATTTGTTCATTCCATAGGCTCACTGTTTTTCCATGTCTCATATTATGGTGAGCCTATTAGGTAATGAAAATTCAGTTTTGGACTATGAAATAACTACATAATTGGATTGATGTTGCGATAGCCATTTTTTCACTTCAGCACGTGAGACTTTAATTCCCGATTGCGAAAGAGACTCAGGCAAGAAGAAATAGGCGATCGGCTGTTTGAATTTTGGTAACGAATCCGCAAGCTTTTGCCGCTGTTCAGAGACCGTTGGCAATGCAGTTGATTGCACTACTGCAACACATCGCGCCCCATATTCTTCATCTTCTACCGCCACTACAATGCTCTGAGTAATCGTTGGCTGTGCATTGAGAGCAGCTTCGACCTCCTCACAATGTACGTTTTCGCCACCCGAAATAAACAGATTGTCAGCACGACCAACCACTCTAAGCTCATTTCCGTTGACCCACTCTCCGAGATCTCTGGTATCCAGCCATTGCCCTTCCAATACCAGTGGCAGAATTTGACCTTGCCAATAGTAGCCTTTGGCTAAGGTCTCACCCGACACAAAGATACGATTACCATTTAATTTTAGCTCTCGTCGCGGAAGAATATGCCCCGATGATGGCCACTCATCTACTGGTTTAGCGGTCACTGTCGAAGCGGTTTCCGTCATACCATAGCCCATCCATGCATCGATATTTCGGGCTTTTGCTTGTTGGATTAGTGACAAAGGAATATGGCTACCACCGAGTAGTACTCGCTCTAACTTAGTCTGCCATTGATTATCAATAATCCGTTTAAGCTGCGTAGACACCAGCGAGGCGTGACTTACATCTGAAATGTCTTTGCAAAAGTCACCACTAGCAATTTTGAGCGTTGCACCAGCTTGTAGCCAACGCCAAACAATACCTAACCCTGAGACATGGTACATAGGTAGGCTCAATAACCAGCAATCTCCGACAGTGAAACGAAAGCGCTCAAGTAAGCCACTAGCAGAGGCTATGTGTTGATCTCTACCATGGACAACGGCTTTTGGACACCCTGTTGAACCAGATGTAAAAATGATGGAGGCGATATCAACATTTGCGGAGACCAACGACTGTCGCGATGCAGTCCCTCGAGAAAGGAAGTACAAACTTGGTAGCAACGTCGAGTCACTGCAATCCCAAACCACAGCACGCTCACCGTCTAGATATAGAGAGGACAATTTGGCTTCAAGTAGTTCACTTGATTGTGCGGCAACAATCGCAGGCACCGCACCATGAGTGAGGCAAGCGAGATAAGCGAAGACTAACGCTTCCTCAGCACGACCAATAAGGCAAACCACCTGACCTTGACTGACAGCCTGATTAATAAGCAACTGTCGATATTGATCGACTTGTTGTTTAACATCGACCCACGTCAGTTGGCGTTGAGGAGTAATTAAGGCAATGTCGTTGGGAGCAGACTGAGCCCAGTGCTCCCAAAAGTGTGATGAAACCACTGACTAACTGTCCACGGATTCAGATTGCCAGACCAAAGTTTGGTCTGCTAGACGCTCGACAGGAAGCAAGCAACCTGGCCACGGTGTTTCGAGCTGGGCACCATAAAGCTGCATGGTATCCAAACCTGGTGTTTCTGCTGGCACTTGCCAGTGAGCAAAGCGAGCTAACTGTCCAAGACCAATGCTACTCTCCAAGCTTGAGCTAATAACGACTCGAATAGCATGGCTTCTCGCTTCTTCGATCAAACGAATACATTTATCAAAGCTGCCGATTAAGGTTGGTTTGATGATTAACGCTTTGACACCTGTTAACTCTTTCACCGAAAAGTCAGGCTCTTTAATCGCGGCCTGTAGTGTTTCATCCCAAGCAATAGCAATCCCCGTATCTAAGGCAAACGACACGCTATCACCGGGTGTTTGGCAAGGCTCCTCAACAAACGCGATACGCTGTCTGAGCGATGGGGAAATGTGTTTGGCAAACTGCTTAGCTTTGTCCAAAGTCCATGCCTTATTAGCGTCAAGTCGCAGAGTAAGGTCTGGAATCGATTCGAGGAAAAGACTGACTAACATCCCGTCTCTTATCGTTTCGTACAGCCCTACTTTAAACTTGGCAACTTTAGTACCTTGCATGTTATTCAAGATAGGTATCAGTTCGTCCGGGTCACCACTACACAAAGGAGCCGCACGATAATTGCCGGTTTGAGGAAGCGTGTGAGCAAGTTCCATTAACGCGGCAGACAGACCGAACGCGACAGAAGGCACGCATACTTCCAAGTCTATGTCTTTGCCATTGACCCATTGCTCTAATTGGCTTTGTGCTTCTATGCCGGCTTGTTCAAACGTTTCTTGGCTGAATCCAGGTAGAGGGGCTATCTCACCTAAGCCTGTCTGGCCGTCTTTAGACAGTTCTACAATCCAACCGTCTCGGTGAGTAAGTTTTTGTTCTCGAAGAATAACACCGCTGTCCATAGGCAGACTGTAGCGGTAGAGTTTTGCTTGTCTCATAGTAGAGTCCCACTTCATAGGAAGTATACGTCGTCAACTAAAAAATGAGAGAGTCGACGACGTTGAATACACCGTTGTTAGGCCACATTTCACTACAAGAGTTCCCAAGTTACTTGAGCAAACTATCGATAAAATGTATCTAAATATGGCCAAACAAACATGACGCCAAGGCTGATAGTGCCTTGGAGCCGATGGTTACGGGTTTCTTGGGAACTTATTGAAGTCTGGACGACGCTTCTCATTAAATGCATTACGTCCTTCCTGACCTTCATCAGTCATGTAGAACATCATGGTCGCGTTGCCCGCTAGCTCTTGTAGGCCAGCTTGACCATCACAGTCAGCATTCAGAGCGGCTTTCAAGCATCGAAGTGCCATTGGGCTATGTTGAAGTACTTCACGACACCAACGAACAGTCTCTTTGTCCAAATCCTCTAGTGGTACAACCGTGTTCACTAAGCCCATATCCAAAGCTTCTTGTGCGTCGTAGAAGCGGCATAAGAACCAAATTTCACGAGCTTTTTTCTGGCCAACGATGCGAGCCATATAAGACGCACCCCAACCACCATCAAATGAACCAACTTTAGGACCCGTTTGACCGAACTGTGCATTTTCTGCTGCAATCGTTAGATCACACATCATGTGTAGAACATGACCACCACCAACAGCCCAGCCAGCTACCGAAGCGATAACAGGTTTAGGGCAAGTACGAATTTGACGTTGGAAGTCCAACACATTAAGGTGATGTGTACCTGAATCATCTTGGTAACCGCCATAGTCGCCACGAACACTTTGGTCGCCACCAGAACAGAAGGCTTTTTCACCTAATCCAGTAAGAATAATGACTCCAACACCCTCGTCGTAACGAGCATCAGCCAGTGCTTTAATCATTTCGCTGACTGTTTTTGGGGTAAATGCATTGTGAACTTGTGGGCGTGCAATCGTGATTCTCGCGATGCCATCTTCAGATTTATGATATTGAATTTCTTCAAAATCGCCCGTTACGTCCGCCCAATTAACCGGTGCGTAAAGTTCTTCTTCTGTTAGTCCAACTGTTTTAGCCATGATCTATTCCAATTTTTCTTTTAGGTTTAAACCCATTTGTTCTAGATAACTCAGCAACACCGAGGCAAAGGCCTTAGGCTGCTCTTTGTGTACATTATGCCCAGCTCCCGCAATCACCTTAAAATCAAGGTTGCTATCTTGAGCTAGCGCAGTAAATTTTGTGTCTCGTTCACCCACGATATACAGAGGTCGATTACCGTTACTAAACCGAAGCTGCTGGATTTTTGGCAGCAGGTTAGGCTGGTGAGCTAGTGAAGTCGTCATCAGCATATGACTTAGCTTGTCACCAAGGTTAACACTACGTTTAGCAATCAAATCTTGTCTTTGCTCATGATTTAAGGAAGAAAATACCGGTTGTTGATACCAATCGCCCAAAACCTCTGCAATATCATCATTTTTGAAGCGATGCGCCCATGCTAAGTCATTTGCAAATCTATCCTGACGGGCATGTTCTGAGCACAGTCCAAAATTTCCACCTTCAATGACGACACCAGACATCGTGAGTGGCAGCAGTTGATTATCTGCACCCTCATACTCGCAGAGAAAGTACATCGACAATCTAGCACCCAACGAGTACCCCACCAAAAAGATGGGCACTGTAGCACTGAGGTTTTGTGTTTCAATACATTTTAGTATGGTTGAATGGATCAATCTGCAAACATCACTAAAACTTGTGCTTTGGATCGACTGACTTTGACCATGTCCCGGTAAATCGATAAACAGCTTGTTGTAGTTTGGAAGGTATTCACTAACGGTGTGAAAGTCGTCACCCGCCCCTAAAAAGCCATGTAAGAAAACCAATAGAGGCTTATCTTCAGTATGAGCTTGGAGGGACGCTGTGAACTGACTATTAAGCATGAGTCTGATAAGTACTAATGTCTTGACTTAGTTGGCGAATCAAACTTGCCACTTCGTCGGCAGCGGTAAGCACTTCAATCAATAGAGTGTCTTTACCACTTAATAGATGATGTTGAATTTGTGTCTCTAAGTCTTCACGTGATTTAGGTGCGCAATATTGCAAACCAAACTGAGCCGCCGCATGTTCAAAGTTTAAGCCATGGGGCATTTGATAACAGCGTACTTTTTTGTCTTGCGGCACAGGCAACATATCAAATATCGCCCCCCCATCATTGTTAGTCACAACGATTACGCAAGGTACTTGTGTACGACTAAAAAGTGACAGCGAATTCAAATCATAGAGCAGTGATGTATCACCCAAATAGAGCACCATCGACTTACCTTTATCGCGATGAACACCATTGGCAGAAGCGACCAAACCATCAATACCTGATGCGCCTCGATTGCTATAAGTTTCGATGCCAAGCGGGTTAGTTAACATATCCGCTAACCTTACTATAAGGCTATTACCCATAAAAACACTAATGTCTAGCGGTAGTCGCTCAATGCTACTGGCAACATCAAATTCGGTCAGATGTGAGCGAGTAGGCATTAATGTCGTTACGACTTGGGCATAAGATTTTAATTCATCTCCCCACCCGATATTTCTGCTGTGCTCCACTGTTTCTAAGGCTGACTCTAACCATAGAGGAATTGACACCTGACAATGTTTCAACGCAACGTGATCTGGGTTTAACCGCTCGCCAAATTCACTCAGCACTAGGTAATCACTGTGTTGAGATTGCTGCTTTAGCCAAGCATTCAGCCTTTTCGAAACCAGCCTTGCACCTACTTGGAGTACAGTATCGGCACTTGAAAGCATGTCTGCTGCTTGCGGATTCTGAAGCCAAATATCATAACGCTGCCAGTCACCTCCCAAACCCGATTGAGGGTCGAGCAGAATTGGCCAACCTAATTTCTGCGCCAGTAACTTTGCTTGCTGGGCAATCGCGAGAGTTACACTGCCTACGACAATGACACCTTTTCTGTCACCTAGTCTTAATGCACTATGCTCCGCCGTATAGTCAGTAACGCTAACCGTATGGTAGTCGACAAAGCAGGCCTTGCTATTACGCCATTTCGCTATGGGTTGCAAATAGGCTGAGAACGAACGCTTATCGTCTCCACCATATAATGGTTCAGGGAACGGACAGTTGAAGTGAATACTACCACCACTCACTTTTTGAACTGATAACGCATGGTCAACTGTAGATAATATCCACGTTGGCGAAATCTGGGTTGTCGGCGATGGCAGATTAACGGTCTCCGTCACATGTTGTGAGAAGATTCCAGACTGTACGATGGCTTGATTAGCACCACAATCGACTAACTCAATGGGACGATCAGAAGTCAGTAAAACCAGCTTCTCTTTAGTCAACTTCGACTCAGCAACCGCAGGAAGTAAATTAGCGACTGCAGTGCCAGATGTAACAATGACAGCAACAGGTGATTGGCTTGACTTGGCAAGACCTAACGCCAAGAAACCTAAACCACGCTCGTCAAAGTGAGTGTGAACGGTCAACTCAGGGTGAGCAACAGCCTCAAGAGTAAGCGGGGTTGAGCGTGAACCCGGAGCAATGCATACGTGCCTTACCCCTTGGCGATAGAGTTCTTCTATCAGTATTTCCGTCCAAACCCTATTTAAAGCAGCTTGGTTTTGGCTCATGACGCAACACCTAATGACGGTTGGTCAGAAATTAGACTCAATAACGTGGACATCTTTTTATCCAACTCTTGCCATTCATGTTCGGCGATGGAACCAGGCACGATCCCCGCGCCCGCGAAGAGTTGTAGCTCATCTTTGACCAATAACGCACTTCTAATCGCAACACAAAACTCTGCTTTTTCATGGCTTAGATAGCCCACTGAACCAGCGTACCAACCACGCGCAAAAGGTTCGTTCTGCTGGATATACTGCATTGCTTCTGCTCTTGGAAGCCCCGCAACCGCAGCTGTTGGCTGCAACGCTTGTAGCAATTGCACACCATTAATACCCTTGTGCAAATGCGCCAAGATGTTTCTTTTTAGATGTTGAACTTTACGCAAGCGAACTAAGCGAAGTTCGCTTTCTAAATGCACTTGGTCTGAATGTGGCGATAGGCTTTGCAGAATATCATCCACAACGTACTGATTCTCATTGATGTTCTTGTCATCTTGAGTCAACCAATTGGCAAGTTCCATATCTTGAGCGGCATTGCCACCTCGACCAATCGTACCCGCCAAGGCTTCTGTCTCTAGCTCCTGTCCTACTCTTCGATAGAGGCGTTCAGGCGTTGAGCCTACAAATGCGTGACCAGGGGACAAGGCCATCAAAAAATGAAAGCTATGATGGTTTTGAGCATAACTTGCTTTGAGTAGCTGCGCAGGAGAAATGGAATGCTTGAGATCAACGCAGGTTTTACGAGCCAAGACCACTTTTTTGAATTTGTCTTGTTGAATTCCTGCTAAAACATCATCAACCAAATCACACCACTGTGCTTTCTCTGGTGTATGACGCAACGAGACGATGTCACTTGCTAGCGGCGCGAGTTCTTTTGCATCAGCAACGAGTTGTTTCAAGGCTCTAATTGATACCTCTTTGCTCATTCCAATATTAACCGCTAAACGCCACCCTTCATCGAAGCGAATCAACTCGACTTGAGGTAAGAAAAAGAATGCCGACATACAACGACGGTTTTTGTCTGAATGGCCATCAAAAGAGCGACCACCCCATACCCTTTGGTTTTCACTAAGAATCGTATAAGCAGGAGCCGCTTCTGAAAAAGTATGAAGCTGACCGAGTGCAACCACTTCTTCGCGGGTATCTCTAGACTGCCAATAGAACTTTGGATAATGAGGCTGAGCGTCCAACCAGTCGATGCCATGAGTCTTTGGTGAACCCTGCAATTCTTGCTCTAGTCGCTTGGTGCCTTGTGGCGCACGCTCTAGTTTTTCAACAAGCTGAGTGATGGCTTTTGTTAAATGAGACAAATCAACCTCAAAACTGTAACTTTTAATCTTATATACACGAGATACTCTATTTATACCAACTACATAGATCAAGCAACACGCACTTTAATTGTTCGCAATGTTAAGTGGCTCATTGCCACTGAATTCATATCCAATCTTTAATTTTCACTTTAGGCAGATTTTTATTCTTTCAAAAGCCAATTTAGTGTAATTTAGTAAAGAAATAGCCGTTTTTTTAGGAATATAGCAATGAAAAATATCGAGATGTCGTCAAAACTCGATAATGTCTGCTACGACATTAGGGGACCTGTACTCAAACATGCTAAGCGCATGGAAGAAGAGGGACATAAAATACTGAAACTCAATATCGGTAATCCCGCCCCTTTTGGTTTTGATGCCCCTGATGAAATATTAGTCGATGTCATCAGGAATTTACCTACATCTCAAGGTTATTGTGATTCCAAAGGTATATACTCCGCACGCAAAGCTGTGGTTCAACACTATCAGCGTAAAGGCATTCGTAGCTTAGACGTTGAAGATGTTTACATTGGCAATGGCGTTTCGGAGCTCATTGTAATGGCGATGCAAGCTCTGTTAAACAACGGAGATGAAATGTTAGTTCCCGCTCCTGACTATCCACTTTGGACAGCAGCGGTTTCTCTATCCGGTGGTAGCCCAGTTCACTACCTCTGTGATGAACAAGCTGATTGGTATCCAGACCTAGATGATATCAAGAAGAAAATCACGCCTAAAACTCGTGGTATTGTGCTTATCAACCCAAACAACCCAACCGGTGCGGTGTACAGTCGTGACTTCCTACTCGAGGTGATTGAAATTGCACGCCAGCATAAACTTATCATCTTCGCAGATGAGATTTACGACAAAGTTCTGTATGACGGCGCGACTCATACCTCAGTTGCAACCCTAACCGAAGATGTACTCGTAGTGACCTTCAATGGTCTTTCTAAGTCTTATCGCGTTTGTGGCTTCCGTGGCGGTTGGATGTTTATGACGGGCCCAAAGGAGCATGCCACTGGGTACATTGCCGGTCTTGAAATGCTTGCCTCGATGCGCCTTTGCGCTAACGTTCCGATGCAACACGCGATTCAGACCGCCTTGGGTGGCTACCAAAGTATCAATGAACTGATCTTGCCGGGTGGTCGTCTATTAGAACAGCGAGATAAAGCCTACGAGCTTATTACTCAAATTCCAGGGATCTCTTGTGTGAAACCCAAGGGAGCTATGTACCTGTTCCCCAAGATCGACACCAAGATGTACAACATCAAAGACGATCAGCGCATGGTGCTCGATTTTTTGAAGCAAGAAAAGGTTCTCCTCGTGCAAGGCACTGGTTTCAACTGGCCTAAACCTGATCACTTCCGCATCGTTACTCTACCTCACGTAGAAGATCTAGAGATGGCGATTGGTCGATTTGAAAAATTCTTGGCAACATATAGCCAGTAACTCTTTCATAACACTGATATAAAGCCTATTCTTATTGAGCGCCGAATAAATAGTTCGGCGCTAGTATTAAGGGATTACGCTGTATGAAAGAAAGTCACTTTTTTGCTCACCTTGCTCGAATGAAACTGATCCAACGCTGGCCATTAATGCGTTCGGTTTCAACGGAAAACATCTCTGAACACAGTCTTCAAGTCGCCTTCGTTGCTCATGCTTTAGCCATCATCAAAAACAAGAAATTTGGCGGTAAAACCAACCCTGAAAGAATCGCGATTCTCGCGATGTATCACGATACCAGTGAAGTGCTAACGGGCGATCTTCCAACACCAGTTAAATATTACAACCCAGAAATCGCAAAGGAATACAAAAAGATAGAGTCTGCAGCTGAACGAAAGCTGTTGTCTATGTTACCCGAAGAATTTCAAGATGATTTCCGACCTTTCTTAATTTCAGAATACGCTTACGAAGAAGACACCCAAATTGTCAAACAAGCCGATTCTATATGCGCATATTTGAAATGTCTTGAGGAGCTGAGCGCTGGAAACCATGAGTTTGCTCTCGCTAAAAAACGTTTGGACCAAACACTACTTGAAAAGCAAACCGAAGAGATGAACTATTTCCTAAACACCTTTGCACCAAGCTTTGAGCTTTCTCTTGATGAAATCAGTTAGCCAACTCGAGGAATTGAGATGCAGTTAGAATCCATGCAAATTTGGCAAGCCAGACATAGTGATGAGCACAAACTCAGACGTAATGATCATCGCGACCCCTTCCAACGTGATAGGGCTAGGATTCTCCACTCCGCAGCTTTTAGGCGGCTGCAAGCGAAAACGCAAGTGCACGGTACAGGTGTTAACGATTTTCACCGCACACGCCTAACGCATTCGCTCGAAGCGGCTCAAATTGGCTCAGGCATCGCAGCTCAATTAAAACAAAAACAGCCAGAACTCGAACCATTATTGCCTTCTGATGCACTCATTGAAGCACTCTGCCTCGCTCATGATATCGGTCATCCACCCTATGGGCATGGCGGTGAAGTCGCACTCAACTACATGATGCGTGAATATGGTGGTTTTGAAGGTAACGCCCAGACGTTTCGTATCGTCACCCAACTCGAACCCTACACCGAGCATCACGGGATGAACCTCACCCGCCGCAGCCTATTAGGTTTGCTTAAATATCCCGCCCCTATTAGCCAAACTTGCGCCGACAAACAGCCCCACCCAGTGAGCAGCCAACGCCAGTTAAAACGAAGGACTGGGCGCCTGCAAAAGGGATCTACGATAAAGATAAGCCTCAGTTTGATTGGGTTATCGACCCACTATCTGACAGCGATAAATTATTGTTGCAAACCATGCGATTTGAGCAATTGACACCACTTCAACACAACAAGACGCAATTCAAATCTCTTGATTGCTCTATCATGGAGTTAGCTGACGATATTGCTTACGGTGTGCATGATTTAGAAGATGCAATTGTGCTTGAGTTGGTGGACAAAGATATGTGGCAAGCCAACGCCGCGGCGCAGCTTAAGACACAAACCAACACTTGGCTCTCAGAACATATTGACTCTATCACTGAACTGCTTTTTTCAGGCAAACACTACGAGCGAAAAGACGCCATTGGAGGCATCGTCAACGCTCTATTAACTAGCATTGAAGTCAAAAAGGTCCCCGAGGTAAATTTCGACGATCCTCTACTTCACTACAATGCCTACCTTGATGGTGATATGGAATGTGTTTTGGCGATTCTCAAACGATTTGTCAGTGAGTTCGTGATTCAAGTACCAAGGGTACAAATCGTCGAGTACAAAGGCCAACAAATCATTATGGATCTTTTTGAAGCATTCAGCGCCGACCCTGAGCGCTTACTTCCTGAGTCAACACGCAACCTTTGGCGTAAAGCCAGTGGACAACAAGATAACGGAATGCGTGTGATAGCCGACTATATTTCCGCCATGACTGACGGCTATGCCCAAAAGATGCATCAACAACTGTTTGCGGCGCATTCGAATTACTAGTGATTAGAAAGGGTAAAGCCTTATTCGTTGGAGTCCGGAGCGCGATAGTTTTTTTCATAAACACCTGAAGGCATTTGCTGAATCTGGAACTCTATCATTTTTTCAAATGCAACCAGCATAGCGTCGAAGTTCCGTTCAGGCTCTAACGTTTGAATAATATGATGGCCCGCTTCAACCGTGGATAGTGCATTAGGTGATGGTGCTTTGCGAATCCGATAATCGCCCTGCAAGGTCTCTGGCAATTTAACCAACGGTAAAGCATGCAAATTCGTAGACAGTTTCCACATCTTAAACGCTTTCTTCCACGTTCCGTCTAGTAGAATGACACGCAAGTGCTTGTTAGACGCTGCGAGTTGTACTTGCGATAATTCAACAGAGTCTTCACCCGGATACAGCACCACTGACTGGTATCTATCATCAGCCAACAGATCATTAAGCGCTTGATGGGTCGAGAAATCCTCACCAATAAAAAGATGTCCGTTTGGCAATGACAAGGACAAAATTCGCGCCGTCCCAAGCGGACGCTTTTCTTCACTTGGATGCTGCAAAATGATCAATTGTGTGTCACAGTGAACGGGTTGAATCCACTGACAAATACAAGCGCGCTTAGCTTTCAAGCACTTGGGACAATATCGAGATATGTACACTTCTTTCGTCATAAGACTATTGCTGTTTTCTCTGCTTTGCGCATTACTGCAAATTCCGAGCTTACAATCCTTAGTAGAGTGGAACAAGCTAGCAATACACGCGGGTCAATGGTGGCGGATAGTATCAGGAAATTTCTCGCATACCAACCTAGCACATCTGGGCATGAACCTCGCCGGACTCTGGGTCATTTGCTACGTATTTCGTCCTTCGTGGCGGTCAGTGGTGGCTGTTACGCTAATTAGTGCGACCTCTATTGGTTTCGCTTTGTTGTTCACAAACTTAACGTATTACTTAGGCCTATCAGGAGTACTCCACGCTCTATTTGCTTATTGGGCGCTACAAGAGGCACTGAGTGGAAGAAATTCAAGTTGGCTGTTGGTCTTGGGTATCATCGGTAAAGTGGCCTGGGAAAGCTTATACGGCGCGTCAGAAGCGACCTCGCAGTTAATCTCGGCTCCAGTTGCGACACAAGCCCACGCAATAGGACTTGGCGTCGGCTTGATTTTGGCACTCTCGGTAAGCGTCTATCGTCGTAAGTTACAAAGTGATTCTTGAACGGTTCTTCTCTACCGTTGCTTCACCAATACCTTTCACTTGAGTTAAATCATCTGCCGATTTAAAACTTCCGTGTTGATCGCGATACTTCACAATATCTTTTGCTTTTTCCTCGCCAACACCTTTGAGCAGTTCCGCTAGTTCCTCAGGGCCCGCTTGGTTGATATTGACTGTTATCTCTATCCCCTCTAGTTTCTTCGCTTCAGATGCATAGGAAAAGCTTACTGGGGCAACTAACAAAACTACTAGCAGCCAAACGTTTTTTAGATACTTCATTTGAATTCCTTTTTCTCACTAAAAGTCGCCATTCAAGATACCCAGAAAAAACAAACTGAAAAGTTTTGTCTACTGAAAACAAAACGGACCGCGAATGCGGTCCGATTTTATTAGCTTATCAGTTACACAAGAACTGTGAGCTGAATTGCGTCATCGACTCTGTTAATGCTGTTATTCAGCATCAAGTAAATACTCGATGTCCGTATTTTTGCGCAGAATTGAAAGTACGGAAGCTAAGTCTTGCTGAGTCGCCTCACGCTCCATTTGAGCGCCGATTTGCTCGTTGTATGCTTCGTTGTACTCAGAAGCGACTTTAGTTAGCTCAACAACAACAATGTTGCCTTCCATATCTTTAGTCTGAGCGTAGGTCGCTGCGTTTTCTGCTGGCTTAGTCATTGCAAACACAGTGCCTGCTAATGGAGAGCTACGGTCGATAGCTTCCAGTTCTCCAAAACTTAGACTGTTCGCTTGAAGTGCGTCTTGTTTGCCTTCTTTTAGCTCATTCACTAACTGAACACCCAACTCCATAGCCGCTTGCTCACCTTTAACCTTCGCTAGCTGAGTTTCCACTTGCTCTTTCACTTCTTCAAGTGGCAATACAGTTTGTTCACGAACGTCATCGACACGAACCACAATAATATGCTCTGGAGCCACTTCCATCACTTCAGAGTTAAGGCCATCTTCTTTCACTTCTGGTGACTGAATCGCTTGCATCACTGCTGGCGTTTTCAAGATTTCTGGCGCATCAACTTGAGAAATGAAATCAGTAGTCACGACTTTCTGATTTACCGCTTTCGCTGCATCATCCAGTGAATCAGGATATTCGAAAGCAACCTTCTCTAGTTCGTTTTGTAGGTTATAGAACTCATCCACCGCTACTTGGTCTTTAAGCTCAGCGATGATTTCGTCTTTCACTTCAGCTAAAGGCTTAGACTCAGATGCTTTGATAGCGTCAAGTTTAATGATGTGGTACCCGAAATCAGACTTAACTAAACCTGTTGTATCGCCCACATTCTTAAGAGCAAATGCAGCTTCTTCAAAAGCAGGATCCATTACATCACGTTCGATCCAACCTAAAGAACCGCCCTCTTCAGAGCTACCAATGTCTTCTGACTTTTCTTTCGCTAGCGTCGCGAAATCAGCACCAGCATTTAGCTCGTCCAAAATTGCTTGTGCTTTCGCTTCGTCATCGCCTTGAACCAAAATATGGCTCACTTCACGTTGCTCAGAAGTGGAGTATTTGTCTAAATGCTCGTCGTAGTATTTCTGAATTTCATCGTCAGTGACTTTAACTTGATCTTTAAGTGCTTGAGCAGATAGCTCAATGTAAGCCACTTTAACTTGCTCTGGACGCGTAAACTGTCCAGGGTTCTCTTCATAATACTTTTGAATCTCTTCATCAGTAATTTGAGCTTTCTTAGAGAAGTCAGCTAGCGATAGTGTCAGCGTTTTGATATCACGCGTTTGGGTTAGCAGCTTGCTTTGAAGCTCAATTTCGCTAGGAAGCGTAAACTCACTACCTTGCAATGCCGATAGTAGTTGGTTACGAACCAAATCACGGCGAAGGTACTCTGCAAAGCTGTCAGCACTGAAACCAGCACGGCGCAGCGTTGCTTGATAAATGTCTTGGTCAAATTTTCCGTCATTTTGGAACTGAGGCATCTCAAGAATCATTTGACGGATTTGAGCGTCGCTAATACGTAGTCCTAGCGATTCTGCATGTTGCTCAAGCAACACGTCATTAATCATACGATCAAGGACTGACTTACGGAAAGACGCTACGTAGCTTGGGTCACCAAGCAGAGTCGAGAAGTAATCACCAAGCTGAGATTGCATGCGATTGCGTTCATTTTGATACGCTTGTTCAAACTCACCACGACCGATTTCTACATTACCCACTTTTGCCGCAGTATTGCCAATTCCGCCTGCGATATAGCTACCTACACCAGCAAACACAAAAGACAGAATAATGAGTCCTAAGATAATTTTAACCGCGATGCTATTCACGCCTTCGCGAATTCGCTCCATCATAATTTTATTACTCTCCAGATAGGAAGGGTTATCTTCTACTGCATCGGATAATATCAGAAAAAGAAATGCGCATCAGTAAGATGCGCATATTTAAAAAAAGTTCGACTTATTTTGTCGATTAAGCCTTACAAAAGCTTAATTTTTGCTCAGTTGACGCAAGGTTTGCGTACAACTGTAACAAATGATTAGTTACAAGCGTCTTTAAGAGCTTTACCTGCTTTGAATGCAGGAACTTTAGCTTCAGAGATTTGGATCTCTTCACCAGTTTTTGGGTTACGACCTGTACGTGCTGCACGAGTACGTACGCTGAAAGTACCGAAGCCAACTAGAGCCACTTGATCACCTTCTTCTAGAGTAGTGCTAACTGCTTCGATGAAAGCATCTAGTGCACGACCAGCTGAAGCTTTAGATAGATCTGCGTTCTCTGCGATTTTTTCCACTAATTGTGTTTTGTTCACTGTGTTTCCCCTTTCTGTTACCGAATTGTTATTTTTTAAAAGGTAACGTTAGTTCCATTCTCGTAGTTGAAGACTCTAAGCCTTGTCTATCAAGGGCTTCAGAGTTACATAGCTAAACTTAGTGCTACAAAAAAACGCTGACAAGCTTTTTTTGCCTATCAGCGCATTTCTTTTACCTAAATTTGGAGCACATCACTATTTTACAGGTTCAAATGCCGCTCCAAGCGGTGCTCTCTCTAAAGCAACTTCAAGAACTTCATCAATCCATTGCACCGGAATCACCTTCAGATCCGCAATAACGTTGTCAGGAATTTCTTCCAAGTCACGTTCATTATCCTTAGGAATCAATACCGTTTTGATGCCGCCACGATGCGCTGCAAGTAGTTTTTCTTTCAGGCCGCCGATAGGTAGAACTTCACCACGTAGAGTGATTTCACCTGTCATTGCCACCTCAGCTTTCACTGGGTTACCTGTCAAGCTCGAAACTAAAGCGGTGCACATTGCGATACCCGCACTTGGACCATCTTTCGGCGTCGCACCTTCAGGAACGTGAACATGAATGTCACGCTTCTCGTAGAAGTCTGAGTTAATGCCAAGCTTCTCTGCACGAGAACGTACAACCGTCATCGCGGCTTGAATTGACTCTTGCATCACATCGCCCAATGAACCGGTTTGAGTCAGCTTACCTTTACCGACCATCGCTTCAGTTTCGATAGTCAATAGGTCACCACCTACTTCCGTCCACGCTAGGCCAGTTACCTGCCCAATGCGGTTGCTGTCGTCCGCTTTACCATAGTCAAAGCGTTGGACACCTAGGTACTCTTTCAAGTTATCTTGATTTACCGTCACCGTTTTCAGTTTCGGATCAAGCAAGATGTTCTTAACTGCTTTACGGCAGATCTTTGAGATTTCACGCTCAAGGCTACGAACACCCGCTTCACGTGTGTAGTAGCGAATGATGCCAATGATTGCAGAGTCTTCAATTTCAATTTCGTTCGGCTTCAAGCCATTACGTTGAACTTGCTTAGACACGAGGTGACGCTTAGCAATGTTCAGCTTTTCATCTTCTGTATATCCAGAAAGACGAATCACTTCCATACGATCAAGTAAAGGCCCAGGAATGTTCATTGAGTTAGACGTTGCAACAAACATTACGTCAGAAAGGTCGTAATCGACTTCTAGATAGTGATCGTTAAAGGCATTGTTCTGCTCTGGGTCTAGAACTTCAAGCAGCGCTGATGACGGGTCACCACGCATATCTGAAGACATCTTGTCGATCTCATCCAGAAGAAATAGTGGGTTTTTAACACCAACTTTCGACATCTTCTGAATCAACTTGCCCGGCATAGAACCGATGTAGGTGCGTCGGTGACCACGGATTTCCGCTTCGTCACGTACACCACCCAATGCCATACGAGTATATTTACGACCCGTTGCAGCCGCGATTGAGCGACCGAGGGAGGTTTTACCCACACCAGGAGGACCAACAAGGCACAAGATAGGACCTTTTAGCTTGTTAATGCGGTTTTGCACCGCCAAATACTCAAGGATGCGCTCTTTAACGCGCTCTAGGCCATAGTGGTCTTCGTTCAGTACTTCTTCCGCTTTTGCTAGGTTCTTTTTCACTTTAGAGCGTTTAGCCCAAGGAACACCTACCATCCAGTCGATGTAACTGCGAACAACGGTTGCTTCAGCGGACATCGGAGACATCATCTTAAGCTTTTGTAGCTCTTGTTCGGTCTTCTCTTTCGCTTCGGCAGGCATTTTTGATTCTTCAATCTTAGCCTTCAGTGTTTCGAACTCATCAGGAGCATCATCTAAGTCGCCGAGTTCTTTCTGAATCGCCTTCATTTGCTCATTCAGGTAGTACTCACGCTGAGATTTTTCCATTTGTTTCTTAACGCGACCACGAATGCGTTTCTCAACTTGCAGTAAGTCGATTTCCGATTCCATTTGTCCCATTAAGAACTCTAAACGTTCAGTTACATCAAGCAACTCAAGCACTTGCTGCTTATCTACGAGTTTAAGCGGCATATGAGCAGCGATAGTATCAGCAAGACGCGCTGCTTCATCGATGCCACCGAGAGACGTTAGTACTTCCGGTGGAATCTTCTTGTTCAGTTTGATGAAACCTTCAAACTGGTCGATTGCACTGCGTACAATGACCTCTTCCTCACGCTCATCGAGTTCTGGCCTGATCAGGTATTCAGCATCCGCTACGAAAAATTCTTCATCGCGGTAATTGTTGATTTTGGCACGCTGCTGACCTTCAACCAGTACTTTTACTGTGCCATCCGGTAGCTTGAGAAGCTGCAAAATGGTTGCAACTGTGCCTGTAGTGAATAGATCGTCAATTTTTGGCTCTTCAGTATCTGCTTCTTTCTGAGCCACAAGGAGTACTTGTTTGTCATTATCCATCGCCGCTTCTAAGCAACTAATGGACTTTTCGCGGCCAACAAACAAAGGAATCACCATGTGTGGATAAACAACCACGTCGCGCAGAGGCAATACCGGGATTTCTATACGCTCGGAACGTTCCAAGTTCATATTATTCTCTCTTCCGCTTAGTATTATTTTCAGTATATGGGGGCGTATTCGTTGGATTCAATAAAGAAATAAAAAAAGGAGGTATCAAATACCTCCTTTTTATCTCAGCTTCGCAAATTACTCAGCGCTGGCAACTTGATTATCGTTGTTTGTGTAGATAAGTAGCGGTTCTGACTCACCATTTATCACACTTTCATCAATAACCACTTTGCTTACGTCAGTAGCCGATGGTAATTCGTACATCGTTTCTAGCAGCACGCCTTCAAGGATTGAACGTAGACCACGAGCACCTGTTTTACGCTCCATTGCTTTCTTAGCAATCGCACGCAGTGCATCTTCGCGGAACTCCAACTCAACACCCTCAAGGTCGAATAGCGCACCATACTGTTTGGTCAGTGCGTTCTTCGGCTCATTCAAGATTTGAATCAGTGCATCTTCATCAAGCTCGGTTAGAGTCGTTGTCACTGGTAGACGACCAATGAACTCTGGAATTAGACCGTACTTAACTAGATCTTCTGGCTCAACTTGGGTAAATAGCTCGCCGACAGTCTTAGTTTCGTCTTTTGAACGAACTTCTGCGCCGAAACCAATACCAGTGCCAGTTGCAACACGTTGGTCGATCACTTTATCAAGACCTGCGAATGCACCACCACAAATAAACAGAATCTTAGAGGTATCTACCTGCAAAAATTCTTGTTGTGGGTGCTTACGACCACCTTGAGGTGGAACCGATGCAATTGTACCTTCAACCAGTTTTAGTAGTGCCTGTTGAACCCCTTCTCCCGACACATCACGTGTGATAGATGGGTTCTCAGCTTTACGTGAAATTTTGTCAATTTCATCGATATAGACAATACCGCGCTCGGCTTTTGCTACATCGTAGTCGCACTTCTGAAGCAGTTTTTGGATGATGTTTTCAACGTCTTCACCAACATAACCAGCTTCGGTCAATGTTGTTGCGTCGGCCATTGTGAATGGCACATCAAGGAAACGTGCAAGCGTCTCAGCAAGCAGTGTTTTACCACTACCCGTTGGACCGATAAGAAGAATATTACTCTTACCGAGTTCAACACCGTCTGCCGTTGTATCACCATTGCGCAAGCGCTTGTAGTGGTTGTAAACAGCGACTGAGAGAACTTTCTTCGCGTAGTCTTGACCGATTACATAATCATCGAGGTGTGCGCGAATGTCTCTTGGCGTTGGTAACGCTTCAGATTCCTTCTTCGGCAGCACATCTTTGATTTCTTCACGGATGATGTCGTTGCATAAATCAACACACTCATCGCAAATGTAAACAGACGGACCTGCGATTAGCTTGCGAACTTCGTGCTGACTTTTACCACAGAAAGAGCAATACAGCAGTTTACCGCTACCACTCTCTTTGCTTTTATCTGTCATTCGCTAACCTCTTAGCCTTTACTTTCTATGTTTTGAGTGTATATCAATTTAGACCAAATTGCGCCCGCCAATTTGATTTTCACAGGCTTCAATTTGGTCAATTGTTACTCAACCGATTGTCGATTAACCGCGATGGGTTAAAACTTCGTCAATAATACCGTATTCAGCAGCCTGAGCAGCTGACATAAAGTTGTCACGGTCAGTATCTTTTTCGATAACGTCGAGTGGCTGACCTGAATGTTCTGCCAAAAGATTGTTCAGCTTCTGTTTGATAGTCAGAATTTCTTGTGCATGAATCTGAATGTCTGAAGCTTGACCTTGGAAACCACCTAGTGGTTGGTGAATCATCACGCGAGAGTTAGGCAGAGCAAAACGTTTACCAGGAGCACCACCTGCAAGTAGGAAGGCACCCATGGAACATGCTTGACCAGTACAAAGCGTGCTTACATTAGGCTTAATAAACTGCATAGTATCGTAAATCGACATACCAGCCGTTACGCTACCACCAGGAGAGTTAATGTAGAGGAAGATATCTTTGTCAGGATTTTCTGATTCAAGGAAAAGCATCTGGGCAACAATTAAGTTCGCCATGTTGTCTTCCACTTGACCAGTCAAGAAAATGATTCGTTCTTTTAGTAGTCGCGAATAAATATCGTAAGAGCGTTCGCCACGGGAAGTTTGTTCAACCACCATCGGTACTAGCGCGTTCATAATTGGCGACATTGCATTTTTTTCTTGGTAGCTCATATTCTTATGTCCCTAAAATAAATGGCCCGGATGATAAACATCATACGGACCATTGTTAGCAGAGAAGTCGACTCTAAGTCAACCTTCTATACAAGATATTGCTTATTAAGCAGCAGGCTGTTGGTTCATTAGCTCGTTGAAGCTAACTTCTTTATCAGAAACCTGTGCTTTAGCAAGAATTGCATCGATCGCTTGCTCTTCTAGTGCAACGTTGCGCATGTTGTTCATCATTTGCTCGTTTTGCTCGTAGTAAGAGATTACTTCTGATGGATCTTCGTACGCTGTTGCCATTTCAGAGATAAGCTCTTTCACTTTCTCATCGCTAGCTTCTAGCTCTTCAGACTTGATCACTTCACCTAGAAGTAGGCCAACAACTACGCGACGCTTAGCTTGCTCTTCGAATAGCTCACGTGGAAGCTGTTGTGCAGCTTCTGGGTTGCCACCGAAACGTTGTGCAGCTTGCTGACGTAGAGCACCGATTTCTTGGTCGATTAGTGCAGCAGGAACGTCGATGTCGTTCTCTTTAACTAGACCGTCAAGAGCTTGCTCTTTGATACGGTTCTTGATTGCTTGCTTAAGCTCGCGCTCCATGTTCTTACGAACTTCAGCTTTAAGAGCGTCAACGCCGCCTTCAGCAACACCGAACTTAGCAACGAACTCGTCGTTTACTTCTGGAAGCTCACGTGCTTCAACTTTGTTCACTTTGATTAGGAACTTAGCTGCTTTACCTTTTAGGTTCTCTGCGTGGTAATCTTCTGGGAAGTTTACGTCGATTTCAAATTCCATACCCGCAGTTTTACCTTGGATACCGTCTTCGAAACCAGGGATCATGCGACCAGCGCCCATTTCTAGTGGGAAGTTCTCAGCTTTACCGCCTTCGAACTCTTCGCCGTCGATTGAACCAGTGAAATCAATAGTTACACGCTTACCGTCTTCAGCTGCTTCTTCAACATCAGTCCAAGTTGCTTGCTGCTTACGTAGAGTGTCGATCATCTCTTCAACGTCTGCGTCTTGTACTTCAGTTGTTGGTTTTTCAACAACAACGTTTTCTAGACCCTTAAGTTCTACTTCTGGGTAAACTTCGAAAGTCGCAGTGAAAACAAGATCTTTACCAGCTTCGTTTTCAACAGGAGCGAAAGTAGGCGCACCAGCTGGGTTGATTTTCTCAGAAACGATTGCTTCGATGAAGTGACGTTGCATAACTTCACCCATCACGTCTTGACGTACTGCTTTGCCGTACATTTGCGCAACCATCTTCATCGGTACTTTACCTTTACGGAAACCATCGAAACGACGGTTTTTCGCGATGTTGCGTAGTTCAGCTGTCACTGCGTCTTCGATGTTAGCAGCAGGAACAGTAATGTTTAGACGGCGCTCTAGGCCCTCTAGAGTTTCAACAGTAACTTGCATTGTATAAACCTCAGTTTGGCTCAGTGTTGGCTGAGCGTATGAGCATCCATATCACGAGGATATTTCCGCTTCATCCTTGTTAGTACCAATAGGTACTTCTTTAAAGTGAGCATCGATAACCAGTAAATCATGCTTTAATTAGCATGTTATCTTGGCTATCGGACTAATGAGTGACGTCTTCATCGGGCTGATTAGACAGCCTCAAAGGCATCTCTGATTAGTCTCAGGACAAAATTTCAGACGCGACATTCTAGCGATCTCCGCCTACCCTGTCGAGTCGAAGTCGGGTCAATCGGTGGTTTTGTCTCTAATTACTCCAAGAAAACGTTCAACAATGACGTTTTCAACCGATTCCAACTTGAAATGGGGACAATATCGGCTTTTTCAAGAGAGTGAAGGGCTTTTTTTGGTGAATGGCGAAAAAAGAGATCTTGCTCCTGTTTTGCAACGCGTTAACCTCTCAGTTCTTATAACTTTTTTGCCACAAAACCCTCAAATTCGTTAACCTATGCTTTCAAACGACATACGGAATCGTTGGTGCTTAACGTTGGGGTTCGACGATGCGATTGAAACGGATTTTGCTAGGCTTTGTTGCCCTATTTCTCTTAATTTCGACTGTAGGCGGTCAATGGTACTGGCAGCACAGCTACGCTGCTCTTGAAGAACAGCATAACAATTGGCTGAACCGATTCGTAGAAACCATCGACAGTAAACTGGACAAGTATCGACATATCCCACAACTCCTGTCGCAAGATAAAGAACTAGTAGACGCATTATTATCCCCAAGCAACACCGCTCAAATTGAAGTAACTAATCGCTACTTGGAGCAAGCCAACCGAATTATCTTAGCCTCAGATACCTATCTCATCGACCGTTACGGCAACACCATTGCCTCAAGTAACTGGGCATTAGAACGTTCATTTATCGGCAAAAACTTTGCATTTAGACCTTATTTCCAAGAAGCCATTAACGGTGGACGAAGTACTTATTTTGCGCTGGGCTCGACATCTGGGCAACGCGGTTATTATTACTCTTTTCCTGTAACTTATGCTGCAGAGCACATTGGTGTGGTGGTGGTCAAAATGGATCTGTCTTCCATTGAACGCAACTGGCAAAGTGAAACTAGCACCTATGTTGCCACCGACAATAATCACGTCGTGTTCATGTCTAGCAACCCTAATTGGCTGTTTAACAGTCTTTCAACACTGAACTCGCAAACACTGCAACGTATCCGTAATTCAAGACAATACTTAGAAACCGACATTCACAGTTTGGGATTCATCGGTGACCTGACGGCAAAATCCGCCCAACTTGCTAATCCTGAGGGTAATATATTCACCAAACACTACTTGGTTACCCAACGTGAATCTGGTATTCCAAACCTTATTTTAAGGGTATTAACTCCTCTCTCCACGCTCTATATTGAGCTTTTCGGCTTTATTAGCGTGCTAGCACTGGTTTTTATTACGCTTTACCTAGTCGTCGCTCTGATTGAGAACCGCCGCTATCGCCACCGACAGATCGAACAGGTGCAAACTGAGGCGAAACAAAAGCTTGAGTTTTTGGTGATGGAACGCACCGCCGAACTGCATGTAGAAATTGATGAAAGGGTCAAAACTGAGAAAGCCTTGCGACAAGCTCATGATGAACTCATTCAAGCCGCTAAATTGGCAGTGCTAGGTCAAATGTCTGCCAGTATTAGTCACGAGCTAAATAACCCTCTTGCAGCCATTCGCAGCTTTGCCGAAAACGGGCAACGTTTTATCGACAAAAACAAAGTTGACCGAGCAAAAGATAATTTACAGCGTATCGTCGCTTTGACTGAACGAATGGCAAAAATCAGCCAGCAACTTAAATCTTTCGCCAAACGCAGTGATGCCAATGAGTTAAGCCGTATCAAGCTTGCTCCGGTGATATTTTCAACCATAGAGTTAATTCAACCACAACTTAAGAGTCATCGAGTCACGCTCGATTGTAAAATTGGTCAACAAGATACCTTAGTACAAATCAATCCCATTCAGGTTGAACAGGTCCTCATCAATTTGCTGACTAACGCAATGCAAGCCATGCATGATAGTGAACAAAAACGACTAGAGTTGACCATAGAACAGGGTCAAACCAAAGTGACGATTCATATCGATGATTCTGGACCGGGCTTGGATGGCAACTCGATTGCAGAGCTGTTTGAGCCCTTCTATACCACCAAAGAGAATGGTCTTGGGTTAGGGCTTTCCATTTCCCAACAAATTATTCAAAACCTAAACGGCAAGATTCGTGTCGCTCGATCTCCTCTTGGGGGCGCTCGTTTCTCGGTTGAATTGCCTATTTTCACCCATGCGGACAAGGACTAAATTATGAGCCAAGTGTTTTTTATCGATGATGAAGCTGATATAAGAGCCGCGTTGGAACAAAGCTTCGAACTCGCCGATATTGAGGCGCGATTCTTCGCGTCTGTTGAAGATGCCATGTTGTGTCTAAAACAAAATGACCTTCCGCTTGCCATTATTTCCGATATTCGTCTACCTGGGTTATCAGGTCTGGATTTACTCAACACTGTCACCCGCCACCACCAAGGTATTCCCGTCATCCTGATTACTGGGCATGGCGATATTTCGATGGCGGTTCAAGCCATTCAAGATGGTGCTTACGATTTTATCGAGAAACCCTTTTCTGCTGAACGTCTCATCGAGATAACACAACGAGCGATTGAGAAGCGACAACTTACCCTTGAGAATGAAAGCCTTAAGCGCTCACTAAAAGCAAGCCAAACACTTGGACCGAGGATTATCGGTGACACCAATGTGATTCAAGAACTCCGCTCTACTATCTCTGTGGTTGCCGATACCGATGCCGATATTTTGCTGTTTGGAGAAACGGGCACAGGCAAAGAGTTGGTTGCACGTTCTTTACATGAACAGAGCTCACGGAAAGACGGTAATTTCGTCGCAGTAAACTGTGGCGCGGTTCCAGAGAATTTGATTGAAAGCGAGCTATACGGCCATGAGAAAGGAGCGTTTACCGGCGCAGAGAGCAAACGTATTGGTAAGTTTGAACACGCAGAAGGCGGAACCTTATTTTTGGACGAAATAGAATCGATGCCGATGCAAGCGCAAATAAGACTGCTGCGAGTATTGCAGGAAAGAGCCATTGAGCGAGTCGGTTCTAATGCTCTCATTCCCCTAAATATTCGCGTTATCGCCGCCACAAAAACCGATCTAAACCAAGCTTCGATGCAAGGTACTTTTCGCCAAGATCTTTATTACCGCCTAAATATCGTGACTTTAGATTTACCTCCTCTAAGAGAGCGGAAAGACGATATCGCTTCACTGTTCCACCACTTTCAGCTTGTCGCTGCATCCCGCTATGGAAAAACCGCTAATGCAATTACTCCTCACGAACTTAGCCAACTTATTGGCCATGATTGGCCCGGCAATGTGAGAGAGCTAAGAAACTGTGCTGAGCGTTTTGTCCTACTGGGTAAAATTCAAGCAGGCACGCCTAATCAAGAAGAAAGTAGCGAAGGACAGTCTCTCGCCGAACAAGTGGGGTTATTCGAAAAAAATGTCATTGAGCATGCCCTTATCGAAACCAATGGTAGCATCAAGGCGACAATGGAAAAGCTCAACGTTCCTAGAAAAACTTTGTACGATAAAATGCAGAAATATCAGCTCATTAAGGAATCCTACAAAAGCTCCTACTAAAATACTGTAGAAATGTGAGCCAAGTCTCCTATACTTAAATTATATAGACAGGATGTTGCATAACAATTGGGTATAAGAACACGTAGGGAGACGATTATGGGCGAAAAAACAAAGGTTCCCTTTATTTCTGATACGGTAGAAATCGATGGTATTTTTTACGTTGAGCATCGCTCCAGCGAGACTCTAGACAGAAGAAAAAAACAGAGTAGACGTGTTTTTTATGAAAGACGCTCTCAGCCGGATCCAAGAACACAGAATATCAAGCATATAGATGAGGAGGTCTAACGACCTCCTCTTTTTTTGTTATTAATAAATGGTTACTTAGTAATGATCTCTGGCCCCATTAATGTGGTCGGAAGCCAAGTGGAAACCCAAGGTACGTAAGTAACAATTATCAAGAATAGGAACATAACCGCAACCCAAGGCAGTGCTGCTTTCACCACACCCATCATCGACATTTTCGCCACCCCTGCGGTGACAAACAGGTTGAGTCCAACTGGCGGAGTTATCATCCCTATTTCCATGTTCACGACCATCATAATGCCAAGGTGAATCGGGTCGATACCCAGTGCAATGGCGATAGGGAAAACTAACGGCGCCACGATGATCAACAAGCCAGATGGCTCCATAAACTGACCACCAATAAGCAGTAGGACATTCACCACAATCAGGAAGGTAATTGGACCAAGGCCTGCCGAAAGCATTGATTCAGTGATCATTTGAGGAATACGTTCTTCTGTTAATACATGCTTAAGGATCAAAGCGTTAGCAATGATAAACAGAAGCATGATAGTCAGTTTTCCTGCTTCAAACAGAGTATGCTTGGTATCTTTATGCACAAAAGCTTGGAACACTTTAACTATCGCTGGCTTGGTATTTTCCTTATCAGCAAACGGCCCCATATCTTTGTAGATAAAGTTAGCAATCAAAAATGAATACACTGCTGCGACCGCTGCGGCCTCTGTTGGTGTAAATACACCACCGTAGATTCCGCCAAGAATAATCACTACTAACAGCAAACCCCAACTCGCTTCACGAGCGGAATCGAAAACTTCCTTCCAACCTACAAATGGTTGCTTTGGCAATCCTTTTACTTTTGCAGCGATATAAATGGCGATCATTAGCATCAAGCCTGCAAGCAAGCCTGGGATAACGCCACCAAGGAACATACGGCCTACAGAAACGTCCGTTGCCGCAGCGTAGACCACCATTACAATGGATGGCGGGATTAAAATCCCTAAAGTACCAGCATTACAAATGACCCCTGCTGCAAACTCTTTGGTATAGCCATTTTTGATCATACCCGCGATAACAATACTACCAATCGCTACCACTGTTGCAGGCGATGAACCCGATAACGCTGCGAACATCATACACGCCACCACTGATGCCATGGCAAGACCACCGCGGAACCAACCGACCATAGCAATCGCAAAACGAATGATGCGCTTTGCTACACCACCCGTCGACATAAAGCTCGATGCCAGAATAAAGAATGGAATTGCAAGTAACGTGTAGTGGCCTGCAAAGGCGTTAAACAAGGTTTGCGCTACAGATGCTAACGATGCGTCCGAGTGCATTAGTAGGAACAAGATACTGGACAAACCCAGTGACACGGCAATAGGCACGCCAATTAGCATGAAGCCTACCACCATTAAGAAGAGTAATAGAATATCCATGCTTATTTATCCTTGTCTTTAACACTGTCAAACGCGTTGTCCTGCATTTCCGCTTTTAACGCTTCTAGATCTTCTTCAGCTTCATGACCTGCGATCAGTCGGTCCAACTTACCCGTCATTATCTGGTAAGCGGCTTGAGCAAATCTAAAGGTCAGTAATGCCATACCTATTGGCAGTGCCATATAAGGAATAAAGCGCGGCAGTTTTTCGTAACGTTCACCTTCATTTAGCCAGTCTGCTAAAAACTGTAAAACCTCAGGCATAGGAATATCGTCGGTTTCATACCAAGCTCGCTCGGTGGCAAAGGGGTACCAGTAGTTCCACGAACCGATTAGCAATAAGATAGAGAACACCAAACAAGCTAATACCGAGGCAATGGCAAACAGTTTGCGTTTATCCTCCGATACCATGTTGATGACAACATCCACACCGATATGAAAATGCTTTTTAACACCATAGGACGCGCCGACAAGGACCATCCAGGCAAACATAAATACGGTAAGTTCAAGAGCCCAAAGGATATTATCGTTAAATACATAACGAGAAATAACGTTAGCAAAAGTGAGCAAAGTCATCGCGCCAAGGAAGAAAGCAATCAGCGTTTCTTCAAAAGCATCGGTCACTTTACCAATACGAGAAATAAGAGACTGTTCCATGTGATACATCGCTTTTGTAATAGTAGGGACAGAGGGTTAGGCCCCACTTCCCGTAGGGCCCTTAACAATGAATTTCGAGGTTATTGTTGGTTTGATGCTTGAGCGGCTTCGATCAAGTCCGCACCAATGTCTTTCTCAAACTTTTTCCAAACAGGTTGCAGAGCTTGAACCCACTGTTGACGTTGCTCTGGTGTCAAAGTACGCACGACACCACCCGCTTCAACAATATTGTTTTTATTGGCTAGGTTCACTTTGCTCGACTCTGAGTTACGAGTCTCAGTCACTTCTTTTAGGATCTGTGCGAACTGCTCACGAGTATCATCCGGCATACCATCCCAGAACTCCTTTGAAGTCACTACAAGATAGTCAAGAATACCGTGGTTGGTTTCTGTCACACCGTCTTGAACTTCAAAGAACTTCTTGCCGTAGATATTTGACCACGTGTTTTCTTGACCATCGATAACCTTCGTTTGCAGGCCGCCATACACTTCTTTGAATGACATTTTCTGAGGGTTTGCACCTAACTGTTCAAACTGAGCAACTAACACGTCAGAAGCTTGAACACGGAATTTCAGGCCTTTCGCATCACCAGGAACAAGAAGTGGCTTATTCGCCGACATTTGTTTCATGCCGTTATGCCAAAATGCCAGACCTTGCAGACCACGACGATTCATCGCGTTCTTCAGTTTTTCACCCGACTCTGAGTTTTGGAAACGATCAACGGCTTCTACGTTTTCAAATAGGAAAGGTAGGTCGAAGATGCGGTACTTCTTGGTGAATTTCTCGAATTTAGAAAGTGAAGGAGCGGCAAGTTGAACATCGCCGTTTAAAAGGGCTTCGAGAACTTTATTGTCATCGTAAAGAGTAGAGTTAGGAAACACCTGCATACACGCTTTACCGTTCATTTCTGTATTTACACGCTCTTCTAACAATGACGCGGCAATACCTTTAGGGTGTTTGTCGGTGTTGGTTACGTGACTAAACTTAATCACAATCTCACCTGGATCACACGCCGCAGAGGCATTAAAACTTGCTAGAGCAATAGCAGAAACAGACAGTAGGGATAGAGGCTTTAACATTATTATTCTCCTTTGGGTTAATGCAGTCCCTTCAATGGGTACTGATAATCTTGTTAGAGCAATAACGATGCCAATCAAAAAAAAGCTATAATTACAAAGAGTTATAAAAGATTTCTATTTTCAAGTGTAGAACCAGCCTTTGAAATGGGTGGAAAGTGACACATTTATAAAATGAAAAAGGGTAGAAACAAGCCCATTTCTACCCATGGTAACTTCCGCTTTTCTAACGGGAAAAGCAGTTACTAGATAGCCGCTTTAACCGCTTTCGCTAATTTGTGAGCAGCTTTCTTCGGATCAGCTTCTGGATCGTTAAAAAAGTTGGAAACTACATCCGTAATCGCGCCCAGTACATAACTCGTTGTCGCCATATTTTGCGACATACTTGGTACTAAACCACCATTTTCAATGCTTTGCTCAAATGTTTTTCTAGAATCCAGAGCGCACTTGTCAAAACCGTGCATATCCATATCGGTTCGAACCGGGAAAGATCCTTTGTTTAAGTTGAACACTTCTTGGAACTGCTTATCCATGATGGTTCTGGCGAGTGCTTTCTGGGCGTTCACTTCGGCTTCGTCTTTGATATCAAAGAAGGCGAAACTATCAACATTCTGGATAAACTGCCCTTTAGTACCCGGCGCGGGAACGCATAGGTAATCTTTACCCGGAATTTTTCCTGCGGCGGTAAATTCACCCTTGGCCCAGTCTCCCATGATCTGCATAGCAGCCTGACCATTAAGAACTCGGTTGGTTGCCACGTTCCACTCTCGACCTTGGACGTCCTCATCCATGTATTCGCGCATTCGGCCGAACGTCTCAAATACCTTCGCCATTTTGTCGCTCGACAAAGTGTCCATATCTAGATTAACAAACGCTTGTCTAAAATCTTCAGGTCCTAGTACCGCAAGGGCAATGGTTTCAAACAGTGTTGTGTCTTGCCAAGGGCCTGAGCCATTGGCAAGAGGTGTGAAGCCCGCAGCTTTGATTTTTTCCGCAGCAGCAAAGAATTGATCTAGAGTTTCTGGAACAGAATCCACTCCCGATTTTTCTAACACTTGTGGATTGACCCAGAGCCAGTTAACTCGGTGGATATTGACTGGAACAGCAACATATTTGCCATCGTACTTCATGCCTGCCGCTACGACAGGTGGCAATACTTCATCCCACCCATCAGCTTTGGCAACATCATCAAGATTGGTCAGAAAACCTAAACCTCCCCACTCTTGAATATCCTCACCTTTGATCTGGGCAGCTGACGGAGGATTACCCGAGACCGCTCGAGTTTTCAGCACTGTCATAGCGCTTTCACCACCTCCACCAGCAATGGCAAAGTCCTTCCAGGTGTAACCTCGCTGCTCCAATTTCTGTTTTAGGATTTGAACCGATTTAGCTTCACCGCCAGATGTCCACCAGTGCAACACCTCAACTTCACTCGCTTGCAGAAAAGTAGGAAAGATTGTGGAAGTAAGCAGTAACGCTAGTAGTGATTTACGCATATTCATTGCCGTTATCTGTGCATCGATATCACTATAGTGATATCGAGTTATTGGATTCAGTGACTTTAACGCTCTGTTTGAGGTTAATTCAATAGCTAGCCTGCTTAGGCCTCTAGGTTGGGCGGAATAAACACTTGTACTTCTAGCCCACCAAAATCTGCGTTACGAATGATCAAATCGCCGCCAAGGCCGTGCAAGATACTGCGACAGATCCCCAAGCCTAAACCATGCCCCTCTTTATCCGTTGCAATGCGAACATATGGCTCGAACACCTCTTCGATGCGAGCTTCTGGAATGCCAGGACCTTTATCCAAAATGGTAATGATGATCCATTTGGGATTCTCTTCAATGCTGACAAATGCTCGATTGCCATATTTAACCGCATTATCGATTAGGTTAGTCAGCACTCGTTTAATGGCTAGTGGCTTAACAACTACTGGCTCCATCGGAAGCGCGGTGAAACTAACCAGCGTATGCACTTGGTTATGTGTCTCTGAAACACTGCGAATCATCTCATTGAGGTCAATGTAGGCATTGTTTTCATGTAAATCGGTATCACGTACACACTGCAGCGCGCCTTTCACCATCATTTCAAGGTCATCTAGATCTTGGTTAAACTTGTCTCGCCTGACATCATCATCTAGAAGTTCTGCTCTCAACCTCAAACGTGTAATAGGCGTTTTCAAATCGTGAGAGATAGAAGAAAACAGGTGTTCACGGTCAGATACATACTGGCGAATACGTGTCTGCATACGGTTAAACGCACGTGTTGCCGTCACGAGTTCAGAAGCACCAGCTTCTCTTAATGGTGGCTGATCGATGTCCATACTCATTTCATTCGCAGCTTTCGCCAACCTTCTCAAAGGCTTAACTTGAGCACGAACCAAAAGGAAAGTCAGGATCAGCAACAAGGTTGTAGAAGTAAATAAGAACACCATTTGATCTTGAGTCAGCATGGTATCTTCGAGCTGAATATATGGTGAAGGCAATAAAGCCGCGATATAGATCCACTCATCTTGATTAAGCTTCAATTGCACCACCAGAATCGGTGGGTCTAGTGGACCTAGCGTTAACGTATGGTGAGCCCAAGATTTAGGCAGGTCCTTAATAAAAATATCGTTTTTAAGCAGTCGTAAGTTCTCTGCTTTCGAGAAGTTCACCTTTACAGCCTCTATGGTCGGTAGCTTCTCTTCCAGCACTTTGGTCACCGAATCCATAGACGCCAGTTTAAGTGGGGTGTCTGGAATGGGGTCAACGATGAGCTCTTCTTTATTGAATGAAACGAAGAAACGAGTACCCCCCATATTACGTATCTGGTCGAGAACAATATGGCGATATTTAATTGGGAGTTTTTGGAAAAAGGTCACCGTTGAAGCGAACATGGTCGCCATACTAGCAGAGGTATCACGAATACCTGATAGCTCATCTTGCTTAGTTTTTTGGTACCAAATTGCCGTGAGTACACCTTGAGAGCACACGACTGCCAACAAAGTCAGCAGCAGTGTTCTCGCGACTAAAGAGTTAGGGCTAAAACGCTTTAGCCAATGAGTTCTAGACATGTGTTATTGGCCATATTCCACTGGAACAGACAGAATATACCCATTACCACGCATGGTTTTAATATAGTGAGGGAAGTTTTTACTAGTGCCTAATCGATTTCGAATTCGGCTTAACTGAACGTCAATGCCACGTTCGTAAGGAAGGGCTTCACGGCCACGAGTCGCAAACGAAATAGTATCGCGATCAAGAATTTCATTCGGGCGCGACAAAAACAGCATTAGCAACGCAAAGTCACTACCGGATAAATCATGCGTGCGGCCATTCACCTTATTGGTCATACGATGAGCAATGGTATCCAAATGCCAGTCGCCAAAATCGATCGTTCTTGGTGGCGTTTCTTCTGCCTTATCGCCATTGAGATGGGTCCGGCGCAACAGTGCTTTAATTCGAGCCATCAATTGACGCGGACTAAATGGTTTCGCAATGTAATCGTCAGCACCGATTTCTAAACCAATAATTTGATCAGTTTCATCAGATACTGCGGTTAGCATAATAATGGGTACTTGCGAGTCTCGTCGTACACGCTGACAAAGAGTAAAACCATCATCTCCCGGTAGCATGACGTCGAGCAGAATAAGATCCGGGTAGCCTTTAGCCTTAATAAACAGCTCCATTTCTACCCCATCTTCAGCAGTAGAAACTTGAAAGCCAGATTTCGTCAAATACTCATCGAGTAAGAGACGGATCTCTTCATCGTCATCTACAACCAAAATGTGCGTCTTAGCCTGCATTTTATTTCCTTAAGTCTGCACTTACTCCCTATAGTGTAAGGCTTTAGCGGAAATTTTATTATTGATTCGTTTATAAAATTTGCAGCTCGAATTTGCGCAAGGTCACAAAAATGACATGATGATACTTTTTAGCCATAAAGGGTTAACAAATTCATTCATCTTTATGATGAGCAACTGATTTCCATACGTTTACCCCATTCAGGTGGAAGCTTGGCAAATTCTTCATGTTCTGCTTGTTCCTCGTAAGGGAATTTGAGTAAGTCCGCCAACTGATGAACCAGTGAAAAATCGCCTTTCTCAGCAAGTTCTATGGCCTGTTGGGCTAAATAGTTTCTGAGAATGTACTTTGGATTCGCTAAACGCATTTTTCGGCAGCGCTCGGCTTCAGAATCATTTTCTAACATACAACGTAGCAGGTAGCTTTCTACCCACGCTTGCGCTTTAGCACGATCGATAAACAGGTCAACAACAGGAGCAATGCCGGTACTATCGATATTCGATAGTGCCCTGAAAAATCGGGTGTAATCCACTTTTTCACTTTCCATGAGGTCAAAGCTTCGATTAAAGAAATCTCCATCTTCACTCTGCTTGGTCGACAACCCAAACTTGTCGCGCATTTGGCAACTGTACTCTGTCTGCAAGATTGGCGTAAAGGTTTCCAATCCATGATCTAAGTCTTTTCTATCTATAAGTGGAGACAAAGCATGAGCTAACGCGGTGAGATTCCACATCGCTATGGACGGTTGATTGTCGAACGCATAACGACCTTGGTAGTCGGAATGATTACAGATATAACCCGGTTCATAGTCATCCATAAATCCAAACGGGCCATAGTCAAATGTCTGACCCAATATCGACATGTTATCTGTGTTCATCACCCCATGAGCAAACCCTTTGGCTTGCCAGTGAGCAATCATTTCTGCAGTTAATCGAACAACTTCAGCGAAGAACGCAACATAGGGCTTGTCAGCGTCCAAACAATCAGGGAAATGCCACTCAATTACTTTATCCGCTAGTAGGCGAAGCTGCTCATGCTGAGCGGTATAAAAGAAATGTTCAAAATGGCCAAAGCGAATATGTGTGTCGGCAGCACGAACCAATAACGCTCCCTGCTCCACTTGCTCTCGATACACAGGCGTATCGCTTACCATCATTGCCAATGCTCTAGTGGTAGGAATACCTAACCCTGCCATGGCTTCGCTGCACAAATACTCTCGAATTGTCGAGCGTAGAACCGCCCGACCATCTCCCATTCGCGAATACGGTGTTTGACCCGCACCCTTGAGGTGAAGATCGAAAGTCTGCCCTGACTTTCCTGCGACTTCACCCAGCAACAAACCACGACCGTCACCTAAATCAGGGTTATAAATACCAAACTGGTGACCCGCGTATTTCATTGCGAGTGGCTTGATGTGCTCACTCGATACACTGCCCGAAAGAACATCAAGCAAGGCTTGTTCGCCTTCAACCATCTCTGGAAATCCCAGTTCACCTGCCAGTTCTTGATTCCATGCAACCCAACGAGGATTGTTGAGAGGCGTCGGTTCAACTTGGGTATAAAAGCTATTCGGCAGAGCTAAAAAACGATGAGAAAAGGATAGTGAATCCAGCGAAAACATAGGCGGCTCTATACAAGTCTTAATAACAATTACTTAGAGTATAGCGAGTCGCGGTGGATAGAAAACAAACGAAAAGTGTGGGTATTAACGAAAAGTAAGGATATTAGAAAAAAGAGAACTTTATAACGGGGAGAAAAAACGATTTACGTTGCCTAGAGGAACGCCCATCTACTAAACAAAGTGTCTGCGTTTGGGCTGTCCCCTAAGAAGTCTAAGTTATTAGAGCATAGCCAGAATGGCTACCACTGTACCGAGAGAGAACAGGCAAGTGCGACTAATAACGCCGAGGTTGGAAGGTTGAATCATTTCTTGATGCATAGGCAAACTCTCCTTTTTGTTACACTACCATTACAACTTAGGCCTAAATGGTTATTTTTGCAACGCTGTTCGCAAAGATCTTTGAAATAGAGCCAAAAAATTACCAGAAAACGGTCAAAACAACGATGGTGCAACCAAGAAAAGTTGCAAAGCAGATTGGGATAACAAGGTGCTTGTCTCTATCCAGTGAAATAAAGCCTGGCGGCTGATTGATGACAACGGTCACCAATAGGATATTGTACAGTGCGATCAAAACTCCAATAAGAAAAACATCAAAATATACTAAGCTCGTTGCCAAATAGACGTAAAAACCAATTAATACATAATCTATAACCACTAACCAAGCTAAGCACTTTCGCATGTTCAGCACAGAGTGAATGAGTTCAGTCATAACGGCTCATCACTTCAAATGATGTAACTGGCTGATTATAATCTGCTTTTTGCAGCGCTTTACGGTGCGATTCTCGTAAAACTGTGTCGAGCTCTTTTTCTGCCAATGGCGAAGGTCTGGTCGCTTGTTCTAGAGCAAAGGCTTTGTAAACCTTATTCAGTTGCGCCAAAGTTTCAGCGGTTAAAATGTACAACTCGATACGGCGATTAATACCGGATTTGGCGTTATTAAAGTCAATTGGTGCCGTATCACTCATCCCCGTTACTTGAAAAATATGACGCTCTTGAAGACCGCCCTTATCCAAATAGTACCGAGCGCTATTAGCACGATTGCTTGAAAGCTCCCAGTTAGTCATTCGACTTCCTTTATAACGACTTGCATCCGTGTGTCCGGTGATAATCATTTTGTTTTCGATTTTTTCTAGTAATCCGGCTAGGTTCAGCAATAAGTCTTGATAGAAAGGCGTTACCTTGGCCCCTCCTCGGAAAAACATCGGGCCTTTATCAGAGTCTGCGATGACTAGTTTCACGCCTTGAGGTGTTACGAACACACTGACGCTACCTAGGGCATCAATTCCGGATAACTCTTGTTTGACTCGCTGCGCCAAAACTTCCAGTTCTTGTTGGCTATTAAACTCACCCTCAAGTACAGAAGTGTCATTAATGCGATGCAGCTCAGCGTCGTAATGAGAGGTTGCTACATGAGGTAATGGCAGTGGGTTAATTGAGTTGCCGCCACTTTCGTTCGTTCCTAAGTGCATGATGGGATCATTGCCATAGGCAAAGTAATTCAACAATTTCTTCTGGTCATCCACATCGACGACTTGCAGTATCCACAACACGAGGAAAAGACACATTAGCGAAATCATCAAATCTGCCATGGCAACTTTCCATCCGCCGTGTTGCAGCTCGCCGCGCTTACGGCGCCCTTTTTTATTGATGATGACATTTGGCTGTTCCATCATTCGCTCCTTAGCTCTATGAAGGCTGCTGTCTGAGCACTTCGACTGCTTTTTCTAGCTCAACAAATGACGGCTTATAACGAGTTTCGATGTTTTTGCGTCCAGCATTAGCACACATGTGCGCCGATTGACCTTGAGCGTAAGCAGACAGGATTGATTTCACACACAGTAGTGGCGCTAACTGATTCTCAGAAACATCTTTGATACTGCTAGACATTGGCCCAAGTACACAATAACAACCAAAAACCCCAGTAAATGTTCCCACCAGAGCGCCAGCGATATTCTGACCAATCTCGCTGATCTCACCGTCAAGGCCTTGCATCGTCAGAATGATCCCCATTACTGCAGCTAAAATACCAAGCCCCGGCATAGCCTCAGCAGTAGCGTGTAGTTTCTCGGAAGGCTTGGTGTATTCATCCTCGAGATGCTCGATCTCTTCTTCTAGAAATGCTTCCAATACGTGTTGCGATTGTTTACCAGTGATCACTTGTCGAAATGAATCAATAATGAATTGAGTCGTAAGAGCGTCACTCGTGATCTTTGGATACTTACTGAAAATTTTACTTGAATCAGGATTCTCAACATGAATATCTAACGCTTTGATATTCTGAACTCGTGCAGTATTGATTAGCTCAAACATTAACGATAGTAACTGTTGATAATAGTCCTTGTTATAAGGCGTAGAACGAAAAGCGATGCCAACTTGCTGAGCCATCAATTTCATCGTTGCAGACGTAGTAGACATTAATAGACTGGCAAATGCCGCCCCAAAAATGATTATGATTTCCGACAGCTTGAAAATAAATTCAAACTTCCCACCAAGAAAAATGAAGCCGCCAAAAATAACGCTCAGCACGATAACAATACCGATTAGTTTTTGCATACATCACTCTCCTTCATTCTACTCTTGAGAATGTCTAAACCTCGGTGTTTTAATCGATGCACTTTGATTTCGTTGATATCGAGGACCAGTGCCGTCTCTTTGGTGCTTAAACTTTTCACGTAAACCAAGTAAAGAATGCGCTGCTCCATCTCAGGGAGAGTATTCAACACTTGTTTCACCTCATTAAAAAGCACTTCTCTGTCTGTCTCCGGAACGGCTGTCACCACCGTTTCCAGCTCAATATCATCAAACACATCCACTAACGTCATCGCTTGTTGATAATCATTACTTTCAATGCCTAAGTAATGACAAATCTCATTAGTTGTGGGCTGTCTTGCCAACTGTTGTACTAATTGTCTTTCAGCGAGCTTGATTCGATTCACCAATTGGCGTTTATCTCGCTCCATATAGTCGCGACGTCTGAGTTCATCGACTAATTCGCCTCGAATTCGTACCGCTACCGCCCGTCGAAAATCATCATTAGCAACATGGTCAAACTTCCTAAGCTCGATGACCAAAGTCATCATGGCCGTTTGCCGTAAATCCTCAAACGTTCCTTCATCAACTGCGTAGCGATATTGATAAAGCAGTCCGTTAATCAACTTGATGTTTTGTTGCAGCACCAATTTTTCTAACTCCTGCAACGTCGCTTGGTCGTTAGTTTGGGTGTGCTGGTATTTGGGCTGCATCAACATAGTAGCGACCTATTGAAATACCGCTTTGGTGACAAGTACATCACCAACTTGTAAGCTCGGTAGCTCATCTAAGTCATCTTTGAGATCATCCTGAATCACATAGATAAACTGTTTGTTGTAGAAATAAGAGGCCTCTTTGACACTGAATTTTTTGATGATGCGGTTCTTAATTCGGCTTAATTGCTCATACACGTATGCGCCATTTTTCTGTGGGGTAAACATCGAAACATCAAGCAAAAGCAAGCTTTGTCGATTGCCCAGGTTAATAGGCACCAGTACATTTTCTAGCTGAATTTCAACCTGCTGCATTTTAGCTGGCTCTGGTTCTTTCGGTGAAAGCCAAGCGGTCAAGGACTCCATATTCAGCGTATTACTTTGGTACAACCAGAAACCTGTGACCGAAAGCGCGAGAGTAACGATGAACGTAACGATAATTTTAGTCATCTCTAAGCCCTCGCAATGTATGCACGATATTCCAAAACATCGCCGTTATCTTGAGAAGGAAGATCATTCGCTTGCGGGCTGACCTCTTGCTCTGAATGATCGCGCTGCTCTTGAGATTGAAACTGCTGTGAGTTCGATTGTTCCAAAGAGATATTTACCTCAGACAGCTCACTATTTTGTGCGACGAGCTCCGCCCTCAAACGCTCTGACGTTGCTAAAATTGCCTCTCGCGTGGCAGCAGATGTAGCGCTCATTTGTATCGTGACCCGCTCTCCATCAACTCTTACGTGCATCTCCACTTTTCCAAGCTCAGGTGGATCAAAGCGTATTCGAGCCGCTTGATTCATGGTGTCCAATTGAAGTTGTATTTTATCTCTCAACACTTGATGAATTTGTCTTTGACTATCTACATCAAGCGCTTTACTTACCTCAATGGTTGGTACTAATCGACTTGCTGTCGTTTCATTGGCTAGATACAGCGCTTCGATGGATTGATGGGTGATTGATCCAAGCGGTAATTGCGCACTAAGCTTTAAGCTAGCTGGTGTCCAAGGGTTCATAGAGCTAGCCTTAGACGCAATGCTAGGCAACGACGACTCCAAGTTGAGCAAATTGGGATTAGTCTGGGGAAGGCCCTTTGGTAGCCATCTGTCCTTAATATCCAATATCACAGCACTCAGTACCTGTTGAGAAAAGGAGGTATTGTTTGAAGTCACTAGCACTTCATCATTTTTGTACTCGTCAGCTTCAAAAGAAAAAAGATGGGACTGCGATGACGCTTCTAGCACTTTAATAGAATCTGCGATTGAGCGTGCAACTCCATTTAGTCGAAGCGGTAACTGTTCTGCTGGCAGAAGCAAGTTAACACTTGACGTCCGCGTAGGCTCTTCAAGACTCACAGACTCTAAATTACGGCTCTCATTAACCCTGCGAATAACGCTCTCAGAGACTACGACGTCTTGTTCAATAGGCAAGGACTGCTGCACCTGATTAAGCACTGAGAACAGAGTTTGAAATGAATGAGCGAGTGGCGTCATTCGGGTTTCCCCAAGCTCAGAAGACAAGGAACTGAGAGCCGTAGAGGTCGAATTGCTCTTCACCGTCGCATCTACCGCCGACAGCAAATCAAAAACCAATCCATTGGTCGCCCAACTATTTGATGCCATATTCCCTTGCAGTTCCATCACTGTTCTCCTGCTCTCACTTGTGTCTGGGCATACGCTTTATCTCGCTCGCGCAGACTTGAATTGTCACTAAGCTGCTGTTTAAGGATGACTTGTTCATGCTCTACTAATGCTCTGCATTGGTTGTGAACACTTTTCAATCGCACGACCAGAGGCAGATAGCTCGGATGTGATTGCTCTATGGTTAGCAGCACCTGTTTGAGCAAACGATTTAACTTTTCTATCTCAGAAAATTGTCTGTTTTTGACCGCCTGTTCTAGCTTGAGAACAAGACGTTCTACTTGCTCAGGACTGGGCTTCATCAAGCCACTCCATTGCGCCTTCCCATCCCTCTTTAAGATCAGTCATCACTTCAATAAGCTTGTCGATCAGCTCGGTATTCATCTCCTTAGATGCTTCAAATACAGTCGCAATACCATGTTCATAGAGCGCATGGATGTTCTGAATCAAAGCTTCACCTGTCGACAAATCGAGAGAAGCGTCTAGCCCAACTAAAATATCAATGGATTTTTGAGAAGCTTTGGATTTGAGCTCGAGATCCTTATGCTCTATCGCGTATTTAACGCTTTCTAACTCTTGAATCAGACGCTCATGTAGCATACATATCAACTCAAAGCTCGATGAGACCGATGCGTTAGCAGCGACTTGAACATTGGCATAGTTAGCTTGTTGCTGTTTTCCTAATAGCATGGCGGTTTCTCCCTAAACCGTGAAAAGTCCGGAAACAGAATCCAATTGGCTACTTAGTGAGTTCAATTGGGTAAACTGGGCAAGGTAGCGGTTGTAATAGGTTTCATAACGCGTATCCAAAACGGATAGAGCGTCGTTAATACGACTTTTTTCATCGTTCAAGGTATCAATTCGGCGATTGAGCGAGCCATTTGAGAAGTCGATATAGCTCTCTAACTGCGTTTCAAACGCTTCAAACACGCCGCCCGTACCTGTAAATAGTGTTTCAAAATCGATGCTAGGAGCCGCACTTTCAAACGTACCCGAGTCCAAACTCAATCTGCCGTCGCGATCAATTTCCAGCCCTAACTCAAAGAGTCGAGTTCCGTCATAGTCAGCTCTAATAACATTAGATAATTGATTTTTGATATTGCGTATTGTGCTATCGGAAGCGAGCACGCCCCGTGCTTCATCTTCGTTTCCTGATTGAGTCAAGTTAGTGATTTCGCTGACGGCGTTGTTGTAGGCGTCTACAAACTCTTGCAGCGATGCTACGGTGGCTGATATATCATCGCCTATATTGATACTAGTCGCAGTATCACCGCTGGTGTTGGCTTTGCGAACCGTGAGGTCTACACCATCTATTAAGTCTTCGAAAGTATTGCTAGAGCTGGTCAGCTGCGTACCAAATTCATTGCCGAGAGTAATAATGGCATCTTGACCAGCTTGTAACGGCGCCGCACTTGCCGCTGCTACCGTAGTATCCCAACCACTTGCCGCATCTGCAGATAAGGTGAAACTGGCATCAACCCCTTCATTGTCGGAGCCAAACAACACTTTCATCGCCCCTTGCGACTTCACTAACGTTGCTTGAATTGAACCGTCAAACTGATCGTTGAAGTAAGTGACAAATTCACTGTAGGTGACATCGCCACTAATGTCGGTATCGGCATCCATAATGTTGATGTTGGTCGTGACTCCACCTTGAGTCACTGAAAAACTTCCAGCCGCAGCCATAACATCGTTCGGGTCGGTAGAATTAGCATCAAATACAACTTGATGATTAGAAGCCATCTGCTTAACGAAGACATCAAGATTAACGTCTTCAGCACCTGGACTTGTGGTTAACGAAAAGTAGTCTTCACTAGAGATTGATGTTGAGGTTTGAGTGAGACTAGAGCCGGTTTTTGTAAACTGGTAGATTTTATCTTCGAGAGATTGTAATGCAGATTTGACTTTGTTGATGGCAGAAGTCTTAGACGAAATCGTTGACAATTTTTGGTTATAGCGCAGCTCAAAAGGCTGCACATCTAAGCTTGCAAAATTACTGGCGAGCTGCACCGCATCAACGTTCATGATCCTTCCCTCTTTAGTACAATAAGGAGGTACAGCTCTCCCCTCCTTGGAATGTTGTGACTATGGTTATCCTAATAAGCTCATCGCTAGTTGAGGTACCATTTTCGATGCACTAAGCATTGACGCCCCTGATTGCATTAGCATTTGTTGTTTGCTCATATTGCCCGATTCTGAGGCAAAATCAGTGTCCATAATTCGGCCTTTAGAAGCGTCCACATTTTCAGTCATATTACCAAGGTTGGTAATGGTGTGTTCTAGTCGATTGATTGTGGCACCAAATGTAGAGCGAATTTCACCTAGGTTACCGACAAATCCATTGTCCGTTGCCGTTGCTGGAACGCCAGTCAAAGCATCCATAGCGGCAAGTGCATTAGCTTGTGTTGTCAAATCACCAATACCTAATGACCCAGAAGTACCTACAAAAGTCTGAATGTCGGCTAGAGCCGATGACCCTCCGCCAACCGTTGTATCGAATGTCAACGTTTCTGCTGATGTGCTACCTATCTGGAAATCGATAGTGGCATCAAAAGCCCCTGTACCACTCATCAAGTTGTTACCACCGTAGTTAGTGTTTGCCAAAATATTCGCCAGCTCTTCACCTAACTGCTGATACTCTGAATCCAATGCAGCTAAATCTGCTGTAGTATTCGTGCCGTTAGCCGCTTGAGTCGCTAGGTCGTTCATTCGATATGCGATATTAGTCATCTCATCGAAGGCACCCTCTGCTGTTTGCAACATCGAAATAGCATCTTGTGAGTTACGCATTGCTACATTCATACCACGAGACTGCGCTTCCAAACGGTTAGCAATTTGCAAACCCGCCGCATCGTCCGCAGCTGAGTTAATTCGAAAGCCGGTAGACAGTTTTTCCATAGATTTAGTTAACGCACTGTTTGTCGACTGCAAAGTGTTCTGCGTGACCAAGCTTGCGTAGTTAGTGTGTACTGATATAGCCATCTGATGATCCCCATCTGTGTTTGCTGTTCAGTAACTGCTAACGACAGTGGAAAAATTCCATTTCATTTTTTTCGAAAAAAATCACTAAACCTTAAAATTGCAAGACTCAAAAATGAGAAGTGCGTGAAAAATATCCTAGTATTTTAATCAACAATAACCACAAAAATGGCTGTTATGGGAAACGTATTTAAGGCAGTGGCATCAAGGTTAACGATTCCAATCGTACTACTCATGATCCTCGCGATGGTTATTCTGCCGTTGCCACCGATCCTGCTCGATGCGTTTTTTACCTTTAATATCATGCTAGCTATTGTGGTACTGCTGGTCAGTAGTACCGTCACTCGAGTTCTCGACTTTTCTATTTTTCCATCCCTGCTTCTGGTCGCGACATTGCTTCGTTTAACGCTGAATGTGGCATCAACTCGCATCGTTTTGCTTGAGGGTCATAACGGTGGCGATGCCGCTGGTAAAGTCATTCAGTCGTTTGGTGAAGTCGTTATTGGTGGTAGCTACGTTGTTGGTATTGTGGTGTTTGTGATTCTGATGATCATTAACTTTGTGGTGATCACCAAAGGTGGCGAGCGGATCTCAGAAGTATCTGCACGATTTACTCTTGATGCGCTACCAGGGAAACAGATGGCAATCGATGCCGACCTCAATGCAGGTGCCATAGACCAAAACGAAGCCAAAGTTCGACGCTTAGAAGTCGGTGAAGAAGCGGAGTTTTACGGCGCAATGGACGGGGCGAGTAAGTTCGTTCGAGGCGATGCTATTGCTGGACTATTGATCCTGTTCATCAATTTGATCGGTGGCGTGCTGATCGGGATTTTTGAACATGGACTTTCTGCAGAAGAAGCGTTTCAAACCTACGCTTTACTGACTATAGGTGATGGCCTCGTCGCCCAGATCCCATCACTATTACTCGCGACTTCCGCTGCCATTATCGTGACGCGTATTAGTGACAATGATAATGACATGGCACAAACCGTAAAGAGGCAGTTGCTCGCCTCGCCAAACAACCTTTATATGGCAGCGGGCGTAATGTTCGTAATAGGTAGCGTGCCGAATATGCCTCATCTGGCTTTTTATACTTTCACTGTCCTACTGGCATTTGTCGGTTGGCGCCAGTCAAAGTTTCAGGCTACCCCTGAACAGGTTGAATCTGATGTGGGCTCTTTACCTCGCACCAATCATGAAAGCACAATTGATTGGAGCATCATTCCCAATGTCGATGTGATAGCACTCTCTCTGGGATTTAAATTGGTACCTCTTGCCAATAACAAGAAAGGAGGCAATCTGATCAAGAGTATTCGCGGCAGCCGAAAAACACTTAGCGAACAAATTGGCTTTGTGATTCCAGAAGTGATTATCACCGATAATCTCGCGCTCAAACCCTCAGAATACGCAATTAGCATTGATGGTGATGAAATAGAACGTGGTGAAGTCTATGCCGATAAGTCCATGGCAGTGGGCAACCGAATTGATCATCCAGACTTAGATGGCATCGTGGGCGTCGACCCTGCTTATCAGCTTCCAGCTCTATGGATTAATCAAGCAGACAAAACTAAAGCCATTAACCTCGGATTTCAAGTCATTGAGGTGTATGACGTAATTGCGACTCACGTCAGTAAGGTATGCAGTGAACATCTCGATAATATCTTTAATTATGATGATGTTAAGGCAATCAATCATCGACTCGCTATTCACCACCCTGAACTGGCAGAAAACCTCGCCAACATCATTTCACCGAACCTGCAAATGCAAGTGATTCGTCAGTTACTTGCTCAGCAAGTGCCAATCATTAATGTACGAACCATAGCGAATACCATTATCGAAAGTATCGATACCGTCAAAGATCCAATCTTGCTGTCATCAAATATTCGTGTGGCGTTAAAACGTACCATAGTAAACTTGGTATCACCCAACAGCAAAACCATTAACGCCTTTATTATCGGTTCTGCGTTGGAAAATGAGCTTAAGGGCGCGATTTCTCTTAGCCAACAGAGCGATCCTAACATTCCGTTAGATGCCATCCCTGTCGAGCCCTCTGTCTTACAGAAGTTTCAAAATCGTATGCCGACCATAGTACAAACCATGCAAAGCCAAAATCTGCCACCCGTTATCGTTGTTCCACCAACCACACGACCTATGGTGGCCAAATTAGCTAAGGCTTTTGCCAAAGAGCTTATAGTGCTTAGCTACAATGAAATTCCGAATGAGTATGGGTTAAACGTACTTGGCGATGTTGAGTAGAGTCAAAAAACCGAGTTACGTTAATAACTCGGCATCAATCAACTCTTTTTTTGGGGGGTGGAGACGTTTATTGAGGAATAACAACTTGCCCTGAAACAATCGGAAAAGTACCCGTCTTTGGCTTACTATCCATTCGGATAGTCGTTGGAGTACCTGAGACTTCATAAGTGACATCGTAGCCGACCACTTTGGTAGACGTAGTGTATTTTGTTGTGCAGCGTCTTTCTGTTGTACTTATGGTGTCATTCTTCTGAGCATTTTCTTGGATTTTTCTTCCTGTCATAGCACCCGCTACAGTGCCGACTGCCGTTGCGACGGTTTTTCCTGAACCTCCACCAACTTGATTACCTAGTGCAGCACCTGCGGCCGCCCCACCTAGCGTCCCTAAGAGCTTATTCTCATCTCTAACTTCAGCCTGTCTAGTCACCACTACATCATTACACTCTTGATGCGGTGTTTTTATTGCCTTGGTCACCGCTTCTACAAAAGTTATTTTGGCTTCCGTTGGAGCTTCTTGCTCTTTTTGACAACCAGACATTGCCAACATCGTGATTACTACCAGCGCCACTGCTTTCTTGTTCATGGAATTCTCCTAGTTATTGTTGCTACGGCTGCATGATAAGGAGAAAAGAACCGTGTATTTCAGCGGTGAATGAATTCTATGTCATTGTCTGGTAAAGAATCAGAGCACTATTAGCGCAGCGTCAAACTGTGATGGTAAACCTGTATTTTTAATGTCCCTAGGGTATGATGCTCGCGTCCTAATCGTTGTTTGATGGCCATGTTTTCTCGTTGTTTTACCGTTACACTAGCTCTGTTCCTATCAGTCATTATGCTGGTAGTGAGTTTTGTTGCGATCAGTAACGAGTCAAACGAAGTCTTTTCCCATTCTCTCTCAACGCTCGATAGCCACACCAACTCAGCTGTCTCTAACAAAGCACTATCAAACAAAGTGGAAATGGCTAATCCACATCAATGCTGTGCGTCATTTTGTTTGCTTAAAGTTCCTTGTGGACAATCATTGGTCGTACTTAACTCGGGCACCACGTCGCTCGCCTTAATGTCAATTGATGACATAGGCAAAGCAATTGGCAGAGTTCAAACCCTTTTCCGCCCTCCTATCGCATAACTCCGTTTCCCCAGCATTTAGCGCGAGATTTCGCACCCTATTTATTTTTTCGGAGTTATCCCTATGAAGGCATTGTTTACCCTTTTTTCTGCGCTACTACTCAGCGTATCGGCTCATGCGGCTAAATTTGAGCAAGGTACTCACTACAAGGTATTGGATGTTGAAAAGTCAGCCACACCCAAAGTAACCGAGTTCTTTTCATTTTATTGTCCACACTGCTACAAATTCGAATCTGTAGTAGAAAACCTCAAGCCTGCGCTAGCTGATGGCGTTAAATTTGAGAAAGTGCACGTTGCGTTTATGGGCAATGATATGGCAGTACCAATGGCAAAATCGTACGCCACCATGGTTGCTTTAAAGGTAGAAGATAAGATGGTTCCTGCGATGTTTAATCAGATCCACGAAATAGGCAAAAGACCAGTTGACGAGCAAGAGCTCAAACAAATCTTTGTCAGCAATGGTATTGATGGCAAAGCCTTTGACTCGGCGTACAACAGTTTTGTCGTCAACTCAATGCAGAAGAAATTTGATAAGCAGTTTGATGCGAGCACATTAACTGGCGTACCTGGTGTATTAGTTAACAACAAATACATCGTTCAGCCGACAGGTATTAAAAGTTATAAGGAGTACAACGAATTAGTGAATTACCTGCTCACGCTGTAGTGGCTTTAGTTCTGCTCAGACAAGCATAAGAAAAACCTAGAGCTTCACCTTCGCTCTAGGTTTTTTCGTTAATACACTCTCACTTGATTTTTCTTGATCACTACACCTCGCAACAGTTTCCCCGACTGCTGATTTTGAACCGATACCGTGTCGCCGACTAAACCACTTTCTAGAGCCGTTCCCAACGTCTCTAGCCGTATCGTCTCTGACTGGTAAACCACATCAACGGCCTGACCTTTCTCCACATCGTAATCAAGATACAAACGTGATGTGGTCAGAAGCTCGCCCTTTTTCACCGAGCGCTTCAGTTTACTTCCCACAACTTCACTGGGTTTAAAAAATACCTTTTTATCGGTGTAGAGTTTAATTGGCTTTATTGCGATGTCGGAGGGAGATAAGCGCTGGCCTTTTCGCAAAGCTTTATCGGCTGTCACAGCCCAGATAGTGAGACTGGCTGACGAAGTTGCAGATAAACTCCACCTCTGAGCTTCACATCGTAATGTCCACTTCTGCTTTCCCAGTTTAATCTCACTACGATGATGAATTGCTACTGGTTTTGAGCAAGGCTCGAGTTGATGAATAGCTTTTGAAAAACGAATACTGACATCGAGTTGATACTGTTGCGGGTAACGGTAGCGAACTGTCTGCTCTATCAGCGAATGAATACGAGTGGAAAGGTGTTGCTCGAGCTCAGAACTCGAAGCAACTGCGGCTTGCATATTAGTTATGCAGCCGTACGCGATAATCAATATGAGTAATAATCCGGTCTTAGACATTAATCCTTAACTTATGTTTTCCAAGCGCTTCCTCCATCGCTTGGTGCTGCATCAGCATGATATTACCTTGGCGCTCCAGCTTGGTCTTACATTGTCCAATTGATTGTTCAATCTGCTTATCCAAAGCTTGAACTCGTTGCAGCACCCCACCTTGTAGTTTTGCCTGTATCACTTTGGTGTATTGCCTGTCCTGACAACCCAGCCGCTTTGCCATTGCGTAGCGCTTTAGGTCGGCTTCAGCCATTCGATGAGTTAGTGAAGTGATAGTTTGGTTAAGCGACTCTAAATTTTGATATTCGCGATTGAGTATCGCCGCGCGAATATCGTCTAGTCCAGAAGATAGCTGGCGAGAAAACTCCAAAATATGCTGACCATAGGTAATGTAGCCTATCAACGTGCTTTTATTGCCCATGGTCTAGTCTCGCTATAACTTTCGCTAGCTCATCCATATCAAACACCAATTCCCCCGAGGCTATTTGCGCTTTGATTTGTTCAACCTTGGCGCTATCAATTTCTTCAACTCCGTCAAAAAAACTCTTCGCATTTTCCAACAAGTCCACTTCATGTTGTGACAGGTTGATTTGCTTCACTTTGACCTTTTGGTCTGGCTCAACCTTTTTGTTTTGAACCACATCAACTTGGGTATGCGGAACAATATGCTTCACATTATCGACCTTGATTTGACTCATATCCCGTTACTCACTTTGCTCACTTCTAATTAACTATAACGGCAATATTTCACGTCTGTTTCACCTTTTTCTCAGTAACTTGATAACGTTGTCTCGGCTAGGGCCACTAAAACCACGATGAATGGACTTCAACGATAGCTCTGGGTTATTTGCTAAATGCTGTTTAAAGCTGCCAAACTGCTCCAATTCAGGATGGGTACAAAAAGCAATGAGTTGATTTGCTCGTACTTTTTTTGTTTTTAGTACTTTCGATAGCGCTAAATACAACTTATTGACTCGCTCAAGCAGTGCTTCGATGTGTTGTATCGCGCCCGATTCATTCACCAGTAAACGACCAATGGTGTCTAGCACTGGATAACAGGCTTGAGCTTGAACGGCTATCGGAGCACCTTCAGCGTAACGCCCACCCTGTCCGGAAACGAAAACTTGGCCGTCCCACGCACGCCAATGCTCATCTCGCATTCCAATCACAAACTCTTGTTGTTGATTAAGTCGTAACTGCAAATGGGCATACGCAAACATCATCTTAAACTGCTCTAACAAGACTTCACGGTCTTCTGTGCGCTCAAAGGCTAACGCCACCAGCCGATTATTGATGTAGAGCGACACCACCTCATCTCGCAAACGCTCTCGTTGGAAATCGAGCCCTGGTATCGTAAATTCAATGAGAGGATTATCGGTTTGAATAGGAGCAAAGCTAGAATCCACGACATAGTGACCAAACAAGCGCTTTTGACTCCAAAACAGTAACTTCTTCTTGATGGTATCGATTTGGTTAGCTTGATCTGGACTGTAATGCGCCAACTCAGCAATCTGTCTAAGTTTGATAAGTTCACTAGCGACAGTTCTTAGAACTTCTCCGGCCATCATTAAGCGGCTATACATCTTGTGCGAATCGGACACTTCTGCGATAAGCTTGGGGCGTTCTTGCAAGTTCAACTGCATCATTTGCTGATGCAATAAGACTGATGAGGGTTGGCGCGTCGAAAGCTTTTCCGGACGTTTTATCTTGCCCGCACTCGCTGGATTGACCTGATTTTTCCTCTGTGTAATCCCGGTTAACTTCATCCTACCTCTCCCACTAGGTCAATCGTGGCTCGTTGGCAAAGTTGAGCTTAATTATCTCTTCAGACTGCATCTGCTTAACAATGTCGATTACTTCTTTTCGAGCCTGTTCTACCTGACTTACGGGCACAGCACCGATACGTACCAAATTTTCTTTTAGCTCGGTAGAAACCCGCTGTGGCATAGAGTTGATGATGTACAGGCGGCAATCTTTGTTTGTCCCTTTAAGGGCGTATGCCCATAACTCAAGACTGACTCTTTCATTAATGAGGTTGATAGTTTCAAGGTCTTGATTAAACAGAGTGAAGAAGTCAAACATCGCCTCTTCTACCAGCTCAGCAGCTTCTTCATCATGATCGTGAAGAAATTGGAATAAGTTGCTCTTATCGCCGGAATAGCGATTGATAAGGTTTGCCACCACCTTTGAGCCTTGTAGGCTTGCTGATCCGCCGCTGTGATAATTGATTTTGCAGCGATCGATAAGGTCCTTTAGCGTCTCCATTAACCCAGAGGTCAAAACCTGTGTTTTGGATATTTGCAGAATCAACTCGTGGCACTCTTGTTCATCGTATTCGTCCATGACTCTAGCGCTGTACTCAAGTGGCAAATGAGCAATCAGTAACGCCTGCAAATTAATGTGTTCTTTCTTGAGGTCGTTGACTAACAAATCAGGCGGAATCCAAGCCAGTTTTTCTGCGTGCGAACGAATCTCATCACCGTAGATTTCGGATACCAAATCTCGTGCTAAGTTACCGTTGAGCGTCTTCTCCAAGACATTGGTTATATATTGTCGTGTCCCACCTAGAATGCCTGAGTGCTTTCTAAAATCATCAAAAAAACCGGACAACGAAACCAGCGCATCTTTAGCCTTAATGTCTTTCATTTTACTCATCGCATGAGTAATCTGTTTGATCTCTTCATGGGTGAATCCTTTGAGAACCTCAGACCCAATATCTTCGCCCATACTCAATACCAACATGGCGACACCATCCACAGACTGATAAGTTTGTTTGTCATCCATACACGTCCCCTCTGATAATCCTTTGCTATGCCTGAATCCACGTTCGCAAAATCTCGGCTACTCGATTTGGGTCTTCTTTAGCGATAAGTTTCAGGTGCTTGATCTGCACCTCTAGCGGGCTATCGGCCGATGGCAAATTGTCGTCCAACGCTTTGATACCCGTAGCATCAATGCCTAGTGATTCCAGTTTCGACTGTAAGGCCGCTTCTGCTGCGCGCTCTTCTTTGGTAATCACATCATCGTATTCCATGCTCTCGGCTTCTTGTTCTTCCTGCTCAGCAGACTTGGTTAAGTATTGAGCCAGCGGGCGCAAGACCACCATGATCATTAAACCACTCAACATCACACCCAATAGATACTTGAGTGGCTGCATAATATTGGTATTTTCAAACCAAGCTACGGGGGCTTGATCTGGAATACTGGCAACCACAAACGGGAAATGTGTGATGTGTATAGTGTCACCGCGAGTTTCGCTGAACCCTATTGCAGAGCGAACCACATTTTCGACATTAGTAAGCTCTTCCGGTGTCCAGGTTTGATTGGCGTTGGCCAAGTCATTGACGACAATAGAAACAGAAAGGTTTTGTAACACGCCCTGTTGATGTTGGATATGACGTACTTTGCCACTCACCGCATAATCTCGTGACGTTTCGCTGCGATTCACCTTAGCGTTTGGCTCCGGCTGAGGCTCGCCATCGGTCACTGGGGGCGTGTTACTCAAGGCACCCGGAATACCCAGAGCCATTGAGGACTCATTTACATCGTTAAGAAGAGTTTCCTTTCGCACAACGGGGTCAGCATAAATTTCTTCTGTCTCTTCTATGCGGGAGAAATCAATATCACTTGCGATTTGAACTCGGAAATTACTGGCACCTAGAATTGGAGTTAGCATATCTGTGGCTTGCGCAACCAAGGTTCTTTCTAGGTTACGTTTATAGTCAGATTGCTTACCTGTGGTGACCGTGATATCGCCAACGGTAGCATCGTTAGATAATAAGCGGCCGTGCTGGTCAACGACTCTCACATGTTCCGACTTAAGACCAATGACAGCACCAGATACCAAATTGATTACCGATTCAACTTGAGTCGGTTTGAGATCCATTCCATTGATGATGTGGACGATAACAGACGCTCTTGGTTGTTCTCCGTCTTCACGCATAAACAAGCTTTCTTTCGGAATAGCGAGGTGCACCCGGGCCAAGCTGACCGCACTCATAGTGGTTATACTGCGCGCCAACTCTCCTTCTAATGCATGACGGTAACGGGCATTCTCCATAAACTGGCTTTCACCAAGGCTTTTTGAACTATCGAGTGAATCAAAGCCACTTGGCAGTTGTTCTTTTAACCCTTTTGACGCCAGAATCATGCGAATTTTAGCTACATCACCTTCCGGAACCAATATCTGACCATCATCTTGACTAAGCTGGTAACGTATCGATTCTTCGTCGAGGAGCTGCAAAACTTGGCTAGAATCGAAGTTGGCTGACTTGCTATACAAGGGCCGAAACCGCTCCGCCGATGTCCACAGCATTATGACAATGATCGCCGCCGTAATCGTGGCGAATATGGTGATAATAATGACGTTGCGTTGCGAGCTTTGCCAAAACGTATTAAGCCAGCCAGAGGCTTTGTTGAGCTTCTCTTTCGCCGCTCCCATATTGTTGGCTAACGCTGGTTTTGTTTCTAATTCTGCAGCCATCGCCGTTCCCTAGCCTAAATAGGCATCTTTATGATGTCTTGGAAGTTCGACACCATTTTGTTTCGCACTTGCATCAGTGCGTTAAAGGACAATTGCGCTTTTTGCGACGCTACCGTTGCGCCTAAAAGGTCATCGCTTTTACCCAATTCTACGGCGGTTATCTTGTCAGACGCGTGAGCTTGGTATTTGTCCACTGTATCCAGCACCCCTTTTAACGCATGACTGAACTGCAATGCACTCTCTGAAGTAGGGTTGACTTGGGTATTGTCATGAATAACCCCCTTTACCGCTGCCGATACCATCGTTTGATTGTAAAATGGATTGGTCGCAATTTGTTGCTGATTGTGCATTTTGCCAATTAGCTCTTGTTGTAATTGCATTGCGCTGATTTTTTCCATTACTCGCTCTCCATCGCTGCGTCACTTACGTACCAATCGAATTTCTACGCGACGATTTTTGTCACGACCTTCTTCAGTGGTGTTGTCATATTTAGGGTAGCGATCACCATGTCCACGTATCTCTATCATCTTTTTCGACACCCCGTTTTCAACGAACCACTGTGCAACATCTGACCCACGCTGCTTTGAAATTTGCAGATTCGCCACGGAATCCCCTGAATTATCGGTATAACCATCTATCAAAATCTTAACGATTTTAGGGTCACGCTTTACCAGAGAACTTATGTCATCAATGGTACGTTTTTGCAGTTCCGTTAAGGTCACAGCGCCGCTTTGAAAATGCAGTTCAACGCGGCGTGCATGTTGAAAGTTCACGGGAGGCAAACCAAAGCGGCAATGGTTAAATTCATCTAGTGCGGGCCTGAAATTCGTGGTCGGGAAATAGATATCAAAATCCATAGCATTAATGTTGAACCAGGCACCACTAGCCATGTCTTCTAGTAGTAGCGTCGCACCATCTGCCGTGACTAAAGCGGGACCTTGCTGTTGGATCTTTTCAATGGTGGTTGTGGTATAGGATTTAGAAATCCCCCAGACAGGCTCTGTGGTATTAAACGAAGTGGAAGAAGGGAGTGAGCGTACGCCACGTTTCTCCACCTTGATTTGTAAAGGGTTGGCAGCCAGTAGAACAAACTGTACCGAAAAACCGGTATGAGGGTCGAAAGATTGCAAGACACACTGGTCAACAGATTGATTAAATTGCCATTGCACACTATCAAACGGAACAATATAACGTTGAGCTAGAGCCTGAGTAGGCATCATCACTTTAGCTATTATCAAGCTAACCATCATCAAACGAATTAAGTACAAGGCCCCAGACATAGACTGTAGTCGAGCCCCGAACCAATTCGGTAGTCTTGTATGACGAGGTTTAACCATATCGCTTCTCATATCAAATCAAACAGAGAAATACCGGCGACGCGCGCGAAGGTTTTTTGCGTGGCTTCTAGAGCAATCATACCTTGGTTAAGTTCCACCGAAGCTTGTGCATAATCCAACTCCTCAAGTTCTGAGCGCACCGTTTCGGCAAAAAACACCATATCAATGCTGGTTTCTTTGAGTCTATCCAAGGTGTTATATTGGCTACCAATATCTGTCAAAGACACCAACAAGTTCTGATGCAGATCTTGATTAGTATCGAGCGCACTATCTAATGCTGGCGTAAACCCAGCTGTCGGAACTTCCAACTCAGCGATTGCATTGTCCAAATCAGTAAAAATAGCGTTGGTGCCGATAATATCCGTGATGGTTAAGTTGCTTGGTACATATTGGTCATCGCCAACTTTGGTTTCACGATAATCTGAATTACTGTTTAAGGTATAAGGCGGTGTTGTCGATATAGCTTGGTTTGTTATGTCTGTGCCTGAAAACAAATAGCTTCCTTCATTCGCTTGATTTAACGTGGTGAGCATCTCTGTTTTCAGCGATTTCAGCTCTAACACTATCCCAGCACGACTTTGTGCATCTAAAGTGCCATTCTTACCTTGAAGTAGTAGCTCATTGACCTGTTGGGACAGCTCTTCTAACGTATTCACATTGGTTTCATAGCGAGTCAACTGAGACTGCACATTCTCAATATTGCGCTGGTATTGCTGGTTATCAGAGACCGTCTTTTTTAGTCCTTCAAGGCGCACCGCCGCAATCGGGTCATCGGAGAGATGGTTAAGCTTCAACCCAGTCGACATCTGCTCAAACACTTTATTGAGACGAATGTTGTTATCCATTAGCGAACGCTGCATAACCGCATTAAATTGTGAGTCCGTTACTCGCATCACTGCTCTCCTAAAACGCTTTTAACAAGGTCTGAAACATTTGATTGGCCGTACTAATCACTTTCATATTGGCCTCATAGGCATTGAGATAAAGCAACATGTTCGCGGCTTCTTCGTCTGAGTTCACCGCGCTGACACTATCTCTGGCGACTTGCGCATCTTCCACGCTAATTTGTGCTGCTGTCGCTTCACTTTCAGCTTGTCGGGTAAAAATACCGATGTCTCCCAACAACCCCGAATATGCGCTATAGGGCGTTTTACCAACAACCAACCCATTGGTTAACGGCGTCTGAGATAGCATGGAAAGATCTTTGAGAACATCACCGTTGCCGGAAAGCGTTGCACTAGAAGAAAACGCAAGCTCTTGTGCGCTAATCGTAGGGTCAATGGCAAGCGAGTGCGCCTCACTCCCCACCGTGTAAGTAAATAAGCTTTGCCCAACGGTTCCGTTAAGATCAAAGCCCGAACTTAAGGCATTATTGACCCCGTCAGCGAGTCCTTTTGCGAGATCGGCCAATGTCGCTTTAATCGGCTCGTATTGGCTCAGTTTTAAGGCTTCTAGCGCACCAAGTTCTCCACCTAGCGAGTCATCAACCGCAGTCGTCATTGATTGGAAAGTAATGGAAAGATCGGTGCTATAAGGATCACCACTCGAAAAGTCGCGAGTGAGTGAAGCCGAAAAACCGCCAATAACCAGCGGCTGTCCATTAGGCGTAGATAACTCAACACCGCCCGAGGTATATATCACTTGCACATCCAGCGATTTTGAGAGCTCGTTAAGCTGTTTGTCCATCTCATCTTGTAGTCCTGCTACTCCTTTACCGAGCAGTGCGTCTTCTTGAAGTTTTTGATTTAGAGCTGCGATACTTTCAAGCTGGCTGTTTACATGAGACACGATGGCTCCGTATCGTTCACTTTGCGCCGCCTCTTGCTGACTAAGTTGGGCTGAAACTGAGTTGAATTGCTGTGCTAACGCATCTGCGTTAGTGAGCACTTGTTGTCTAAATGCGATGCTCTCTGGAGTCACACTGGCTTCATCAATCGCGGCAAAAAAGCCATTAAGACCCTGCGTTAAACTCAAACCGTCAGCACCCAACAGATTTTCAATATTAGATAAACCGTCAAAATAACTTTGTGAATATTGCGCCGATTCGGTAGCTTCGCGTAAACGATTAATGGAAGACTGCTCTGCAATCCGAATAATGTCTCCCACTTCAACACCAGCCCCCAAATTGATCCCGTTGACGAAATTTCCAGACGATGTTGCTTCTAAACTGACTACCTGACGACTATAACCCGGTGTATTCACGTTGGCGGTATTTTGCGCCGTCGTATTTAACGCCACACGATTGGCGAGTACACCACTGAGTCCAATATTGACCATTCCCATTATTTACTCTCCTTATCTAGAGGACGGTTGGGAACTTGCGATGACAATTGCTTGAATATCATCTCGGCGAGCCCAAATGAGGATTGACGGCTAATACGCTGCGCCAACTGGGCATCGAGCATTCCTTGAAACATGCCATCCGACTTCATGGACAGCGGATTGTTTTCATCACTCATAGCCTCGCTTGCAGAGCGCATACGAGTGAGCATTTGTTGCAGAAATAACGCCTCAAACTGCTGCGAAGCTGCCAACAATCCCGCTCCAGAATTGTCGTGTTTCATTTGAACTAAGGCATGATTGTCTAAATAGAAGTTCGCGACATGTTGGCTCGCCTGAGTATGAGCTGGAACCGATAATTGCCCGGAGAACGTTGCCAGCCCTGCTCGCTGCGAACTTTCAACCATCAAGGTTTCAAAACTCACTGTTTGCGCTTGTGCAGGGCTCGGCGAATGTAATGACGACGCCACTACGGATACGTCTGCTTTGGTGGATGCAACGTTCTCTATCCCAGGCTTAATTTCACACCGCTGCTTTACGGTGAAAGGAACTTGGCTAGATAATTGGGTTATTAAAACCAGTGCGTTTGAATCAAGCATTAGATCACCACCAAATCACCGTTGATAGCACCTACTTCATCCAGCGCTTGCAAGATTTGCATCAACGCTTCTGGAGTAGCGCCAATATTATTAATCGCATCGACGATTTCTTGCAGATTGGTACCACGAGGCCACACCATCGTCGTACCGTCATCTTCATCGACGCTGATTTGAGTATTTTGGACAATGGCTGTTTCACCCGCAGTATTGAACGCACCTCCCGGCTGTGACACCGACTCGGATTCTAAAATTGTCACGGTAATCCCACCTTGGCTTACCGCCGCCTCGGAAACCGTCACATTCTGGCTGATCACTACAGTGCCTGTTCGCGAGTTGAACACCACCTTAGGCAAACGACGACCTTCTTCGACTTGCAACTCTTGAATCATCGCAACAAACATCACTCTGTCTTCGCTATCAATAGGTGCAGACACTTCAACTTGGCCTTTATTGAGCGCCTTCGCAACTTGCCCACCAAATGTCTGATTGATAGCTTTGGAAATGTTCAGTGCAGTTTCGTAATTAGGCTGCTTGAGTTGCAAACGAATCGTCGGATCCCGGTCAATACCGGTTGAGATTTCTCGTTCTAAGGTCGCACCATTGGGGATGCGGCCAACGGTCGGGGTATTTCGAGTCACGCTGGTGCCGTTTTCACCCGTAGCGTTAAACCCGCCAACTACCAAGCTACCTTGAGCCACCGCATAAACTTCACCATCAATACCTCGAAGTGGAGTAAGTAACAAAGTCCCACCGCGCAGGCTTTTGGCATCCCCTAACGAAGATACCGTTACGGTCAGGGTTTGACCCGCTCCTTGATGTGGCTCGACTGCGGCAGTCACACTCACCGCGGCAACGTTTTTCAGTTTAGGGTTGGTGCTGTCGTCAAGTTGCACACCAAACTGTTTGATCATATTCACCACAGACTGCTGAGTGAACTTCACTTGCGATTTATCGCCGGAGCCATCTAGCCCAACTACCAAGCCATATCCAATCAGTTGGTTTTGTCTGTCGCCGTAGACCTCCGCGACCTCAGCAATCGCTCTTGCGGCCAAAGTTGATGGTGCCCAGCTAAGTAGCCACAAAGGCAACAACAAATGGATGAGGTAACGCCATTTCAACTTCATCATTAAAACGGCATCCAAGGTGAATTAAAGAATTGAGTCAGCCAGCCAGCGGTATTGGTATCGGCAAAAGTTCCTCTGCCTGCATATGTGATACGCGCGTCTGCAATACGTTGAGAAGAAAGTGTATTGTCGGCTTGAATGTCATCCACTCGCACATTCCCCGTCAGACGGATGTATTCATCGCCCTGATTGAGTTTCAGCCACTTCTCCCCTCGAACTCTAAGCACGCCGTTAGGCAGTACATCGTAAACCGTCACCGTAATAGAGCCTGATAAGCTATTACCCTGTGTAGATGCAGCGGCACCATCAAAATCTCGTGTTGCATCAATAGCGGCGCTGCCTTCAGCGTAGGTCGTCGTGCCAAGAGTCGGCGCAGCAATCGTCGCGCTGGAATCTTTACCATATTGAGTCGAAGCGCTCTTATCTGACTCTGTTTTCTCATCAAGCATAACAGTAAGAATATCTCCCACCCGATAAGCTCGACGGTCTTGAAACAAGGTCATGGCTGTCGTTCCAGTATACAAGCTGCCCTTGCTAACTCGTGTAACCTGATAATCTAATTCTGGCGGAGCATACGCTTCATCATTAGGAGATGGCGGGATAAATTCATCCTGCCGACCCGCGCAACCAATCATATTCACGACCAGAAGTGCGACAACTGCGATGTAATAAAGCACACCAATCGCATGAGACTTTGCAAGCCCCGCTTTATTCGCTTTTTGCTTTTCCATCTCAGCTTCCTTCATGCCTACTTCCCTCTGTCGCTATGACTGCTGAGCAATGTATTGCAGCATTTCATCGGCTGCACTGACCATTTTTGCGCTCATTTCATAGGCTCTCTGAGTGGCAATCATGTCGACCATTTCCTCCACCACCTGAACATTGGAACCTTCAAGTGCACCTTGTTTTAATTGCCCTGAGCCCTCGGTTCCTGCCACTAGCTCTACTGCTTCTCCAGAGCCTTCCGTTTCAGCAAACAAGTTGCCGCCTTGCGCAGCGAGTCCCGCTGGGTTCATGAATTTCACTATCGTAATTTGGCCTAAAGCCTCTGGGTTTACTTGTCCCGGAATCGTTGCTGTTGCTACGCCATCAGCAGTAATGCTCACCAACGTGGCTTCTGGCGGAATGACAATTTCAGGGATGAGTGGGTAGCCTTGTGTATTGACCAACTGCCCATCTGAATTGGTTTGAAACTGACCGTTTCGGGTGTAGAGAAGCTCACCATCCGAGTTCTCTATTTGGAAAAAACCGTCACCAAGTATGGCTAAGTCAAATTGCTGGTTGGTGTTTTGAACATTACCTTGAGTAAAAACTTTTTCTGTCCCTACTACGCGAACACCATTCCCTAACTGAATTCCTGTGGGATGTTCATTGAGTTCGGTGGTTTCTGTCCCCGCCTGCTTATCGACGCTGTAAAAAAGGTCTTCAAATACCACGCGGTCTCGCTTGAAACCGACCGTATTGATATTGGCAAGATTGTTAGAAATGGCGGTCATTTTCGCATCTTGTGCAGCCATCCCTGTTTTGGATATCCATAAAGCACTGTGCATAATTTTCTTCCTTAAGCCTTAAGTAGCTTATTCCCTATCTGAGCAATTTCATCGGCCGATGCCATGACTTCAATTTGCATTTCATATTGTCGAGTGAGTGACATGATGCTAACCAGCTCTTCGAGGCTTGATACGTTACTCGCCTCCAGATACCCGGAACGTACTTGAACCGTAAAGTCTTCAGCTAACACACCGCCTCCTTTAGGAACAAAGTGGCCGCTGGCATGCATGGTCATTTCATCGTATTCAGGCTTGACTAACTTGAGCGCACCTACCTCGACCGAGGCTTCTCCACCAATTGGAGTCACTGAAATCAGGCCGTTTGCACTGACGGTAATAAACTCAAAATCGGGCAGAATCATAGGGCCTTCGATTGACATAACACGGCGCTCACCAAGATAAAGCTGACCATTGCCATCTAATCGAAAGTTTCCCGCTCGGGTATACAGTTCATTCGGTTCGCCATCCAAGCCTTCTAAGGTAATAAACCCATCGCCATTAATAGAGACATCCAAAGGGCGCTCGGTGCGAATATCTTCACCTTGCGCAAAGTTATTAATCGACGAGTTGGTTCTAGAAGTCACGGAAGTCAAAAACCCTGAGCCTTCCAAACGCATTGGTGAGGAGTGTTCCATCAGAGCCTTAAACCCGACCGTGTCGGCATGAGAGAGGTTGTTGGCGCGAACGTGCTGAGCAAGCATGGTTCGCTCAGCACCTTTCGCTGCACTAAACAGTATTGGATTCATAGTCCTACACCACGTTGAATAGCGCTTGTGTTAACTGATCTGAGGTTGAGATAGATTTGGTGTTGGCTTGATAGTTACGCTGTGCGGTCATTAAAGCCACCAACTCAGAAGTCAGATCCACATTCGAGCCTTCCAAAGCCCCTGACGTTAAATCACCGAACACGCCACTGCCTGCAGTACCTAAAACTGGAGTTCCGGAGCTAAAGCTTTGTAGCCATGCGGTATCACTGGTTTTGATCAGGTTTTGAGGGGCGGCAAAGTCTGCGAGTACCACTTGGCCTTGCAGTTGAGATTGTCCATTGGTGTAAGTGGCAAAAATGCGTCCATCATTTTCCATTCGAACACTGGCATAATCACCGGAGGTGTAGCCGTTGGGACTATTTTTAGACACCACAAAGTCACTACCAAACTGAGTAACCGACGATAAATCTATATTGACTGTCACACCGTTTGCACCATTAGCTGGGTCAAAACTCACGCTGTAGTTCCCCCCTGATGCAATGGTTCCATCTGCGTTAAAGGTAAAATTAGCGCTATCAGTGGTAGTTGGAGAACCCGCAGGAACTAATGCGTCAGCGGCATTAATGGCTTGACCATCCACTAAAACATGGACATTCCAATCATTGGAAGCCCCTTTCACAAAGTACTGACTTACCGTATGTGGATTGCCCAGCGAGTCATAAACTGGGGTAGTGTAAGAATGGTTGTAGGTAGAAGAGTCACTGTAATCAAATGCCGCAGCAGGGACTTGCTCTCGCGCATCTAAATTAGCCACAAACTCGATACTGTCGGTCTCTCTTGCTTGCAGTGAAGCCGTGCTGATTTGTACTGTGCCAACCGAACCCAAGAGCAGATTATTATTGCCATCCACTGAATAACCTTGCAGCGCTGCACCGCTATTGGCGGTAATAACACCATCGGCATTCATATTGAAAATACCCGAGCGGGTATAAAGAGTTTGCCCTTTGCTGTCTTCTAAAACAAAGAACCCATTGCCACTCAAGGCCATGTCCAGTGAACGCCCAGTGCCCGTTACCGTGCCACTTTTCTCAAAGTTTTGCGACACACCAACTACTTCAACGCCACCAGCTTCACTTCCGCTGTAAACCGACGCAAACTCGGTTCTCGACTCCTTAAAGCCTGTTGTTGAAACATTAGCAATATTATTGGAAATAGTGTTGAGCTCTGAGTTAGAGGCATTTAGCCCACTCAGTGCAATACTAAAGCTCATAATGTCATCCTCTTCATTCAAAAGAGGCTATCTCCGCTAACTCTCTGGTTAGCGGAGAACGACAGCCGTCATCTTACTTACAAAAACTTAAAAAAGGTCAAAGACCAAAAATACTTGCGAAAATACAACTTAATTAGAGAAGGCCGCCACGTCGTAAAACGCCACTAAACCTACTCCTTGCACTTGCAGATGGCTTGTTCCGCCTACAAGCGGCGTTGTCACCTGCTCAACCTTGCCATGCTGATAAATCGCTGGCTGGTAATTTTGTCCACTGTCCAATGTCACTTTCATTTGGTACGCGCCATTCAGGCCCATCGCTTTGGCATCAAAAGCAAAATCAACCCGCCCTGCACTATTGGGGCCTAACGTTACCGTTTTCACTTGCCCAAGATGATTCACCAACTCGACAGCCACTGTATTGGACGCAGCTTGCAATTGAATATAACCAGTGTGTGTGCCCTCACCCGATGCGGATAGTTGGTCACTTTTGACGGTGACTGTTTTGTCCACCAAGGCTGTGGTACTCAGGACTTGCAAGTTATCGAGCATCGTTGTGTTGTTTTGCATCAACTGAACTAGGTTCTCTGTGCTCTCTACTTGAGAAAACTGCGCCAACTGCGCAACGTATTCAGTCCCATCTGTCGGGTTCAACGGATCTTGGTTTTCAATCTGAGCCACCATCAAGGTGATGAATTCATTCTTTAACGCCCCAGCACTGTTTGGGTTTTCTTGGGGAGGCAATGTTGACGCAGACTCAATATTATTGACCTGCGCAGCTCCGGATATAGTCGTCATAGGTATATTCCTTAGAAACCACTGGTTCGCAAATGCAGGACACTGCTAACTGCGCCACAGTCCCATTAGTGATTGCTGCATAGACTTGACGTTACCAAGCACTTCGACACTGGCTTCGAAACTGCGAGTCGCCGAGATCATATCAGCCATCTCGTTGACGACATTGATACCTGAGTAGTAAACATAACCTTCGTCATTTGACAGAGGATTGTTTGGTTCATAGCGCCCCTCCATCATCGAGGACACTTCAACAACGTCGGCGATGCGAATTGGTACCACACCTTGATGTTGGGTTTCTTGTGCATTGAAATGGTTGTAAACCGCGGAAAATATCGGTTTGAGTGGTTTATAAACTTTTGAAGGGTCACCAGAAACAGAATCGGCGTTCGCCAAGTTACTGGAGATAGTGTTAAGCCTCACGGTCTGAGCACTCATTGCTGAGCCCGCCGTTTCATAGATACCTAAGAATGACATGGTGTCCCTACCTAATCAATTCACTTACTGGCCCTTGATGGCCGTTTTGATACCGTTAATTTTCGACTGCAAAAATGCCAAGCTTTGGTGATAGTCCATCACATTTTTGGCGAATCTTGCCTGTTCATTTTCGAGTTCAACGGTATTGCCATCTCGCGTTCTTTGCACTGGAATCCGGTATTGTGCTGAGGTATCGATATACCAGTCTTTGCTGTTACCAATACCACTCAATACTGCATCAAACTTTAGATCCATTGCCTTGTAATTTGGGGTGTCCACATTGGCAATATTCGAGCTTAATACCGCTGCTCTGTCCAAACGAAACTGCACTATCTTGGGGTGAACCCCAAGCGCATCGTCTAAGTGAATCATGCCCTAGCCTCATCCATCATCGACCCGATTTAAAAGCAAAATAGGTCGTTATAGTTTTGTGTATTTCTCACTCAACCCAAGTTGAAATGAGAATGCTATAACCTATAGTTAGGAATAATTAGCGTGTCAAATTTGAGAACGCTCACAAATAGTAATTATTGGGACTTGACATGAAAGAATGTTCGTTAACTGAATTCGGTAACCCGAGTATTAAGATGCGTAAATTCCTGCTTAAACACGCCGGGCATTTCTCTAATGAAGTTGTTGATATTTTTAAATTTAACTTCTCTTGTCGACACGTTAAAGCCAGTTTTTCAGAGGCGCACAAACCACCTAAAAACAGCATCAAAACAGTGCTAAACATCGAAGACTTCGGTCATGTTTTTTTCTTTATCGAGCCACAAGCTGCCGATATTCTGCTATACAAGCACCTAAACACGCCATCACCTACCCGAAAATCGAAGAGAAGTAGTAGTGACACAACACTCACTCAAACTCACTTAAGACTGTTTCAAAAGCTCACTATGGCGATCACTAACATTCTTACTGCTGATGCAAGCCATTACGCGGTTGAACATACAGATCATCAGCCTTCAGACATTGGTACTACCATCACTTTCAGCTTCGATGAGCAACAAATCGACATCACTTTTATGTTGGATGATAGATATGTTAAGAAGCTACGCGACGTGATGGAAAGTAACGAAACTTTCGATAGAGAGGAAATCCTAAACAATTTGCGATATCAGCCGGTTGAATTGGGGTGTGTAATGCTCCACGGACAGTGCACGCTGCACGAGTTGTCCAAACTTCAACCCGGTGATTTTATGCCCATGACCTTATGTAAAAACTTGACGGTCAAAGTAAATGGGCACCCAACTTTTTTTGGCAAACTTCAATCTATTAACTCTGAGTTAGGAGTAGAAATCGATGGCTAGCGATAAACAAACTCCGCCCATTGACAATTCGATGAGCGACCTCAACTTACACGAAGAATTGCCAGATCTCGACGATTTGGATTTGGATGACCTTGCAGACGATATTGAATTCGAAGCTGAGCAAAGTGATGTCAGCAATGTATCCCTACTGAAAAGCATTCCTGTCGACATCACGGTAGAAGTTGCTCGTAAAACGTTAATCTTAGACGAGCTGCTTAATTTGAAAGCCGGCAGCGTAGTCATGTTAGAGAAACACGAAGGTGACCCGGTCGATATAAAAATCAATGGTACTGCATTTGGTACTGGCGAAATCGTCTCAAAGAATGGTCAATATGGCGTTAGGTTGTTGAGCATTATAAAAAAACCTAGCAAGTAGCTGTTTAGGCGAGCTCAAGGACGACAATGCCAATACGAATTTTACTGATGGTGCTTACTTTTTGGTTCTCTCCTACGCAAGCAGAGGGGCTGACTATATTGAGTGAAACCAACACATCAGAAGGGACTGAATACAGCGTTAAGCTGCAAATTCTGATATTGATGACGATGCTGAGTTTTGTGCCAGCGTTTGTCATCATGTGCACCAGTTTCACAAGGATCATTATCGTATTAGCGATATTACGCCAAGCCTTAGGATTACAACAAACGCCTCCTAATCAGGTTTTGATTGGTATTGCCCTGATCTTTACTTTACTGATTATGCGACCTGTCTGGACCAAGATATACGACACGGCTTATGTTCCTTATTCCACCGACGATATCACTCTAATGGAGGCCTTAGCCTCGGCAGAAAAACCACTGCGCCGTTATATGCTGGACCAAACCCAACGCAAAGCGCTCGAGCAAGTGACGAAAATAGCCGGAGAGAAAACCCTCGCCTCTGATGAAGAAATCCCTTTCTTAATATTACTACCCGCTTATTTGCTGAGTGAGTTAAAGGTGGCGTTTCAGATTGGTTTCATGCTGTTTCTGCCGTTTTTAGTGATCGATCTCGTTGTCGCATCTGTACTGATGTCCATGGGTATGATGATGCTTTCGCCACTCATTGTTTCCTTACCCTTTAAGCTCTTAGTATTTGTCATCGTTGACGGGTGGGGTTTGCTGATGGGTAGCCTTGCCAATAGTTTTTGGATTAGCGGATGAGTCCAGAAGAAGCCGTCACGCTGGTCAGTCAAGCCATATGGGTCATCATCCTGATGGTCTCTGTGCTGATTGTGCCCAGCCTTATCGTCGGCTTAGTGGTAGCCATCTTCCAAGCTGTTACCCAAGTCAACGAACAGACGCTGAGTTTTCTTCCAAGGCTTCTAGTGACCTTACTGTCCATCATTTTGGCGGGGCATTGGCTGCTACAGGAAATCAGTGACCTATTTCTGTTTATCTTTGATGCGATTCCGACGAAAGTTGGGTAATAGTGATGCAGCTTACATTTACTGAAATCACTCAATGGCTTGGTATTTTATGGTGGCCATTTGTCCGTTTAACGGGCCTATTTCTTATTGCGCCTTTCTTTGGTGACAACGCGATTCCTGTAAGAGTTAAGCTACTGTTTGCTTTTATCTTTTCGTTACTGCTGGCTCCGCTAGTCCACGAAGTGCCACCCTTTAATCCATTTAGTATCGATACCCTATTGTTTTCTCTGTATCAGTTAATTTTTGGTTTCCTCGTTGGCTTCGCCGTTATGATCTTCTTCACTATTTTTTCTATTGCAGGACAAGCTATTTCGATGCAGATGGGACTAGCGATGGCGGTGATGAATGATCCAACTAATGGCATCAGTATCGCCATTATTGGACGGATTATGTTTATCACCTCAATGCTACTGTTCCTATCCCTTGATGCGCATTTGGTGGTGCTGTTGGTGTTCAAAGAGAGCTTTACCTATTGGCCGCTTGACTCCACTTTCCCCTTCAGCAGTATCGATTATGTACTCAAAATGGTGTCGTGGATGTTTGCGACAGGTTTGCTAGTGGCAGTGCCCGCGATAGTGGTGATGCTGCTTAGTAACATCACTTTTGGTCTGATGAATAAAGCGGCCCCTTCCCTAAACGTGTTCGCACTTGGTTTTCCAATGACCATGTTACTGGGCTTATTTGCGTTAATGGCATCCTTAACGGGTATTGGCGATCACTACTTTGATTTAGTTCTGGAGCTTAACCAACACCTGCATTACATGTTGAGGCTACCTAATGTCTGAGCATCAAGATTCGGGCGATAAAAGTGAACAGCCCAGCCAACATAAACTCTCCAAAGCTCGCAGAGAGGGACAAGTTCCGCGTGCCAAAGAGTTTGTCTCTTCTATCACCCTTATCAGCGTGGTGGCCTATTACGTCCTGAATATCGATATGATTAAGCAAACATTTATTGAGCTGTTCTTAGTCAGTTTTCAATTCGATACTCAAACCATCAGCCATTGGATGACTTCGGTCGAACTGTTAGGCACCGCCCTTTTTTCCATGGTGATGTTGTTTTTTCCGCTATTGATTTACCAAATTATCGCCGCCATATTTGGCTCTACCTTATTGGGAGGGTGGATTTTCAGCCCTTCACTACTAACGCCCAAGCTTGAAAAAATCAGTCCTATAAAAGGGATAAAGCGTATTTTCTCAACACAGTCCGTGGTGGAGCTGTTTAAAAATGTGTTTAAGGTAACGCTGTTTTTCAGTTTGTTGTACTGGGTGATTTCCAGCTATATCTCCGTCATCACTAACCTGGTAAGTGCCCACTTTGATACTGTGGTGTTCACTGTCGCTACGATTACCATAGAGTACCTTGGTTACTTGCTGCTTATTGTTCTGATATTTGGCCTTTTTGACTTCCCCTATCAGCGTCATGAATTTACTAAGCAAATGAAGATGACTAAACAAGAGGTAAAAGATGAGCATAAGGAGCAAGAGGGGCGCCCAGAAGTGAAGGCGCGAATCCGACAAATCCAAACTCAAAATGCCAAACGAGGTGCCAATGAAAGAGTGCCAAAAGCCAATGTGGTACTCACTAACCCTACGCAATATGCCGTCGCCTTGATTTATGATTTGACTCAGGCCGAAGCACCTTTTGTTGTTGCGAAAGGCAAAGATGAAGTGGCGGTATACATTCGTGAATTGGCAGCGAAACACAGTGTTGAAGTGGTGGAAAGTGCTGAGCTTACTCGAGCTATTTACAATACGACCCAAGTTGACCAAATGGTGCCTAATCAATTGTTTGTGGCCATCGCTCACATTCTTACCTACGTTAACCAACTGAAAGCATGGCGCCAAGGACAAAGAAGCAAGCCAAATGGCTTGCCTCGTTTCGATATCCCTAAGGTTTGGTCTGATCCTAATGAACCGGCTGAGTAACCGTCTCTAGTCTGACAGCCGACACTTTAAACTCAGGTATTTTGGCGTAAGGATCCGTAGCGGTATTGGTTAGCTTGTTCGCCGCAGACTCGGCAAAGTGGAACGGCACAAATACCACACCTTGTTGCATTCGCTTAGTGACAAAAGCAGGCGCACTAATTTCACCACGGCGTGACACCAGTTTCACGGTCTCACCATTAGTAATACCTAATCGCTCTGCTTCTTCCACACTCACCATAATGCGTGGTCCCGCAAGATTGTCTAACCCTTTAGTTTTACGAGTCATGGTACCAGTGTGGAACTGTTCTAGAAGACGCCCCGTCGTCAATATTAACGGGTATTCGTCATCAGGGAGCTCTGCGGCATATTCGAATGGAATAGCTTTCATCGCCCCTTTACCGCGAACGAACTGGTCTTTGTGCATGATGCGCGTACCAAATGGCTTAACCTCATTACACGGCCATTGCAGACCATTACCACCTATCGACTGCCAACGAATACCATGATATTGCGGTGTTACATCGGCGATTTCCTCAGTAATATCCTGAACCGTTTGGTAAGCCCAATCACTGCCCATAGCATTGGCGATTTCTTGAATAATGCGCCAGTCTTCTTTCGCTTCACCCGGAGCTTGAACCGCAGGCACTAAACGCTGAACTCGTCGTTCTGTATTGGTAAAGTGTCCAGCCTTCTCTGCAAACGAGTAAGACGGCAGAACCACATCCGCGAGTTGTGCGGTTTCCGTTAGGAATATGTCCTGAACCACTAAGAAATCGAGCGACTTCAATCCATGAACGGCGTGAGCTTGGTCTGGGTCACTAAGCACAGGGTTCTCGCCCATGACATACAACGCCTTAATGTCACCATCACAGGCACCATCAATGATTTCCGTCAGCGTTTTACCTTTCTCTGTCGGTAAGGTATCACTATTCCAAGCCTTGGCGAATTTGGCCTGAACCTCTGGATTAGTGACCTTCTGATAGCCTGGATAATCCGTTGGTAGAGCCCCCATATCACATGAGCCTTGAACGTTTGATTGACCACGTAGAGGGTTAATGCCGCCACCTTCAACTCCGACGTTACCACAAAGCATTTGTAGATTGGCTATCGAGCGCACGTTGTCGTGACCTGTCGTGTGCTGCGTGATTCCCATCGAGTAGAACACTGACGTGACTTTTGCCGTGCCAATGAGCTCTGCCAATCGCTCGATATCGAACGCAGCCACACCGGTCACCAACGCAGCATTAGCCGGTGAGTAAGACTCTTTACGAATCTCTTCAAGCAAGTCGCTATAACCTTCGGTGCGCTCTTCAATATAGGCATCATCTTGCCAGCTATTTTTATCAATCACATGCATGATTGAGTTAAGTAACATAACGTCTGTACCTGGACGGTGACGAACATACAATTTGGCATGATCGACCATATCGATACGTTTTGGATCGGCCACAATCAAGGTTGCCCCGTCCGCGACTGCTTGTTTGATATGAGAAGCAATGATTGGGTGAGCAGCACTGGTGTCTGAACCAATAATAAAGATAACGTCCGAGTGTTTGATACTTGGAATATCGTTGGTCATCGCGCCACTACCAAACGCTGCTTCCAAACCTGTTACTGTCGAGGAGTGACACAACCGCGCACAGTGGTCGATATTGTTGGTGCCAATTTCACGACGGAACAGTTTTTGAAATGCGTAGTTATCTTCATTAGTGGTTTTTGCCGATGAGAAACCAGCCAAGCTGTCACTGCCATACATAGACTTAATTTTACTCAGCTTATCAGCGACGTACTGCACGGTTTCATCCCAAGAGGCAGGCACCAATTCGCCTGCTTTTCTAATCAGTGGCGTAGAAAGTCGCTCTTCACTTTGGATGAAATCAAAGCCAAAGCGGCCTTTCACACACAACATGCCTTGGTTTACTGGAGACGTTTTATCCCCTTTGACGTAACGAATTTTGTTGTTCGCCGCATCCACGTATAGCTCAACACGACAACCTACCCCACAATAAGTACAGATAGTTTTCACCGGTGTCAGCATCTCGATTCGACCGTGAGATTTATCTCGCTTATCAGACAGCGCTCCCGTTGGACACACCTGAACACACGCACCACATTGAACGCAGTTACTATCGCCCATAGTGGCACCGTTAGGAAAAGAAGGACGATGTGACGTTTCTGAAAAGTTTAATATACCGTGAACCGATTCGGTCTGACACGCATGAACACACGAGCCACAACTAATACAACGGTTTGCATCGAAAACAATAAACTCGCTGGTTTTGTCCACTGGGAACATTTTGCGCTGGTTAATGTTTATCTCTCGATAATCCACTTTGTACTCAGTGGCGTAATCGCGAAGGTCACATTGAGTGTTTGCTTGGCAGCCACATTCTAAACAGCGCGCAGCCTCGGCAATGGCCTTCTCATCCGACATACCCAGTTCAACTTCTTGATAAGTTGTTTGGCAGGCTTCTACTGACAACTGCTCAGCTTTAGCTCGCGCTTTGGCTTTTTCTTGCAGATATTCTGTTTGGCGAACTTCGCTCAAACGCTCTGCTTTGTGACTATTAAACGCTCTAGGTTCAGGTTTAAAGTGACCTTGAAGAATGTAACGCTCAATAGCATCGGCAGCCTTCTTGCCATCAGCGATAGCTTCAATGGCAGTCGCTGGTCCACGTCTGAAATCACCAATACTGTATACATTGTAACCATGGTGCATCGAATCACCGTCAGAAGACGCAGTACCCCAATCGGTCAAAGGCAAAGGATGTTTGGCGGATTTAAGAAACTCGACGTCCGGTTTTTGCGATAGCGCGGAGATAACAGTATCAAAAGCGACAGTCTCAGTTTTACCGGTAGAGACAGGGCGGCGGCGACCAGAACTATCAGGCTCTCCCAACTCCATTATCTCTAACTCGATATGCTCAACACGCCCCTGTGAATCGGCAAGATTGCATTTGGGATTGGTCAAAAACTTAAACTTAACCCCTTCTAGCTCTGCCGCTTCAATTTCATGCAGTTCGGCTGGCATTTCATTTCGAGTACGACGATAAATAATGGTCGTCTCCGCACCTTCGCGAATGGCAGTTCGTGCACAATCAATCGCGGTATTACCACCACCGATCACGGCCACCTTCTTGCCAATGGTGAAGGTTTTGTCCGTCATATGGTCTTTTAGGAAATCAACACCAAGTACACAGCCCTCTAAGTCAGAGCCCGGATACGGCATATTGACCGCTTTGGTTGCTCCAACAGCAAGGCAGACCGCTTCATAGTTGTCTGTCAGCTCATCAAGAGCAATATCTTTACCAAGAAGTGTATTGGTATGGATTCTCATCCCACCACGGCACATCAGCTCAATTTCTTTATCCAGAATATCTTTCGGCAAACGGTACTCTGGAATGCCATAGCGAAGCCAGCCACCAGCCTCTGGCATAGATTCAAAAATGTCGACAGCAAAACCTTGGTAGCTAAGGTAATAACCACATGCCAATCCACCTGGCCCTGCACCAACAATGGCGACTCGGTGGCCGTTGTAAGGGAGTTTCGGCGGCTCAAATTGCTCGGCTAGCGATAAATCAATATCTGCGGCGTGACGTTTAAGCTGGCGAATTGCGAGCGGTTCGTCAACCAAGGTACGACGACATTCATGTTCACAAAAAGCAGGACACACACGACCAATGGAAATCGGCATAGGTAGCGTGTCTTTGATGATTTTTACGGCTTCGTGATGATCGCCTTGTGCGATATGGTGTAGGTAGGTTTGAATATCGACATGTGCAGGACATGCGACTTTGCAGGGTGCTTCACAGTCGGCATTGTGATCCGCAAATATTTTATTGAGTGCCTGTCTTCTAAGGTTGTTAATTTGAGCGGACTGAGTAACGATGGTCATGCCATCTTGGATTTTTGTCTCACACGCCTTAACAATACCTTTCCCCACCACTTCAACGACACAAAGGTCGCATGACTGCTTGTCGTCGTGCTTACTGATGGAGCAAAGAGAAGGGACATCAACTTGAATATCTTTTGCGACATCTAGGATGCTCTTGTTTTCGCGCAGAAGATACGTTTGACCGTTGATAATTACATTCATATAGAGCTATCTCTTTCAGATCGATGAAAAAACTCCACTGAACTCGCACTCGAAAGCACACGACGCTATCGCCGTGTAAGAAAGGTAACACGCAGTTTATTGACGCTATCTAGCGACTGAAAAACCTCGTAGACACAAAACCTTGTAATAAGTACGACAAACCATCAGTCAATCTCTGCTCTAATGATCCGTGTCACAGTGGTAGAACAAATCTAAAATGAGAAATCTTGGTGCTCTCAGGGAGTCCCCCTTCAAGGGGATTTAAATTAGGAGCGAAACTACCTTAATTATACCCACAGTGTAATTAAGGTCAAACATCCCTACTTTAAGTGAGTGTAATTCTCATTGGCGTAAAATGGTAAATAGTGAATCGCAGTGATTGATACCTTAATCAGGTCAGCAGAAATCATAACGAGGATTCAAAATGAAAGTACTTAAAGATATCGCCATCAGCTCTATTATCACTACTGTCGTAATGCTAGTACTCAATGCTTCTTGGGACTGGGTGTTCATCGCAAGCCTTGAAGTGGCAGTATACGCATCGGTGGTGTTAACCGGCATGCTTAAAGGTGCTATCTCGCTTGAAAAAGTTATGGCGTCGTACTTTCTTAAGCACAAAACTCTACCAAAGCTAAAACGTGGTATTTCGTCTTACATTATCTTAGTGGGCTCGAAGTTTCTCGCCATGGGCATTATCGCTATGCTGTTCGGTCAGCATGTAGCCTTTACAGGTGCATTTGGTGGCGTTGTCGCGTTCTTCGCTATTATCTTTGCCGTGCTGGGCTTGGAAGGCGTCGTAGCAAAACTCGGCAGCAAAGCTAGATTAGCTTAAAGAAGTTTTTGATACTCAGAAATGCAAAAAACCTCGCTAAAAAGCGAGGTTCTTTTGAAAGTAAAAAGCCCCGCTATGAAAGCGAGGCTTTTTGAAAAATGGTCGGTGAAGAGGGATTCGAACCCCCGACCCTCTGGTCCCAAACCAGATGCGCTACCAAGCTGCGCTATTCACCGAGATTGTTGTCTTGAGTTTTGCTCAACAACGGATGCGTATATTAATGATAAATTCTTTTGAAGCAAGGCTTTTATAACAACTTTCTTTGCATTTGAGTTTGATTGCTCATCATATCGCCAGAAGCACGAAAAATGTGACCAAATACACACAGTGACATACAGGTTATTAACACTCAAAGTACAATTGATCCAGATCAGTGTTCATTTTAACACCAAAAGTTAACTTATCCCTGTCGTCAATACTTTGGAGGAAACATGGACTTTTGGCTTGATCTCCTATTTGGTAATGCAGTGGGCTTATCTTCAATGCTAGTTATCTTTGCAGCGCTGGGCTTGATGCTGTTTTACGGTGGTTTCTTCATCTACAAAGTAATGAATGACAAATCTCCTCACTAGAATCGCTTAGCTTCTATTTCGAATAGAAAACCGCTATGCACCGGAGTGGATCGCCTGTTCACTCCGGTTTTTTATTGCTCTCACCTATTGCTAATATTCGTATATACTCCAGTTAAAATGGCTTATCCGAGATGAAGTTATGTCTCAAGACGATGATCTGGATCTATTCCAACAGATGATGGGCGATGTGAAGCCGATTCACAGCGACACCGTTGAACTTAAAAAGACCCACCAAGTGTCTGACGCGCATTTGGCCAAGCGAGAAGCAGCACTCTGGCTTTCTGAGCAAGACCCTGAGTACCTTTCAATTGATTACGCTCCGATGATCAAACCAGACGACTTAATTGAGTTTAAGCGTGATGGCATGCAGGAAGGTGTCTACCGCAAACTGAGACTGGGTAAGTATCCGCTGCAAGCAAAACTCGACTTACACCGGAGAACGCTTAAAGAAGCACGCGATGAAGTGGTGAAGTTTCTGCAACAGTGTATGCGTATGGACATCCGCACTGTGGTTATTGTACATGGGCGCGGCGAACGCTCTAACCCACCAGCATTAATGAAGAGTTATCTTGCACATTGGCTAACTCAGATAAAAGATGTTCAGTGCGTTCATAGTGCGCAGCGGTTCCATGGAGGAAGTGGTGCGGTCTACGTTATGCTAAGAAAGAGCCAAGAAAAGAAGCTTGAGAATCGAGAGCGTCATCAAAAACGTACGAGTTAAGTGACTTACCGCTCAGTTGAGTATAAAATACGCGACCTTAATTTTGTGTCTGACCAATATAGAGTGAATACTGCGCATGCCTAACGCTGCTGAAGGAAAACGCCTTAACAAATACATTAGTGAAACTGGCTTTTGTTCTCGTCGTGAAGCTGACAAGCTGATCGAACAACAACGTGTCACTATTAATGGCAAAATTCCTGAGATGGGAACCAAAGTGTTGTCAGGAGACAATGTTGAAATCGACGGTAAACCAGTTCGCAGCAAAGAGAAACCAGTCTATATTGCGTTGAACAAACCAACGGGTATCACATGTACAACCGAACGTGATGTTCCGGGCAACATCGTTGATTTCGTTGGCCATCACAAACGTATCTTCCCAATTGGTCGACTAGATAAACCGTCCGATGGTCTTATCTTTTTGACTAACGATGGCGACATCGTGAACAAGATTCTCCGTGCGGGTAACAATCACGAGAAAGAGTATGTAGTACGTGTCGACAAACCTGTTACTCGTGATTTCTTGAAAAAGATGGGCTCAGGTGTTGCGATTCTGGACACAGTAACTCTGCCTTGTCGTGTCGAGCAAGAAACCAAATTTTCTTTCCGTATTACCCTAACTCAAGGGTTAAACCGTCAAATTCGCCGTATGTGTGAAGCACTGGGTTTCGAAGTGTTAAAACTTCGCCGAGTCCGCATTATGAACATCTCTATTGATGGAATTCCCAATGGCAAATGGCGCTACTTAACTGACCAAGAAGTGGCTGAGATTCACCGCCTTTGTGAAGGTTCAGTGAGTACGGAAGAAGCATCACGCAAAGATGCTAAAGGTCGTCATATCACTAAGGCTACCGATGCTAAGCTGCATGACGCTCGAGCAGAAGCAAAGCGTGAAAAAATGAAAACCTTCTCAGGACACGGTGCAGATGAGTTTCGTCGTAGCCCGAATAAAAACAAACGTCACAAGCAAGAGCAAGGACGTTCAGATAAGGCTCGTAATCACCATGGTAAGACGCAAAACCGTAAACCGGTCGCTGCTAAACCAGATTCATCTAAGCCAAGTAAGCCGAGAACGCGCGTTGGCGGTACCCTATCTCTCAAGAAATAGTCAGTGTAAATGAGGCCTGCTTAGGCCTCACATAAATTGACAAACTTCGCTCGCGTTAGCATCGCCAAGTCACTCGGTGCTAACTCAATCTCCAAACCTCTTTTTCCAGCACTGACGCACATTTGCGCTCTCGCTTCCGCTGAGATATGAATAAAGGTCGGTAACAACTTCTTTTGACCAAGAGGGCTGATGCCACCCAACACATAACCCGTGGTTTTTTGTGCAATATCTTTATCTGCCATCTCTGCTTTTTTCCCACCAGCCGCCTTTGCTGCGAGTTTTAGGTTTAGCTTTTCTTCAACAGGTATCACCGCTACAGCGAGGTTTTTCGGTTCTCCATTGATGGCGAACAGTAGAGTTTTAAATACGGATTCAGGATCTTGTCCTAACGCTTCTACCGCCTCTAAACCATAACTTTCATGCCTTGGGTCATGGTCATATTGATGAACGGTATGAGTGATTTTTTTCTTTTTGGCAAGGTTAATAGCCGGTGTCATAACGTATCCTTGGTAGTTGCTACCGTTAACGTCGACTCTTGAGATTAGAGTCGTCAAAATAGAAAAGCGGCGCCGAATGGCGCCGCTCTATTTTATCTACTAAACCGGAATAAAAGTCTAGTTCTTATAGATGATTTCGCCTTTAGGCTGATACTTATTCACATCGATTGGGCTGTTTGCTTCTAGGTACTCTTTAAGTACTTCCGCATCCACAAAACCAGTGTTTACGTGACCAGGGTGACCTGTAAGCTTCGGATAACCGTCACCACCAGCTGCGTTAAAGCTTGGTACAGTGAAACGGTATGTTGCTTTAGGGTCTAGAGGCTTACCATTGATAACAACATTCGATACTGCATCTTTACCCACTGTCATTGAAATGCCAGCGAATTGAGCGTAAGCACCAGAATCTACAGGTTTCGTTGCTACTACGTTCAAGTAATCGACAACTTCAGCACCTGTCATATCGGTGTAAGTAATAATGTTGCCAAATGGCTGTACGATAAGTACATCTTTGTAAGTCACATCACCTTCAGCGATAGAGTCACGTACACCACCAGAGTTCATGACGGCAAAGTCAGCTTTGGCACGTTCCATGTGAGCCGTACCAATTAGACGACCTAGGTTAGTTTGCTGGAAGCGAACAACATTACGGTCACCCTCTAGCTTGCCGTTCGTTTCAGCAATTTTCGCACCTAGTTGCTCTTGGCCTTTTTCCTGGAATGGCGTTAAGAATGCCACCATTTCTGCATCTTTCTTGATTTCATCTTCAACAAGAACACGTTGCTTCTTGCCATCGATCTTAACTTTCTTCTTAAGGTTTACAGGGATAAGGTCATAGCTGACCATATCTAGCTCACCATTTTTGAATTCATAGTCGGCACGGCCAACGTACTTACCCCACTCGTACGCTTGCACAATCCAAGTTCCGTTTTGGATGTCAGGCTTACATTCATCACTTGGCTTGAAGTTCTTCTTAACGACGTTAGGACCTTCCATACAAACCGGCTCTTGTGAGTGACCACCCACAATCATGTCTAAGTCGCCTTCATCAAGGTAACGAGCAAGCGCAACATCACCTGGGGCGTTTACACCACGCTTACCATTTTCGTAGTGGCCCATGTGGGTAACTGCGAAAATTAGATCAGGTTTCTCTGTCTCTTTTAGCTCAGCGATCAGTTTCTTTGCTTCTACTTTCGGATCGCGGAACTCGATACCACCGATGTACTCAGGGTTACCGATCTTCGCTGTGTCTTCCGTTGTTAGACCAATAACAGCGATCTTAATGCCCTGCTTGTTGAAAATGTGGTATGCATCAAACAGGCGTTCACCTGTTTTCTTGTCATAAATGTTTGCAGACAGCATTGGGAAGTTAGCCCACTCTTTTTGCTTAAATAGCACTTCTAGCGGATTGTCGAATTCATGGTTACCAAGTGCCATAGCATCGTAACCAATCATGCTCATACCTTTAAAGTCAGGCTCAGCATCTTGTAAGTCAGACTCTGGAACCCCAGTGTTGATATCACCGCCAGATAGAAGCAGTACGCTGCCACCATCCGCTTCAACGTCAGCACGAATTTGGTCAATCAGCGTCTTACGCGCTGCCATACCGTACTCACCATATTTGTTTTCCCAGAAGCGACCGTGGTGATCGTTAGTATGAAGAATAGTGAGCTTATAAGTCTCATCAGCATTCCATTCTTGCTCTGGTTGGGTTGCGCATCCTGCTAGTGACGCGATGATAGCCGCACTTAGTACGGACTTAAACATAAGGCTTTTTTTCATTTTCATACCTTTGAATTTTGGGGATCCACTGCCTATAGCGTTGTATAAACGCCACACATTTGCCGATTTGTAACGAATAGACATAAAGAGAAACATCGACAAAATATGCGATAGTTTAAATTAACCCTACGAACATAACATTCTCATTTCACTTTTATGTAATCTATGTCACAAGTTGCTGAGTATCAGGTTATAAACTCATCAGAATAAATTTGTGATTCTACATAAGGTTAATTAAAGCACTGAGGTATGGCGAGGGATTCAGCTGTTACGAGGTTGTAATTCTGAGAAGAAACGATTGCTCAACATATTTAGTGAACATAAAAAAGAAGCCAGTCTAAATGACTGGCTTCTATATCAGAAATAAGCACGTTTATTTAATGTCGATGTGCTCAAGACCTTTGATAAGATCATCCAACGCTTTCATTTGCGCTAAGAATGGTTCTAGCTTATCTAAAGGCAGTGCTGACGGACCATCACATAGTGCTTTATCTGGATTCGGGTGAGCTTCGATAAATAGACCCGCGATTCCCGTCGCAAGTCCCGCTTTTGCAAGCTCGACCGTTTGTTCACGACGACCACCAGATGCCGCACCCGATGGATCACGCATTTGTAGTGAGTGCGTCACATCGAAAATGATTGGGCTACCGTTAGAAGCTTTTTTCATCACGCCAAAGCCAAGCATGTCGACCACAAGGTTATCGTAACCATGACATGAGCCACGTTCACAAAGAATGATTTTATCGTTACCACACTCAGCGAACTTATCAACAATGTTACCTACTTGTCCTGGGCTCATAAACTGAGGCTTCTTAACGTTGATAACCGCATTTGTTTTTGCCATCGCTTCAACAAGGTCAGTCTGACGAGCTAAGAAGGCAGGTAGCTGAATAACATCTACCACGTCGGCAACAGGCTGTGCTTGCTCTTCTGTATGAACATCCGTAATGATTTTCACGCCAAAGGTGTCTTTTAGCTCTTGGAAAATCTTCATGCCTTCTTCAAGGCCAGGACCACGATAAGAATGCACTGAGCTACGGTTCGCTTTATCAAACGACGCTTTAAATACGTATGGAATACCTAGCTTTTCTGTCACCTTCACATAGTGCTCACAGATTTGCATCGCTAAGTCACGTGATTCCAGCACATTCATTCCAGCAAAAAGCGTGAACGGCTTATCATTTGCTACCGGGATATCACCTACGTGTACCGTTTTCATTTCCATGTTTGTTATCTCAATATTTAGTGAAGAGTGACAGGTGAGCGACTGATCGCCGAAACCTGCGTTTTCAGTAATTCTATTGCCGGATCATCTGGGCACTGATCGATGAAATACTGAAAATCAGTTGCCGCGATTTGGTGACAATCCAGTTGTTGATAAATATAGCCTCTATCCCGAATCTCATAAGGGTCATCGGGAACAAAAGTCAAAGCCAGATCGGTACATTGCAATGCAAGCGTGTACTTCTCTTCTCGCAATAGTGCGCTTTTAAGTAAAGCTAGCCAGCGTCCAATTACCGTTGGGTTATCAACTGTCGCTAAATGTTTTGCCTCTAACTTCACCAACGGACCATCGTTGCCAATTAGCCAAGCATGTAGACGCTTCTTGCTAACATATTCCCCATCGTAAGGGTTGATGTAGCTTGGTGCTTCATTTGGCCAACAGACTTTAATCAAAAACTGCGTTGGGAATGTTACAGCTTCTAATGGAAGACCGAGCTTTCTCCCTAAGTAAAGCAAGATAGCTCCTAGACTAACCGGTATGCCTTTGCGTCGCTCAAGGACTTTATCGATAAACGCATTTTCAGAGGAAAAATACGCATCATGGTCCCCACTAAACTGCCACTCGGTGTAAAACAGTCTTAACAGCGAGTCTAGGCGCTGCTTATCATCGCGCAAATGGAACAATTGCTGCTCAGCTTCTTCCAATAAACGAGCTAGCTCTAATTCCGCCCAATGATCTTGAGTATTTGGATCCACCGCTTTGTTTAAGATCAGTGCTCCTTCAACCAACTCAATAGCATCAAAATCTTCGTCAAACAGTTCAATCATTGCTTACCCCATAAGGAATGGCGTTTTCAGCATGGCAATCTTAGCTGCCATCATTAACCATCCCAATGCGCCTAAAAACGCACATGTTCTTAATAAGTTGTTCTTTGCTAATTTAATCGTGAAAAACGCCAACGCAAAATAAGCCATAATGCAGGTGACTTTTTCGGTCATCCACGGCGCTGCAGCCGTAAATGGGACAAAACCTGTGATTGCAATCAAACCAAAGCCTGATAACAACAGTAGTGAATCATTAATGTGAGGGAAGCGCTTCAAAAACGGATGATTCACCTTCGGGGAGTTAGCGACCAGTAAGCCAAATCGTACTGATAGCAACACCACTGATATGGCGATGGTCATCAAGTGAAAATGCTTTAATCCTTCATACATGCTGCTTCTCTCTTTCTCTTTATTGTATTTCTGTTATGGGTTCCATTGCCCAAGAGTCACACGATCATTGCCGGCGTAATCTTGTTCAGTGACTACATGACAAAAGCCATTGTTTTCCAAGATTTCTCTCACAGCTTGCCCTTGCTCAAAGCCATGCTCAAACAACAGCCAGCCGCCCTCAAGCAAATGAGTGGGCGCTTTAGCCGTGATGGTCTCAATATCCGCCAGCCCATTATTCTCAGCGACTAATGCCGTTGATGGTTCAAATCGAACATCACCTTGAGATAGATGGGGATCATTTTCGTCAATGTAAGGGGGATTGGAAACAATTACGCTAAATTTGTGCACAAGATCGACAGGTTCGAACCAACTTCCCTGCGCAAACTGACAATTGGTAATATTGAGTTTTGTCGCGTTGCTTCGAGCGAGCTCTACCGCTTCCGTTTGAAAATCAACTCCCATTACTGAGCGTGTTTTCAGTTCTGAAGCCAGTGCCAACGCGATTGCTCCGGTGCCCGTACCTAAGTCTAAAATATCACCATCATTCACAAGGGCCTTATCAAGTGCGAGCTCAACTAAGCGTTCTGTATCAGGTCTTGGGATAAGCGTGCTTGGAGCGACATTTAAAGGCAGCGACCAAAACTCTCGTTCACCAAGAATATACGCTACGGGTTCGCCTGCGATACGACGATTTAACAACGCCTCGAACTGCTCTGCTTCATTAGACGTTAATGCTTTTTCAGGCCAGGTAAGTAGATAACTACGCGGTTTTTCAAGAACATGACACAGCAGGACCGCCGCATCTAATGAAGGTGATTCGCTACCAGACCCAGAAAGAACAAGCGATGCTCGTTTGAGCACCGCTTCAATAGACATATCCAATGACATGGATTAGTTGTGCTCCGCTAGAGCCGCAAGTTGGTCAGCTTGGTGTTCTTGCAGTACCGGATCAACAAGAGACTGCAAATCACCTTCCATGACTTCAGACAGACGATATAACGTCAAGTTGATGCGATGATCTGATACACGACCTTGTGGGTAGTTATAAGTGCGGATACGGTCACTACGATCGCCTGAACCTAACAGGTTACGACGGGTATCTGACACTTCAGCTGCACGTTTTGCTTCTTCTGCGGCAATAATACGCGCCGCAAGAACAGACATTGCCTTCGCTTTGTTCTTATGCTGAGAGCGCTCGTCTTGACACTCAACCACAGTCCCTGTTGGTAAGTGAGTAATACGAATAGCTGAGTCAGTAGTGTTAACGTGCTGACCACCCGCGCCTGATGCACGAAACGTATCGATTTTAAGATCAGCCGCTTTGATCTCTGGGATCTCTGCTTCAGGAATTTCAGCCATAACCGCAACAGTACATGCTGAAGTGTGAACACGACCTTGAGATTCTGTTGCTGGAACTCGTTGAACACGGTGGCCGCCAGATTCAAACTTAAGCACGCCATAAGCACCATCACCAGACACTTTAGCGATCATTTCTTTATAGCCGCCTTGCTCTGATTCATTTGAGCTCATCACTTCGATACGCCAGCCTTTCTTCTCCGCGTATTTGCTGTACATACGGAATAAGTCACCTGCGAAAATACCTGCTTCATCACCACCTGCACCAGCGCGGATTTCTAAGAAGCAGTTACGCTCATCGTTTGGATCTTTCGGTAGAAGAAGTACCTGCAGTTCATCCGCAAGACGCTCAATAGTCGCCTTCGCTTCTTTGATTTCTTCTTGTGCCATTTCACGCATTTCTGCGTCATCTTCGTTTGCCATATCTTCAGCCGCTTCAAGATCTTCTTGTGCTTGCTGATAGGCTTGGAAACACTTGGTCACTTCTTCAAGTTGCGAGTACTCTCTTGAAAGAGCGCGGAATTTGTCTTGGTCTCCAATGATCTCTGGATCGCCAAGTAGATGCTGAACTTCTTCATATCGTTCAACAAGAGTTTCCAATTTAACTAAAATGGAGGCTTTCATAATTGCAGTCTTTTCTCAGGGTAAGGCTTATTTAGTTTGGTCTAAACCCAAACTTTGTCGGATGACCATCAGTTTAGCAGGATCTCCCTGCTCAGCGGCATCTTGTAGCGCTTTTGTAGGCGCATGAATAAGCTTGTTTGTTAATTTATTACTCAGCTCTAGCAGAACTTTCTCAGGGTCTCCCCCCGCTGCTAACGCTTGTAAACTTTTTGACAGTATATCTTGTCGGGTGTCGTTTGCGTGTTTTCGGTATTGTCTGATGCTATCAACCGCTTGCAGTGAACGCATCCATGTCATGAATTGCGCACTTTCTTCACTCACAATCGCTTCTGCTTGAATCGCTTCGACTTTACGTTGCTCGATATTGCTATCGACGATAGATTGCAAATCATCTACTGTATATAGATACGCGTCACTCAACTCGCCCACTTGCGATTCAATATCTCGTGGGACGGCGATGTCGATAAGCAGCATAGGTTGATAGCGACGTTGTTTTATCGCTGATTCAACCATCCCTTTGCCTATAATAGGCAGTGGGCTCGCAGTTGAGCTAATGACAATATCCGCTTTAGGTAGTACATCAGGTATTTCATTAAGTGCAATAACTTGTGCGCCAAACTGATTCGCTAATATTTCCGCTCGCTCTTTGGTTCGGTTAGCCACAATCATGTTCTTGCAACCGTGACCTTCCAAATGCTTGGCCACCAGTTCAATGGTTTCGCCTGCACCAACTAAAAGCACAGTAGAGTCAGCAATTGATTCGAAGATTTGTCGAGCTAGGGTACAAGCCGCGTAAGCAACAGAAACGGCACTACCACCAATTTCGGTTTCAGTACGTACTCGCTTAGCAACGGAGAACGTCTTTTGAAAGAGTTTCTCAATGCCACCCTCTACAGATTGATGCTCACGGGCATCACTGTAGGCTTGCTTTACTTGTCCAAGTATTTGTGGTTCACCAAGGACGAGTGAATCTAAACCACATGAAACGCGCATCAGGTGTTTTATTGCCGCTTGTTCTTCATAAACATACAGAGAAGGCTTCAACTCTTCTGCTGCTACATCGTGGAAACGAACAAGCCAGTCTATTAATTGTGATTTGTTGGAATCTCCAGTATCACAGTAAATTTCGGTGCGGTTACACGTCGACAGAATCACAGAGCCATTAACTTTGGTATTTTCTCTTAGCTCATTCAGGGCTCTGTTGAGTTTTTCAGGTGGAAACGCCACCTTCTCCCTCAGATCCACTGACGCCGTATTGTGGTTTATACCAATAGCAAGCAATGACATGTAACGCGAATTCTCTGATACAGATTTGACAAATAGGCCAGAATTTTACTTGATGGCACCATTTATTGAAAGTCTCTTACCAATATGTTTTCCTGAGTTTGTGGGATTGATGCTATAGTCTCTCAATATTGTATTGAATTTGCACAATAAACCATCACGTAAGTTGTTTCCTATGTACAAACTCCATCGACGTCTTTTTTATTTTTTTGCGGCATTATTTCTGTTTGGGTGCAGTAGTTTGCCTCCAGAGCCAGAAAGTGTTGAATGGCAAGCACATAAAACCGAGCTTGAGTCTCTTACTCAATATACGGCCAATGGCAAACTCGGTTATATTTCCCCAGACCAGCGCCAAACTCTCAACTTTCATTGGAGTCATACCGATAATTTCACCCAAGTCCGTCTGACTACCTTTCTTGGTCAAACCGTGTTTAATCTTACTTCAACACCAAACGGTTCTTTTATCGAAACGTATGATGGACAAAAATTGTCAGGGAAAGATGTGAATGCGCTCATTGAGCAATTAACCGGGCTCGATATCCCAATCGAACAATTGAGCGATTGGCTGGTTGGCCTACCGGCGACTGCCGATACCTATAAGCTAAACCAATTTAATACCGTCGGCAGTTTACAAAAACGTATTGCCAACAAAACGTGGAACCTTGATTACAATGAGTACCGCAGCTTTTCACTTGAAGGGACTGAGAACTCATTGCCCATGCCGACTAGGATGCAATTAGTGCAAGGTGATACCAAACTCAATCTTGTCGTTTCAAAATGGACAGTAAAACAGTGACCCAGCATAAAATGATCACCGACACTACTTCATGGCCTAGCCCTGCTAAACTCAACCTATTTTTATACATCACTGGTCGTCAACCTAATGGCTACCATGAATTGCAAACCTTGTTTCAATTCATTGATTTATGCGATGAACTGACTATTACCGCAAATACCAGTGGTCAAATTACTCTATCCCCAGATATTAAAGGTGTCGCCACCGAAGACAACCTAATCTGGAAAGCAGCATCGGCGCTTCAAAACAGAGCTAACTGTACTTATGGTGCTCATATAGAGCTTAACAAGATTCTTCCCATGGGTGGCGGGATTGGTGGTGGTTCATCCAATGCGGCTACCGCACTAGTAGCATTGAATTTTCTTTGGCAAACCCGACTGACAACGGATGAGCTAGCGGAAATAGGTTTGGCATTAGGTGCTGATGTGCCTGTGTTCGTTCGCGGCTTCGCAGCTTTCGCTGAAGGTGTCGGCGAAAAACTGTCTGAAGCTACCCCTAAAGAACAGTATTACCTAGTTATTAAACCTGAAGTTAGTATTGCTACCGTCGATATATTCACACATCCTGATTTAACCAGAAACACGCCAAAGCGAGCATTATCAATGCTTTTGGACTCACCTTACGTAAACGATTGCGAAAAAATTGTCCGAATGCTGTATCCAGAGGTTGATAACCAACTTTCATGGCTGCTACAATACGCGCCGTCAAGATTGACGGGGACTGGATCTTGCGTATTTTCTGAGTTTAACAACGAGGAAGAGGCAGAAAAAGTCCTTGAAATGCTTCCTGACAATGTCTCCGCTTTTGTAGCAAAAGGATGCAATCGCTCTCCTTTACTAGAGACTTTGGCTAAGTATGAATTAGCCCTATTACAATCTGTTTAAACTGGACGCAACCCTGAGGTTTCCACCGTGCCTGATATGAAGCTATTTGCTGGTAACGCTACACCTGAACTAGCCCAACGTATTGCTGATCGTCTATACATCTCTCTAGGAGATGCTACTGTTGACCGTTTCTCTGATGGCGAAGTCGCTGTTCAAATCAATGAAAACGTTCGTGGTAGCGATGTATTCATCATTCAGTCAACATGTGCGCCAACTAACGACAACCTAATGGAGTTAGTGGTAATGATTGATGCAATGCGCCGCGCTTCAGCAGGCCGTATTACTGCTGTTATTCCTTACTTTGGTTATGCTCGTCAAGACCGTCGTGTACGTTCTGCTCGTGTGCCAATCACTGCAAAAGTTGTTGCAGACTTCCTGTCTAACGTTGGTGTTGACCGCGTTCTTACTATCGACCTACACGCAGAGCAAATTCAAGGCTTCTTCGATGTACCTGTAGATAACATCTTCGGTACTCCAGTGCTTCTTGAAGATATGGCTGACCGTGGTCTAGAAGATCCTGTTGTTGTTTCTCCAGACCTTGGTGGTGTTGTCCGAGCTCGTGCAACAGCGAAAGCACTAGGTGATATCGACATCGCGATCGTAGATAAGCGTCGTCCACGTGCTAACGTTTCTGAAGTAATGAACCTAATCGGCGACGTTGAAGGTCGTGACTGTGTTATCGTTGATGACATGATCGACACTGGCGGTACGCTATGTAAAGCAGCAGAAGCGCTTAAAGAGCGTGGTGCTAAGCGTGTATTCGCATACGCAACTCACGCAGTATTCTCTGGTAACGCAGCGAAGAACATCAAAAACTCGGTTCTAGACCAAGTTATCGTGACTGACTCAATTACGCTTTCTAAAGAAATGGCTGCAACAGGTAAAGTAACGCAACTTACTCTATCTAGCATGCTTGCAGAAGCTATTCGTCGCATCAGCAACGAAGAGTCAATCTCAGCAATGTTTACTAGCAAGTAACATTCGCACCTAATTTGAAAAAACCACTTCCTTATGAAGTGGTTTTTTTGTGTTCGCGTTTTTTGTACAGATTTAGTGTGCTATCATACCGCGCTTTTGAGATTCAAGAGAGATCTTAACGTTGACTCAGCAGATAAAATTGCTTGTAGGCCTTGCTAACCCAGGTCCTGAATATGTGAGAACTCGTCACAATGCAGGTGCATGGGTGGTAGAGGAACTTGCTCGTATCCACAATGTTACGCTAAAAAACGAAGCTAAGTTCTTCGGTCTCACTGGAAGAATTTTAGTGAACGGCAGTGATTTAAGACTGTTAATTCCAACCACATTCATGAACTTATCTGGCAAGGCCATCGCAGCCTTAGCAAAGTTCTACCAGATAAAACCTGAAGAGATCATGGTCGCTCACGATGAGCTAGACTTACCTCCAGGCGTTGCAAAGTTCAAGAAAGGCGGCGGTCACGGTGGTCATAATGGTTTGAAAGATACCATTAGCAAGCTGGGCAACAACAAAGAATTCTATCGTCTTCGGATTGGCATTGGTCATCCGGGGCACAAAGACAAAGTGGCGGGTTATGTCCTTGGAAAAGCGCCAGCAAAAGAGCAAGAATGCCTTGATGCTGTCGTTGACGAATCTGTCCGTAGTTTAGACATCTTACTAAAAGATGGACTAACAAAAGCACAAAATCGCTTACACACCTTCAAAGCTGAATAAGGTTACAATCATGGGTTTTAAATGTGGCATCGTTGGTCTACCAAACGTTGGTAAATCAACTCTGTTTAACGCACTGACTAAAGCAGGCATCGAAGCGGCTAACTTCCCGTTTTGTACTATCGAGCCAAACACAGGCGTAGTACCTGTGCCAGATCTACGTCTAGATGCACTAGCGAAAATTGTTAATCCACAGAAAATTTTACCAACAACGATGGAATTCGTTGATATCGCAGGCCTAGTAGCTGGTGCGTCAAAAGGTGAAGGTCTTGGTAACAAATTCCTAGCTAACATCCGTGAAACTGACGCGATCGGTCACGTTGTTCGTTGTTTTGAGAACGAAAACATTGTTCACGTAGCAGGTAAAGTATCACCAATCGAAGACATCGAAGTGATCAACCTTGAACTAGCTCTAGCCGACCTTGATTCTTGTGAGCGCGCAATTCAGCGTAACGCTAAGAAAGCAAAAGGTGGCGATAAAGACGCGAAGTTTGAGCTAACCGTACTTGAAAAACTACTTCCAGTTCTAACGGAAGGTGGTATGGCACGTACTGTTGATCTAGCGAAAGAAGAACTCGCAGCTATTGGCTACTTAAACTTCCTAACGCTAAAACCAACCATGTACATCGCAAACGTTAATGAAGATGGTTTTGAAGATAACCCATATTTAGACGCTGTTCGTGAGTACGCAGAGAAAGAAAACAACGTTGTTGTAGCCGTATGTGCAGCTATCGAATCAGAGCTTTCTGAGCTTGATGACGAAGATCGTGAAGAGTTCCTTGCTGATATGGGCATTGAAGAGCCGGGCCTAAACCGCGTAATTCGTTCTGGTTATGAGCTACTTACTCTTCAAACTTACTTCACCGCTGGTGTGAAAGAAGTACGCGCATGGACTATTCCTGTTGGTGCAACTGCGCCTCAAGCTGCAGGTAAAATCCACACAGACTTCGAAAAAGGCTTCATCCGTGCAGAAGTTGTTGGTTATGACGACTTCATTCAATACAACGGTGAATCTGGTGCAAAAGATGCGGGTAAATGGCGTCTAGAAGGGAAAGAATACATTGTTAAAGATGGCGATGTTATTCACTTCCGCTTTAACGTATAAGTTACCGAACATCTAAAGTGATTAAAAAGCCAGCAACTGCTGGCTTTTGTTGTTTTATAAGGTCTGCCATTGTTCAGTCACTTTGCAAAAACGCATTAACTTTCTGGTAGAGCGATGATAATTGAACAACAGATTTAGATCAGAAACAGAGCGGTTTGATTAAAAAAAGCTCGAACGGCACTTTTTCGCAAATTTCTTCGCAAAAAAAGTTGACGCATCAAATTCAACTACGCATAATGCGCCCCGTTCTCAGCGATAAGGCAACTTTCGAAGAGAATCAACAATATGGAAATGGCTACGTAGCTCAGCTGGTTAGAGCACATCACTCATAATGATGGGGTCACAGGTTCGAATCCCGTCGTAGCCACCATTTCCTAAGCACTCTTATTTAGAGTATTTAGGAAATATGCGGAAGTGGCGGAATTGGTAGACGCACCAGATTTAGGTTCTGGCGCCGCAAGGTGTGAGAGTTCAAGTCTCTCCTTCCGCACCATATTTAGTGTGATTGACACTTTAATCAATCTTGTTGGGCTATCGCCAAGCGGTAAGGCAGCGGCTTTTGATGCCGCCATTCCCTGGTTCGAATCCAGGTAGCCCAGCCACAATTTAAGTGATAACGTTTTTTTTAGAAAAACTGTTGGCACTAGAGCGTAGTTTGTATTATATTCTCTCGCTCTCAAGAGTGGCTACGTAGCTCAGCTGGTTAGAGCACATCACTCATAATGATGGGGTCACAGGTTCGAATCCCGTCGTAGCCACCATTTATTTGAACTTGTAGGTTCGCCTTCAAGTACAACGTTAAGATTGAGTTTTACCAATTACTCTCTTAACTATAAGTTTTGTTGCGGAAGTGGCGGAATTGGTAGACGCACCAGATTTAGGTTCTGGCGCCGCAAGGTGTGAGAGTTCAAGTCTCTCCTTCCGCACCATCTT